>CANPOS010000025.1 GCA_947575745.1 uncultured Clostridium sp.
AAATAATATAATAAATTTATAAAAAAGGGCTTGACAAAAATTAGATAGTCAATTTGGAAAGGAGATAAATTTATGGATAAAAAATTAAAAATAGTAATAGAGAATTGTCCTCAAAATCATAAATGTCCAGCTATAAATGTTTGTCCAGTTGGAGCATTAAGTCAGAAAGATTTTGAAGCACCTAAAATAGATTATGATAAATGTATAAAATGTGGCAAATGTTCAAACTTTTGTCCTAAAAAAGCATTAGTATTAGAATAAAAAATTACAACTTGAAGGAGATAAAGTTATGGCAAGAATATTAAAAAACAAAGAATTAGTAGATACAAGACTAGCAACTAATTATGGTGGTTGGATGTATTGTGATAAATGTAATGAAAACATAGGTTATTTATGTTATTCAACTTATGATAGATTAGAATTAAAATATAAATGTAAATGTGGAAGTCAAGGAAGTGTAATATTAGATTTTGAAGATAGTAAGGCAGGGCAAGAATGTAATGATGAATTAATCATCATAAAAAATAGGTTTTGCTGTTCTAAAGATAATGAGCCTTTAATTACAATACTAAATAAAAAAGTGACTAGTTATGAAATGAAAATCACTTGTAAATCTTGTAATAAAACATATAAAAAGGAAGTAAAATAAATGAATTTCTTATTAACAGTATTGATTGGAATTGGTGTATTAGTAATAGATGTATTACCAATGATTAAGATGAATAGTGATAACTTACAAGTTGTGTACAGGAGATATAAAAATGTCTAAAGCTATATGGAAAATAATGATAATAATATTTATATTTAGTATTGTATTTCTAATTTCTATATATTTTATTATAAATCAAACTAGAAAAACAAATATCGAATTAAAAAACAATAAAGAAATAATTTATAGTCTATTTGATAATTTCCCAGAAAGTAAAAATATATATTATACTTCTCAAAATTTATATAGCAAATGGAGTATAGGACCGACAATATACCAAATTGATATTTTAGCAGAATTAACAGAGGAAAGTTATAATAATTTTATAAAGCAAGTTGAAAGCACAAAAGAAGAAACATTGAAAATGAAATTTAATCCAAATAATATAACATATAACTGGAAAAAAATAGAAAATATAACAATTTTAAAATCGAAAGATGTAGAAGAAGTTGCAGTTACAGAAATTTATTTTGATGAGAATAATAAAACAATTTATATAGTTGCAATAGGTGGAAATTGAAGTTGATAGTTTGAAGAACAAATGAAATATGAAGAAAAAAGCAATACATAGTTATACATGGGTAGATAAAACAGGTCAAAGATTAGGGGCAACTTTTAACAACGAAAGTGGTAAATGCACAGTTGCAAGTTATAGATAATAAAAAACATAAATAAGGCAGATGATTATCTGTCTTTTATATTATAATCATCTCAAGAAATTATACAATAAATAGGATAAGTAATTAAATTGAAAATTACTTGTCCTTTATGATATAATCGAAAAAAAAGATATTAATTTATAGAAAAAATTGGAGAAATAAAAAATGGAAAATAAAATATGTCAAAGTTGTGGGATGCCTATAACCTCAAATGAACAATTAGGCACAAATAAAGATGGAAGTATCAATGAAGACTATTGTAAATATTGCTATAAAAATGGAGAGTTTATAGACAAAGTTACAATGGAAGAATATATAGAAATGTGTTCAAAATATGGAGAGCAAGCAGACATGACTAATGAAGAAATGAAAGAACATTGTATAAAATTATTTCCTACTTTAAAAAGGTGGAAATGCACTTGTACAGAAGAATGTGCTAGCGGATATAACTCTAATTGTACTTGTGAAAATCCAGAATGCCATTGTAGAGAAAAATAAGTTGTATGGAGGAATACATGGAAGAAAATTGGATTAAAATATACGAATTTGATGATTACAAAGAAACGAATGAGCCTACATGGTTAGAGCAAATATTAATAGATAATAATATAACATATAATACTGAAATAGAGGATTATTGGATAGGAATAAGGTTACCTAAGTATAAAAAAAGGCTTAAGATATTTGTACAAAAAGGATATGAAAAAACAGTCAAAAAATATATAGAAGAATTTCAAAATACAAAATCTATAAAAAAAGAGGATATTGAAGAATTAAAAGATATTAATGATGATGAAAATGATATAGAAGTAAAGAAATATAAAAAAACTAGGAAAATAGGATTTATACTATGGATGGTATTTCTACTTATAGTGATCATATTTGGAATTATAGGAACAATTATGACTAATATATAAAGTGTAAAATTCAAGAAATATATAAGTGACAATTTACAATAAAAAAATGTAACACAGATACTAAAAAATAGGAGAAGAACAAAATGATTTATAAATATATGTATCAAACACCAGAAAACTTTTCAAATATGATTATGAATAGTGATGGAGAGAATTTAACAGGTTTATGGTTTGAAGATTCAAGAGATTCTTTTAAACACATAATAGACTGTGAAGAAAAAGATATAGAAATATTTAGAGAAACAAGTAAATGGCTAGATATTTATTTTAGTGGCAAAAATCCTAATTTTATACCAAAATATAAAATAAAAAGCATAACACCTTTTAGGCAAGAAGTAACTGATATAATGAATTCTATCCAATATGGAAAGGTTGTAACATATAACGATATATCAAAAATAATTGCAGGGAAAAGAGGTTTAAAAAGAATGTCAGCACAAGCAGTTGGAGGAGCAGTTGGCTCAAATCCTATTTGTATTATAATTCCTTGTCATAGAGTAGTTGGAAAAAATGGAAGCCTAACAGGATATGGTGGAGGAATAAAAAACAAAATAGAACTATTAAAACTAGAAGGAAACGATATGAGTAAATACTTTGTTCCAAAGAGAGGTACTGCGTTATGATAAAGTACAAATGGTTTAATTAAAAAATAAGAAGCTTATTAGAAATAAAAGTCAAATAGTAGGAAGAAAAGAGGTAAAGTTATGAAAAATACAATTATTTCTATTTTAGTTACTTTAATATCATTTATAGCAATATTGATATGTATTATTTGTGATTTAGCCATTTTAGGTAAATTTACTTGGTCAATAATTACAACAAGTTCAATTATGTTTGCTTGGTTAGTTTTAATTCCAATGATAAAGATAGGTGAGAAAGGAATAAGTATAAGCTTAGTGGCATTAAGTATTTTTATTATTCCATATTTATATATATTAAGCATTACAATAAAAGAAAATGCGATATTCAAAATAGGGATTTCAATGTCTATAATAGCAATTGTATATGTATGGTGCATATTTTGGATTTTCAAACTATTGAAAAGAAGAAAAATCAAAGCAATAGGAATTACCTTATTATTATCAATACCATTTTACTTAATCATAAATATTATATTATCCAAAATGATTTTAGAACCAATAATTGATATGTGGGATATATTATCAATGCTTATAATAATTGCTTTTGCAAGCATATTTTTTATATACGATTATATTAAAAATAAAGATTAAAAAAATATATAAAAGTGAACAATTTATAAAATTTCCACAACAAAAGTATGTAAATGAAGCAATAAAATGTATAAAAAATTATGAAGGTTTAATGAGAGAAATATAACTAAAAAATATAAAATGATATAATTTTTAAGGAGAAAGAAAATATGAATATATCAATTAGAGAATGGAAAATAGAAGATGCAGAACAACTAAGAAATTCTATAAACAATAAAAGAATTTTAGAAAATTTGCGAGATGGCATACCTTATCCATATACAATAGAAAATGCAAAGGAATTTATTAAACAAACTTTAAATGCTCCTAAAGATAGTAGCTACTCTTGGGCAATATTAGTAGATAATAAAGTAATAGGAAGTATTGGAGTATTTAGAAAAGATAATATTCATTATCGAACAGCAGAGATTGGCTACTATATAGCAGAAGAATATTGGGGTAATGGTATTATGACAAAAGTTATAAAAGAAGTATGTAATTATATATTTAATAAAACTGATATAATTAGAATATTTGCAGAGCCATTTGCTTATAATGTAGCTTCTTGTAAAGTTTTAGAAAAAGCAGGGTTTGAATTTGAAGGTACATTAAGAAATAATGCAATTAAAAATAATAAAATACTAGATATGAAAATGTATTCTATTATAAAATAATGAAAGAGAGAATATTAGGAGAAAATGAGTATTTAGAAGTTGGATTTGTATATAGTATTTAACTGAAAAATGACAAAAAATAAGGCAGATGATGAAGTTGAAATTATTTGCCTTCTATTATATAATTAAAGCAAAATTAAAAGTTTGTTCAGAAAGGATAAAATAAATGGAAGAAAATGAAATTGATAAAATATTAAAACCTAAAAATAAATTAGTATTATTTTTTATCATATATCTAGCTATTGCATTAGCCTGTATAGGAGTAGTTTTCTATGCAAAAATTGCAAATCATGAAGAGGAAGCTTTAAATTTATCAGAACTTATATCAAATGGAAATGAGAAAGAAGGACAATATGTTAAATTAGACACAAATTCTTTGCCAATATTATTAGCAGCAAACAAAGAAGGAGATAATTATCTGTATTACATGACAGACTTAGAAGAAAACACATATATTGTAAGGCTTTCAAATGAAACATTTCAAAAAATAATAGAGATGCGTAATGAGGAAACTGGTAAGCTTAATTCTATATATCAATTAAAAGGTATAACAAGCAATATAGATGAACAAACGAAAAATCTAGCAATAACAAATAGTCTAAAAGTGTTTGGAAATAAAGAAATAAATAAAGACAATTTTTCTGAAAACTTAGGAAAAGTATATATAGAAGAAAAAACTGTAAATAATAGAACAGTTGCAATATATACAATATCAGCATTAGCAGGACTATTTTTTCTTATAATAGCATTTGGTTATTTGTTACCTGCCATTATAAAATCAAGAAAAATGTTAGGTAATGAAGTATTATTAGAAGAATTAAGAACAGAACTAGGAAATTTAACAGATACTCCATATAAAGGGCAACATGTGTATTTAACTAGAAACTATGTAGTTTTTGGAATACAAGCAATTAAATATGAAGATATAGTCAAAGGGTATATATCAAAACAAAGCACCTATGGAATAAAAGTAGGAGAAAATTTAATGATACAGACTAAAGACGGAAAAAAATATATTATTGCATCAATAACAACAAACAGCAATATACTTAACAATATCCTAAGAGACATACATAATAAGAATACAAATATAGAAGTAGAATATAGTGGAGACAACAATAAAATTTCTGAAAATCAATAAACTAAAATATAGCAATTTTTTAAGGTTGCTATATTTTTTGACATATTATGTCGAAAGATGTCGAAGACTTTTCCTTGACAATTAGCTATTAAAGCTGTCATAATAGAAATATATTAAATCAAATTAATTTTAATCAAGAAATTTAATTCTTAAAAAAATCAAAAAGAGGTAAAAATGTTATCAATAATAAAATCAATGTCTTTACATGGGCTAAATGGCAGTTTAGTCAATGTTGAAGTTGACGTCTCAGGGGGACTTCCTTCATGGGATATAGTTGGACTTCCAGACACAAGCGTTAGAGAATCAAAAGAAAGAATAAAAGCAGCAATAAAAAATATTGGCTTAAAACTAGAAAGCAGGAGAATACTTATAAATTTATCACCAGCAGATACAAAAAAAGAAGGCTCAATATATGATTTACCAATGGCAATAGGAATATTAATATCTAATGAATGTTTAAAATACACAAATTTAGATAAAACAATATTCATAGGAGAACTATCACTTGATGGAAAGGTAAACAAAGTAAATCGGAGTATTTCCTATTGCACTTGAAGCTTCAAAACTTGGAATAGAAACAATAATACTTCCAAAAGAAAATGCAAAAGAAGCTGCAATAGTTCAGAATATAAGAGTAATAGGAGTTAGAGATTTAAAAGAAGTAACAGAATTTTTAAATGGAGAACTAAGCATAAAAAGTGAAAAAATAGATTTAGAAGGAATATTTGAAGAAAATGCAAAATATGAAATGGACTTTAGTAATGTTATGGGACAAAAAAATGTAAAAAGAGCATTGGAAGTTGTAGCGGCTGGAGGACATAATTGCCTTCTAATACGGGAGCCCAGGTTCTCGGAAAAACAATGATGGCAAAATGCTTAACATCAATATTACCAGATTTAAGCCTAGAAGAAGCGCTAGAAGTGACAAAGATACACAGTGTAGCAGGACTAATAGAAGAAAAAACACCAATTATTAAAAATAGAGTGTTTAGATCTCCACATCATACAATTTCAGGAGCTTCTCTAATTCGGAGGAGGAAGAATACCAAAGCCTGGAGAAATAAGCCTAGCACATAATGGAGTGCTATTCTTAGATGAACTTACAGAATTTAATAAACATACACTAGAACTTATGAGAGGACCAATAGAAGATAGAAAAGTAAGTATAAGTAGAGTAAATGCAAGTTTAACATATCCATGTAACTTTATGCTTATAGCATCTATGAACCCATGCCCATGTGGATATTATGGAGCAAAAGACAAAAATTGTACATGTTCAAAAAGTCAAATAGATAAATATATTGGAAAAATAAGTGGCCCACTTTTAGACAGAATAGATATACATATTGAAGTAGAAGCGGTAGATTACAAAAGCTTAGAATCAGAAGAAAAAGAAGAAACATCAGAACAAATACGAAAAAGAGTAAACAAAGCTAGAAAAATTGCTTACGAAAGATATAAAAAATATGGGATATATTCAAACTCAGAGCTTACACCAGAACTAATAAAAAAATATTGTAAACTCGAAAAGGCAGAAAAGAAAATATTAGAAGAAGCATTTCAGAAATTTGGATTTAGTGCAAGAGCATATAGCAGAATATTAAAAGTAGCTAGGACAATAGCCGACTTAGACGAAAAAGAAAAAATAGGACTAAAGCATATTACAGAAGCTATAAAATATAGAGATTTAGATAGAAAATACTGGAATAATTAATAATTATAAAAACTATAAACAAGGAGCATGTTAATGAAAATCGAAGAAATATCAATAGAAGACAAGGACTATCCAATAAGATTAATGAATATAAAGAATCCACCAAAACAGATATATGTAATAGGAAATAAAAAAATATTAAATAAAAAAGGAATTGCAATTGTAGGCTCAAGAAATTGTACAGAAAAAGGAGCAGAAAATGCAAAACTATTTGGAGCAAATATTGCACTAGAAGGATTAACAGTAATAAGTGGAATGGCAAAAGGAATAGATGTAGCAGCACATTCACGGAGCATTAAAAGTAAAACGGAAAAACAATAGCAGTATTAGGTTGTGGACCTGATTATATATATCCGCCTGAAAATAGAGAAATATATGAAAAAATAATAGAAGAGGGTGGAGCGATAGTTAGTGAATATCCCAAAGGAATGAAACCAAGTTCAGAAAAATTTAGACAAAGAAACAGAATTGTTAGTGGATTAAGCCTAGGAGTATTAATAGTAGAAGCAGAGGCAAGAAGCCGGAACATCAATAACAGCTAGATTTGCAAAAGAACAGGGAAAATATGTATTTTGTATACCAAATTCAATAGAAAATTCAAAAGGAGTAGGGACAAATAATCTAATAAAAAAAGGAGCAAAATTAGTACAATTACCACAGGATGTAATGCAAACATATGGGGTAAATGCAAACACACAAATAACAATAGAAGAACTAGAAAAAAATAATCAAAAAGTGCCAATAGACTTAAACGAAATTCCAGAAGAATATAGAGAAATATATAAAATCTTGTATGAACCATTAAGCGTAAATGAGTTAAGTTCAAAATTAAAAATAGAAGTAACAGAAGTTTATTCTATTTTATTTATGATGGAATTAGAGGGACTAATAAAGAAGTATGAAAATAAATATGTTATAGTATAGGAAGGAATAAAAAATGAATCAAAAACAAATAGAAGGAAAAATGGGAGAAATAGAAGCCGCAATTTATCTAAAAAAACAAGGATATACGATAATTTGTATGAATTTTAAATGTTTTAAGGGAGAAATAGATATAGTTGCAGAAAAAAATAGTACATTAATATTTATAGAAGTAAAAACAAGAACAAGTAAAAAATATGGGGAAGCTAGAGAAGCAGTAAACAGTAAGAAACAAAAACATATATATGAAGCGGCAAGATATTTTCTATATAAAACTAAAATGGATGAAGCATATACAAGAATAGATGTAATAGAAATATACTTACAAAATCGGACAAATAACATTAAATCATATAAAACAAATAATGTAATGGAAATAAAAGTATCATTTAGAAAGTAGGCAATAATGGAAGAATTAGAAAAAATTAATATAGATGAATTATATAATAGAATAGTTATATTAATAGAAGATGCAAAAAGAAACGTAGTAGTTAAAGTAAATAATGAAATGACTATGTTATATTGGAGTATAGGAAAAAATATAACAGAAAACATACTAAAAAACAAAAAGGCAGAATATGGAAAAGAAGTGATAAAAAAGTTAAGTAATAAATTAGCAATAGAATATGGACGAGGATATAGTAGAGCAAATCTATTTAGAATGACAAAAATTTATGAGTATTGTATAGATTTTGAAAAAATCTCGACACTGTCGAGAAAATTGAGTTGGTCACATTTTGTTGAATTAATACAAATATCTGATAAACTAAAAAGAGACTTTTATGCTACAATGTGCTCAAATGAAAATTGGTCAGTAAGAATATTAAGAGAAAGAATAGATTCAGCATTATTTGAGAGAACAGCAATATCTAAAAAGCCAGAAAAAACAATAATAAATGACTTACAACTACTTAGTAAAGAAAACAAAATGACTACAAATTTATTCTTTAGAGATCCATATATTTTGGACTTTTTGGATTTAAAAGATACATATAGTGAAAAGGATTTAGAAAATGCAATTTTATGTGAATTAGAGAAATTTATCTTAGAAATGGGAAATGATTTTGCATTTTTAGGAAGGCAAAAAAGAATAACAATTGAAGGAGAAGATTATTATATAGATTTATTATTTTATCATAGAAAAATGAAAAGATTAGTTGTTATTGAATTAAAACTAGATAAATTCAAGCCAGAATATAAAGGGCAAGTAGAACTCTATTTGAAATGGTTAGATAAATATGAAAGGGAAAAAGAAGAAGAAGCACCAATTGCAATAATATTGTGTGCAACCAAAAATAATACAGTAGCAGAATTATTAGGATTAGATGAAAGCGGGATACATGTAGCACAGTATTTAACTAAATATGTGCCAAAAGAAATATTGCAGCAGAAGCTTATTGATAGTATAGAAAAAGCAAGAATACAGTTAGAACAGAGAGGGAGAGGATAGAAAATTGGAAAATAGATTAAAATTGTAAAAAAATACAAAACTAATTGACAAAATATGTAAAAAGGTGTATTATATTATTTATAGAGTAAAAAACAAATAGTTAAGGCTTACTATACGGGAAGTTGATAGTAAGGGAAAGGCTTTAATAAAAGCCTGCTAATCTGTTTTTGCATTCCGCTATAAAATAAGAAGAAAATATGTGTTTTTTTAATCTTCTTTCAGGGAGCTCTAATGAAAGGAGTTTTTTTTATGGAAAAAATGTCAAAGACAAAAAAGATTATTTTGTCAGCATTACTTCTTGCAATGACAATTGTACTTGCAAGATTTTTGTCATTCAATGTGTGGTTTTTATCAATAGGATTTAGCTTTGTGCCAATGGCACTAGCAGGAATGTGGTTAGGACCTAAATATTCGGCAATAATATGTTGCTTAGCAGATTTAATAGGGGCACTATTATTTCCATTTGGAACATTTTTTATTGGATTTACAATAAGTGCAATTTGTAAAGGGTTGATCTACGGACTAGTATTATACAAAAAAGGAGAAGAATTAAGTAATAAAGAATTAATTATCAGACTTATAATAGCATGTGTTTTAGTTATACTAATTGTAAATATATTAATGGATGCAACTTGGCTTATGATAATGTATAATAAAGCATTTTTCGCATTACTTTCTTTAAGAATAGTACCTCAACTTGTAATGGTTCCAGTACAAGTAATTACTTTATTTATACTAACAAAAGCATTATCACCAATTACTAAAAAATACTTATTTGAAAAATAATAAGTAACTAACATTATTATTTTAGATAAAGGAATACAATTTGGAATACAAATTGTATTCCAAATGTTATAAGGAACAAATTTAAGTATTAGTAAATAGAAGATAATAAGGAAGATAAATTATGGAAATAGAAGAATATTTAAAAAAATTTGATGCAGTTACAAAAGACCCAAGCTTAGATGCAATGGAATTTTTTATGAAAGAATTTGGAGAACCACATAAAAAAACAAAATTTATACATGTTGCTGGAACTAATGGAAAAGGCAGTGTATGTGAAATGATAAATAACATTTTAATAAAAGCAGGCTATAAAGTTCGGAAAATATATTTCACCACATTTGATAAAATATAATGAAAGAATAACTGTAAATAATATAGAAATAACAGACAAAGAAATGAGTGATATTCTAGAAAAAGTAGCTGAAAAAGTTGAAAAATACAATAAAGAACACGAAGTACCAGTCAAAGAATTTGAAGTTGTAACAACACTTGCATTAATATATTTTGCAGAAAAGGAATGTGATTTTGTAGTTTTAGAAACAGGATTAGGTGGAATAGATGATTGTACAAATATTGCAGAAGGATTAATATCAATAATTACAAGTATTGGATTAGATCATATGGATATATTAGGAAAAACAATAGAAGAAATAGCAGAAAAAAAAGCAGGAATTATAAAGCAAAATAATGATACAGTAATGTTATACCAAGAAAAAGTAACAAAGATTATTGAAAAGAAATGTAAAGAAAAGAAAAATACATTACACCTAGTAAATAAAAATGATATAACAAATTATTCTTTTAATGAAGAAAATCAAAAAATAGACTATAAAAATTACAAAAATATAGAACTAAATTTAAAAGGAAAAAGTCAAATATATAATGTAGCAGAAGTACTTGAATGTATTAATATATTAAAACAAAAAGGATATGATATAAAAGAAGAAGCTATAAGAGAAGGATTAAAAACAGTTATACATAAAGCAAGATTTGAAATGATAATGAAAAATCCAAAAATTATATTTGATGGAGGACATAATGAAGATGCAATAAATAACTTAAAAGAAACAATAGAAATGTATTATCCAAATGAACAGAAAGTATATATATTATCATCATTAAAAACAAAAGACTATAAAACAGTTGTAAAAATATTAACACAAGATAAAAATGGAATATTTTTCTTCACGACAGGAAATGACAAAAAAAAATATGTAGATAAAAAAGACTTGTATAATGAAGCAAAAAAATACCTAAGTGAAAATATATATCAAGAAGAATTAGAAGATGCCATAAAAATTGTAAAAGAAAAATACAAAGATAGAATTATCATGATAGTTCGGAAGCTTTTATGTATATAAAGATGTAAAGGAAATGGTTAGCAAAAAATGATTGAGATACAAAATATAACATATAAATATAAAAATGAAACAGAGGCGTTAACAGGAATTAATTTAACAATAAAAGAAGGAGAAGTAGTAAGTATAATAGGGAAAAATGGTTCAGGAAAATCTACACTTGCTAAGCTAATTGCAGGAATAATAAAACCAAGCAATGGACAAATTTTAATAGATGGGATAGATAGTCAAGATAAAAATCAATTTATAAATCTTAGAAGATTATGTGGGATAGTATTTCAAAATCCAGAAAATCAAATAATATTTAATAACGTACATGACGACATAATATTTGCTTTGAATAATTTAGAACTAGACAATAAAGAAGAAAGAATAAAAGAAGCGTTAAAAGAAGTACGGAATGGAAGAATATATAAATAAAGAAGCCTATGAATTATCTCTTCGGACAAAAGCAAAGAGTAACAATAGCTGGTATACTTAGTATAAAACCAAAATATATAGTAATGGATGAGCCAACCGCTATGCTTGATCCAGAAGGAAAAGAAGATGTACAAAAAATTGTAAAAAAACTAAAAAAAGAAGGATATACAATAATATATATAACAAATATAATTGACGAAATATTTATATCAGATAGAGTTGTAGTTTTAGAAAAGGGAAAATTTGTAAAAGAATTTAAAACAAAAGATATATTAAAAAATATAGAATTTCTAAAAGAAAAAGAAATAAGAATTCCTAAATCAGTAGAGATATTGCAAAAGTTAGAAGAAAAGGGGATAAAAATTAACTTAGAGGAGATAAGCTAAAAATGGCAATATATATAGTAGGATTTTTGTTATTCTTAGCATATACAATTTTGATATTTTTTTTAAAAAGCTACTTTTTGTTAGGAATAATAACAATTATAAATATTATACTAATGATAAATTTTAAAATAAATATAAAAAATACATTTTTGCAAATACTAAAATTAATGCCAATAATAGTATTTACATCTAGTATAAATATTATAATGGGCGATTTTAACTCAGGACTTTTAATTGGCATTAGATTAATACTCGTATGTAATATAACGTATATATTTTCTAAAAAAATGACTATGCAAAAATTACAATATTGTATAGAAAAAATTTTAAAACCACTAAAAATTATAAAAATAAATTCTAGAGAAATTGGAATAATAGTATGTATAGGAATAGCATTTATCCCAATTATTCAGAGAGAGATACAAGAAATAAAGTGTTCTTTAAAAGCTAAAGGATATAATATAAATTTTAAAAATATAATAAAAAATCCTAACTATATATTAATTCCACTTATAACTGGAATTATAAAAAGAATAAATGATATTGAAGTTAGTTTATTATCAAAAGGATTTATAGCCTCAAATTAAAAAAATATTAAAAATTTTTTAAAAAACTTGAATAAAATCAAGATATAGGATATAATAGAAAATACAAAAAACTTTTGGAGGAAACATATGATAAAACTTAAATCCGAAAAGGGCTCAGTCACAGTGTTTGTAATTATTGCATTTATATTTTGTATGACAATACTTGTAAACTTATATTGGACAAGTACAAATTATCAAATTACAGTTTTACAAGCTCAGCAACGAATACAAAAGATATATGGTGATGATGTAGATAATGTAGACGAAATATATAGACAAAGAAATGGCGGAGCAGTAATAATCAAATAACAAAAGTAAAATATATTAAAAAACTGTAAACGAAGGATAAATTTAAAGAAATAAGGTATTTTTTAATATGTCTTACTTTTTTTGTTTTAGGTATTAGATATGAAAGGAATGGTATAACAAATGGGAGAAGTTATAGTAATAACATCAGGGAAAGGTGGAGTTGGTAAAACAACTACAACAGCAAATTTAGGGGCATCATTAGCTTTAGAAGGTAAAAAAGTAGCACTAGTTGATACAGACATTGGATTAAGAAATCTTGATGTTGTAATGGGACTAGAAAATAGAATAGTATATGATATAGTTGATGTAGTAGAAGGAAGATGTAAATTAAGACAAGCATTAATAAAAGATAAGAGATATGAAGAATTGTTTTTATTACCAGCTGCTCAAACAAGAGATAAAAGTGCGGTAAATGAAGAACAAATGAGAGAACTTACAAGAAATTTAAAAGAAAACTTTGATTACATATTAATAGATTGCCCAGCAGGAATCGAACAAGGATTTAAAAATGCTGTTGCAGGAGCAGATAGAGCAATTGTAGTTACTACTGCTGAAATTTCAGCAATAAGAGATGCAGACAGAATAATAGGCTTGCTTGAGGCATCAGAAATAAAGAATTCAGAATTAGTAATCAACAGACTTAGACCTAATATGGTAAAAAAAGGTGAAATGATGGATGTAGACGACATTGTTGATTTACTTTCAATAGATTTAACAGGAGTTGTACCAGATGATGAATATATAATTACTCAAACAAATAAAGGAGAACCAGTAATATCAAACAAAAAAGCACCTTCTGGAAAAGCATATAGAGAAATTGCAAAAAGAATATTAGGAGAAAATGTAGAAGTTACTATACCAGGCAGAGAAATGGGACTATTAGCTAAAATAAAGAGTATATTCAATAAGAAATAATATAAACAAAGGTGGAATAAATATGTTTGAGAACATTATAAATTTTTTTAAAAACATACGGAAAATCAGATAAAAAAATAAATAATTCAAAAGATACTGCAAAAGAAAGATTACATTTAGTATTAATGCAAGATAGAGCAAATGTATCAGCAGACTTTTTAGAGCTTATGAAACAAGAAATTATAGAAGTAATAAAAAAATATATAGAAGTAGATGAGTCGTCAATAGATGTTAGAATGACAAATAAACAAAATGATGATGGAACAAATGGTGCTCCAGCACTATATGCAAATATTCCAATTCTAAATATAAAGGACGATATAGTAAGAGAAAAGAATAAGGAACCAGATGGCAAAAAAGGAGAACCTAAAGAAGAAAATAATGTTAATGAAGGAGAAAATATAGAGAATAACGAAGAAACAAAAGAAGAAAATGAACCTAGAGAAGAAGAAAATGCTGAAACTACAAACAATAATTAAAGAGGGTTTATGAGAATATGAATAGAAAAATGTTAAAAAACATAGAATGGGGAATACTTATTTGTTGCTTAATACTATTATGCATAGGAATTGTTGCTCTATTTTCTGCAACTCAAGAAGATAACAATGACGAGTTAAAAAAACAAATCTTATGGGCACTTATAAGTATTCCTATTATGATAGTTGTCATATTTATTGACTATAATTTAATAGCAAGAATATCACCAATATTGTATGGACTAGCACTTATTGCACTTGTTGCAGTATTATTTACTGAGCCTATACATGGAGCTAGTAGTTGGTTTAAGATATCAGAAAGTCTGACAATCCAACCAAGTGAATTTGCAAAAATAATACTTATAATATTCTTAGCATATGCATTAGTAAAACTTCAAGAAAGAGACAAAACAGAAATAAACAAAATTTGGAAATTAGGACTAATACTTTTGATAGTAGGAGTACCAATAGTATTAATAGCAATACAGCCAGACTATGGAACAGTTATGGCATTTGTTGTAGCAATAGCGTTTATGCTATTTGCCGCAGGAATAGACAAAAAATATGTTATAGCAGTAATATTGATTGCAGTTATAGCTATCCCATTACTATACAACTTTGTACTTCCAAGCCATGCAAAAGCAAGAATAGATATATTCTTAAATCCAGAACTAGATCCAAAAGGTTCAGGATATAATCTTATACAATCAAAACTTGCAATTGGTTCAGGCCAACTACTTGGGATGGGACTACTAATGGGAAATCAGACACAACTACGGTTATTTACATCCAAAATCGACAGACTTCATATTCTCAGTTATAGGAGAAGAAATGGGATTTGTAATTGCAGCTATTGTAATAGTTCTTTATGTTGTAATGATTACTAAAGCTGTGTATGTTGCAAAAACTGCAAAAGATGACATACGGACGGATATATAGCAATAGGAATTGCTCGGAATATTTACCTTCCATATGGTAGAAAATATAGGAATGACAATGGGAATTTTACCAATAACAGGAGTACCACTTCCATTTGTAAGTTATGGAGGAAGTTCACTTATAACGAACTTTATATGTATAGGACTATTATTAAATATTAGTATAAGGCGTAAGAAGGCGATTTTTTTAGATTAGGAGCAAGAAATGCAATTACACAAACTAAAAATAGGAAATGTAGAATTAGAAAATAATATCATACTTGCACCAATGGCAGGGATTACAGACCTGCCATTTAGATTAATATGCAAAAATTATGGAGCAGGAGCAGTATGTACAGAAATGGTAAGTGCAAAAGCTCTAATGTATGGTGATGAGAAAACAAAGTTATTGTTAAACACAAAAGGAGAAAAAAGACCAGTAATAGTCCAAATATTTGGAAGTGATATAGAGGCAATGAAGGTAGCTTCAAAATATGTAGAGCCAATAGCTGATATAATAGACATAAACATGGGCTGTCCTGCACCAAAAGTTGTAAAAAATGGTGACGGAAGCAAACTTTTATTAGATATAGACTTAGCAGTAAATATAGCAGAAGAAGTAGTGAAAACTGTATCAAAACCAGTAACTGTAAAGATAAGAAAAGGTTGGGATTCAAATCACATAGTTTATGAAGAGCTTGGAAAAAGATTAGAAGAGGTAGGGGTTCAAGCAATAACTATACATGGAAGGACAAGAGAAGAATATTTTGGAGGAGAATGTGACTTAGAAGCTATAAAGAAACTAAAAGAGATATTAACAATACCAGTAATTGGAAACGGAAATATAAAAAATGAAAAAGATGCTCTAAAAATGTTTGAATATACAAAAGCAGATGGGATAATGGTGGCTAGAGGTGCACTTCGGAAATCCATTTATCTTTGAAGACATTATAGAATACTTAGAAAATGGAACAGAAGCTAAAAAAAGAAGTAATAAAGAAATATTAGAAACAATATTAAAACATATAAATTTAGAGATAGAAGAAAAAGGCGAGTATGTAGGATTAAGAGAAATGAGAAAACATATTTCTTGGTACACAAAGGGGATGCAAAATAGCTCAGTAATTAGAAATTACATAAATACAATAGAAAATAAAGAAGAATTAATAAAAGCTTTAACAGAATACTTTAATTTATAGATGAATAATAATTAAGAGAAGAGTAGTAATACTCTTCTTTTAGTTTGAAAAATAAACATTGTATTGCGTCGTTGTTTAAAATATGAAAAATGCTCAACGTACCATTGTACGCCTCCGCTTTTTCAATTTTAAACGCCTAGCACTACTCGTTTCTTTTTCAAACTAACTTTAGTTAAAAAAAGGAAGGGGAAGTTTAACTATGAAAAAAAAGTATCTCATAGTTTTTTTTATTTTTTTTGTAACTTCAGCAATTATTTTTTTACAATTTACTTATAAATTATCAAAATCAGGCAATACTATAAGTAAATCAGATGATAATGATATTTTAAATATTAAGTCTTATGAAGCTGTACTAGAAGTAGAAACTTACAGCAACAAAAACACTAACAAATATCTAATAAAACAAAAATATTTAGAACCTAATCTAATAAAACAAGAAATAATAGAACCAGAAAACATAAAAGGATTAACTACTACATTTGATGGAACAAATCTTATACTAGAAAATCAAAATTTAGAGCTAAAAGCATTATATGAAAATTACAATTATATAGGTGGAAATTCTTTAAGTTTAATAAGCTTTATAGAAGAGTATAAAACTTCACAGAATGCAGAAATAGAAGAAACAGAAGAAGAAAAAATTATAAAAATAAAATTAGATGATAGTACAAATAAATATGAAGCATATAAAAAAATGCATATAAGCAAAAAGACTAATTTGCCAAGTAAAATGGAAATCTTGGATGTTAACCAAAATAGGACAGTTTACATATTATATAAAGAGATAAAGATAAACAAAACAAGTAAAGAAGAAATACTTGCAAACTAAAAAATGTCTTAAAGACTAGTAGTTAAAATATATCTGAAAATACATGTAATAGTAGGAGTGAAACAATATGGAAATAAAAAGAGGAGATATGTTTTATGCAGATTTAAGTCCAGTAGTTGGTTCAGAACAAGGAGGAATAAGACCAGTATTAATTATACAAAATGACACAGGAAATAAATATAGTCCAACAGTAATTGCAGCAGCAATTACATCACAAACAGGAAAAACTAAACTTCCTACTCATATAGAAATAGGTTCTCAAAATAATGGGTTAAAATCAGATTCAATAGTACTTGCAGAGCAAATTAGGACTATAGACAAAAGTAGGCTTAAAGAAAGAATTGGTCATATAGATGATGGTAAAATAATAAATAAAATAAATAATGCTATTCGGTATTAGCTTTGGATTAGAAGAGCAATAGAAGATAAAAACTTCTATTGCTTTCCTAATTTTTTAATAATATCAATTTCTCTATATAATTTTCTTACAATGTCATTTCTATTTTTTAGAGCCTCTTCGTATTCAACAATAATTTGACGAAAGTTATCAAAATTTTCTCCTTGAATAAAAGAAACTCTCATACATTCTAGATAATAGGCTTTATCAATTTCCCTTTTAGCATTGTTTGCCTTATTTTCATATTTTAATATTTTATCTAATCTTTTTAGCTGATCCTCTAAATATTTTATATACTCTTGAGTACAACTTATTTCATATAAAGTATCATCAATAACAACTTTAAATAAAACTTTTAAAAATTTAAGATTAATTTTTCCATATTTTGATTGAGTAGATAAAGTGTCTAAAGCAAGAGATTGAATAGAAGGAACAGCGTCCTTTAATAAAAGTTTTAAAGTTTCAGATATGTTTATATGTGTAACATATTGTCTTTTAGAAACAATTGCATCATACACATCTGCAATATGAATAATTTGTGCATAATAAGGAATATCTTTTTTAGTTACTCCATTAGGATAACCAGAACCATTTAAACACTCATGATGATAAAGAGCACCACCTGCATAAGGTCTAAGTTTTAAATCTTTCATACACATATTATAACCAATAGTAGTATGAGTTTTCATTATTTCAAATTCTTCTTCTGTAAGTTGAGTAGGTTTATTCAATATTTCTGGAGGGATAAATAGTTTTCCAATATCATGCAAATAAGCACAAATAGTTGCATGGATTGTAAATGTTTTTTTTGCATGCAAATATTCACACATCCTACAAGTTAAATTTGCAACATTTTCACTATGTTTTTTAGTAAATGGATCTAGGTTTTCAAGCATATTAAGCTGATAACGCATAGCTTGATCAAGATTATAAGTTTTTAGATTAATTGGACTATAAAATTCAATATCCTGTTTAAACATATTTTTCTCCTTTGTACGATACATATATAATAACATTTATAGGATAAAAAATCAAGAATAATTAAGCTTGATATTTAGAAAAATATGTGCTAAAATAGCATAGTAAAATAAATATATTCGGGCGTCGCCAAGCGGTAAGGCATCGGACTCTGACTCCGACATGCGTTAGTTCGAATCTAACCGCCCGAGCCACGTCGCAGCAAGCTGAAAAGGCTAGCTGTTTTTTTTATAAAAAACGGCTAAAGCCTTACAGCTACTGCTCCTTTTCCGAAAGAAGTTTTACTTCGTAAATACTTTTTTCGGGGTTACTCTTTGTTTTATCGCGAGCAATGTTATTCTGAAAATGTTAAAGTGTTATCAAGTATATAATCTTAATGGAATAAAAGGATTAGAAGAAGCAAGTGCAAATTCAAAGTTTATAGCAAATATAATCAAACATGAAAGTGATGTGTATAGGTATTCTAATAAAATTGAAGTATTTTTAGATAGTTATGCAAGTAAAGATAATGACTATCATGAAGAAAGCTATAAAAGTTTAGTAGAAAAATTAGAAAATGACAAATTATCAATCAAAAAGCATAACATTTATACAAGTGAAAAATTAAGTAATATCTTATATGTAGTATTAGAACAAATAGTACAAGCACCAAACTTACCGATAAAACAATGTCAAAATTGTGGTAAATACTTTATACCTAGTTCAAGACAAGATGAAGTATATTGTGAATTTCCAGATGAAAAAGGAAAAACTTGTAAAGAAAAAGGTGCATTAGAAACTTATAAAAAGAATTTGGAAAATGTACCTGCCTTATTAGAATATAGAAGAAGTTATCAAAAGAAAATTATGATAGTTTCAAGAAATAAAGATAATAAGCAATTAAAGAAAGATTTTGACAAATGGAAAAAAGAAGCACAGGCGAAAATCAAGCTATTTAAACAAGGCAAATTAGAAGAAGACAAACTATATAATTGGATGCTTGAAAATAAATGATATTACTTGTGCAATTAAAGTTTGCAAAATTGAAAAGGAGGATTTTATCTATGGAAAAAGAATTAGTAAATGATGATTACAGAGATTTTATAGGAGAAATAAAAGATAAAGTTAGAAGAAGTCAATATGAGGCAATGAAAGCAGTAAATACTACATTAATTAGCTTATATTGGGGAATTGGACAAGAGATATATAATCAACAGCAAGAAAAAGGTTGGGGAAAATCAATAGTAGAAGTTTTAGCAAAAGAATTAAAAGAAGAGTTTCCAGATGTAAAAGGATTTTCTGCCAGTAATTTATGGAGAATGAGAAACTTTTATACAACATATTGTACTGCTGAAAATCTCGCACCATTAGTGCGAGAAATTAGCTGGACTAAAAATATTGCAATAATGGAAAAATGTAATGACTTTCTTGAAAGGGAATTTTATATAAAAATGACTAAAAAGTATGGATGGACAAAAGATGTTTTAATAAATCATATTGAGAATAAGACTTATGAAAAATACTTGTTAAATCAGACCAATTTTGATGAAACATTACCTGAAAAATATGTAAATCAGGCAAAACTTGCAGTAAAAGATGAGTATATTTTTGATTTCATGGAATTATCAAAAGAACACTCAGAAAGAGAGCTAGAAGAAAACTTAATAAATAATATGAGAGCATTTTTAGAAGAAATGGGTGGAAACTTTGCATTTATAGGAAGTCAATATCATTTGAGTGTTGGTGGAGATGATTTTTATATAGATTTACTACTATATCATAGAAGTTTAAAAAGTTTAGTTGCAATAGAATTAAAGGTAGGAGATTTTAAACCTGAATTTGTTGGAAAGTTACAATTCTATCTAACTGCATTAGATAAACAAGTAAAAATGGAACATGAAAATCCTTCAATAGGAATTATAATATGCAAAAATAAAAATAGAACAGTTGTAGAATATGCTTTAAATGATAGTGATAAACCAATAGGTGTTTCTACATATCAAATAAGGGATACATTGCCAGAACAAATGCAAAATTTATTACCTTCACCAGAAGAAATAAAGAAAAGATTAGAAGGATTAAAATAGTGAGATATTAAACAAGGAAATAACTATCAAAAATTGCACAGATAATTTCACAGAAAATTGCACAGATAACGAATTAAAATTATTGGAATTATTAAAAGCAAATCCTAATACAACTCAAGTAGAGCTATCAAATAAACTAAATGTATCAAGAAGAACTGTTTCAACTTTACTAGCTAATCTAAAAGAAAAAGAAAAAATTGAAAGAGTTGGATCAGATAGAAAAGGTTATTGGAAAATATTAGCATGATTTCTTAGCTAAGAGAAGATAAGTAATTATAAATATGCAAAATGGAACTAAGTGCTACCACACACCTAGCTACGTTTTACTATATGAACTACCATTGTTTACTTAATTGATTTACTACATTTTGGGTATATGTCAAACGAAAATCAAATATTCATGTAAATGCTATAAAAAATAATTAAATTATTACTTTTGACTTTTGGTTAAATACAGTATATGAGTGTTAAAGTTGACTCTTTATGTAAATTGTGATATTATATATATGATGTAACATTTTGTTTTAACCTCGTTACATCATGAAGTATAGGCATCTTATGACGAGCTAATGCTCAAGGAGGTAAAATTATGCTTAACCCGAAGATTGACTGTGAGGATTTGTGCAGAAGAATTGGAATTATTGGTGACGAGGCAAAACCAGTGTGGGATATGGCAGAATGCATTCCGACTCTTGCTTATGACATCTACGTCTATGCCAATTATGATGAAATTAAGATGGACTGCGAGGACAGGAATGAAACTATGGAGCATCCCAAGGATTACTATGGTACACGGATTCTCAATGCTCTTGAAATGCTTTTCTGTGGCAAGTCCAAAGATGGTATCAGCCACGTTGTCGAACCAATTATTCACCAATAAGCATAATTAAAAAAAGGAAGTATCCTTTTCCCCCGAAAGGGGGGCTTTTTTTATAATTCAAGTTCGTGTTCTTTTTCTCTCTTTTCATGTTTTAGTTGCTTTTCTGGATCAATGAATGTTTGTGTTTCTTCTTGAAAATCTCGAATCAGCTCATATTCTTCAGGAACAGCAAACTTTTTACAAACCCAATTTATAAATCTTTCGACAGTTTCATAAAACTTATCTATTATCTTATGCAATTTGGCATTTTCTTTTTCTAGCTTATGAATCTTATTATGATACTTATGTTCTAGTTCAAAAGACTTTTCTTGATATTCTTTTTCAAGTTCATCTTTTCTATTGCTATAATCATAATCTAAGTTGTTGCTTTTCTTTTTGTATTCGTGTTCTAAATGTTTTACTTGCCTATGTAGTTCTTCATTGTCAGCAAGTATTGTATTTCTCTCTTTTTGGTATTTTTCGGCTGCATCAATTACATTTGCTTGCTTTGAAAGTTTTTCTTCTAATATTACATTATTTTTGTACAATTTTTCTATTATTTCATCTTTTGGCTTGATTATTTCATTTATAATCTTTTCATCTCTATTAACCATAAATTTTTTCATATCTTTCAATTCAGGAACTTTTGGTAATTCAAGTTTCATATTTTCTAGCTTTTTCTTTGTATCTTCATAATTTGTTATTAACTTAAAATCCTTCAAGTCGTAATGTTCTCTGTCTGTTTGTTCTTTTGGTGTTCCTCTTTCAAGATTAAATCCATTTGATACCATATATCCATAAAATGCGTCTTGTAATCTTCTATAACTGTCTTTTTCTTTCCAAAATTCACTACAAGCAATTTTATCTATTGCATTTCCTTCTTTATCTGTTGTATGAACAACAGGAATAAATACTAAATGGAGATGAGGAGTGTCCTCGTCTAAGTGTACCTTTGCAGATAAGATGTATTGTTCTCCTAAATCCTTGTATTCACATACAAATTTGTATGCTGTTTCAAAATATCTTTTTGTTTCGTTTTCTCCAATAGATTCAAAAAAAGCATTATCAGAAGTGATAATGTATTCACAGGCAATATTGCTTACTGTTTTTATTTGTCCTTTTAAGTTATATTCTTTTCTTATTCTTTCAAATTCCTTTTCATAAGTGTAGATCGGTACTTTTATTGAATAATTGAGATGTGACCTTTCTTTATCAATATTCTTGTTAGAATAGTTTTTGTTTTTTCTTTCATTATGCCTATATATCCCTTTTAAATTTCCACTTTTGTATTTTTCATTTCTTATTATTGCGTAACTCATTTTAAGTAAACCTCCTTTGACTTAGCTTTATAAAATAGTACTTCTTATTTCAAATTTTGCTATAATTCTAAAAGTGCTGTAACACACTACAACACTTTTTTAGCCTATGGCGAAAAGTGTTAGTGTGGCAGGGTTAAAACCGCACACCCCAAACCTAAAAAAGCTACTCGCATTTTTAGGTTTTTTACTAAAAATTTGCTAACGCAATTTTTTAGTAAAGTGAGCAAAAAAAATAAATTTTTTAAACTCACACCAAAAAGCAAGTATGCTTTTTGGCATTCACTTTAGCATTGAAAGCAGAAACCAGAGGGAGTGAGCTAAAGTGAATTAGGCGTAATAATCCCATTTGTAAAAAATAGAATTATTACACCTATAAAGATAGAAACCGTCGGTCGTTCGCCTCGTTTCATAGGTAGTCTAGTAAGTAACACATAGTTACTATAATTGCTGATACATTAAAATATCTTGTTCATACTTGTCCAAACTTTTTGCAATTACAAATCCACACCAAGATATGCCACCGAATACTCTTTTATTATTGTGAGTCTTTGTTCTAAAATCTCACTAACGCATTTTGCACTAATAGACTGTTAATGCTCATACGGATAAACTTTATAGCATCGGCTCATCACACCAAACACTTTTTAAGAGGTGTTGCATTTCTCTTTTAAAACAAAAAACTACCTGTAGCTTTAAAACTACAAGTAGTTGGTTATATTTTTATTCAATTAGCCCTCACAATTAATTTTGTGCCATTTTATTGTGAGAGTAGAGTAATTATATGATTAAAGTTTTTTGACAAAATTTCAAAAAACTATTTATCAATAGTAGATTGTCTGTTATAATAAATCCAACGAAAACATCTAACCAAAGTTTATAAAAATCTGTTATTTTATAATTAGTGTTAGATAGTAAGTTTAGATGAAATTGGGGTGAAAATGTTTGAATTAGAGCCACTTTAAGAGGTATTATATAACAATAAATAATATTATATATAAAATACTCATAAAGACTCTGACTCCGACATGCGTTAGTTCGAATCTAACCGCCCGAGCCATAAAGAAGTTTCACCAAACTTTTTGAAAAGCTTGATATAACTAAATTTCAGGACTATCAAAAAGTTTGACAAACACAAAAACTTAAACCGTTTCAAAAGAAACGGTCTTTTTTTGACCAAGAATATTGAAAAAAGGAGGTTTTTGTGGTATTATGTTACATATAATTAAACAAGAAATCAATATGAGTAAAGAATTACTCTCTAAAATCGAATGGGCGTGCCGTTTAAAATTTAAAGGAAAGGAACAGCTACAAATAGTAAATGGTTGTCTAAGAATTATTGAACATACTAATTTAGCGTATGTAGAGCCCCATAGAGTAATTATTAAAGATAGTTTGTACCTATTCTTTTTCGGAGGAAAGTGAAGAAGAAAAGATAGAAGGAATAGAAAGTGTGGTATATGATGAAATAGAAAATTATATAAAACAAGAACAAGAAAAACTAAACAAAATTAATATAAATGATATTTTTAATGTATGTTTTGAGTATAAAGATATAAAAGACATTGTTGATGGATTTTATATACCACAAGTATTAAGAGATATAGAATCAGAAGTAATATCTGAACCATATGAAGATTATAATGACCATGGAGAATATTTTGACGAAGTTAAAGAAATAAAGGATATGTTTGAAAGAAATGCAGAATATCAATAACTATATGATTTGAAAATTTAGAATGAAAATAAAATATAATAATTTGAACATTAAAAACATTAAACTAAAATAAGGCGATTTTGTTGACAAACGCCTTATTTTAGTTTAATATATAGTTGGGGGAAGAAAATATGATATATATATATATAGAGAATTGAAAAATAAGGGATTAGATAATTATAATATAAATAAAAAAGTAGCAAACAAAGAACTATATAAGATTGAAAGTGGTCTATATTCAGATACTGAAAAATACAATCCTTTGGAATATATTGTGAAAAGATATCCTAATAGTATTTTTACATCAGAAAGTGCATTTTTCTATTTAGGATTAACAGATTATATACCTAGTAAATATTTTTTAGCCACAAAACACAATGCCAAGAAAATGTTGAATGATAAAATAGAACAAATATTTATGGCAAACCATTTTTTTGAAATTGGAAAAAGTCAAGTAAATTATAATAACGTTCAAATAAATATTTATAACAAAGAGAGAATGTTAATTGAATTAATAAGAAATAAGAATACTTTTGCCTTTGATTATTACAAGGAAATAATAAGCAATTACAGAGAAATTTCAGATGAAATAGATATGAGTTTACTTGCAGATTATTTAGAATGTTTTGCTAATGGAAAAAACATTTTCGAAATTATACATAGGGAGGTCTTTTAGTGATAAATTTATTAGAAAGTATAGACTTTTATGTAGAAAAAGGATATGAAGATGCTTACGCAACATCAAAAGTTGCACAAGATATAATATTGAGCAAGATTGCAAAATCTAATTATAGAAACAATATTACAGTTAAAGGTGGAGTAGTTATGTTTAATATAACTAATGATAAAAGACGAGCCACTGTTGATATCGATATAGACCTAATTAGATACTCTTTAGAAGATAAAAGTATATTGTTATTGTTTGATAAATTAAATAAAATCGATGATGGAATAAAGATAATAGTTAATAAAAAGATAAAACCTTTAAAGCATCAAGATTATCATGGAAAAAGAGTTAATATTGTTTTGAAGGATGCATTCAGAAATCAAATAGAAACTAAAATTGATATTGGAGTACATAACAATTTGGATATAGAGCAAGAAAAATATATGTTTAACTTTGAAGTGTTTAATAACAGTATGACATTATTAATAAATACTAAAGAGCAGATTTTTGTTGAAAAATTATTATCTATGTTAAAACATGGTATTAGAACAACAAGATATAAGGACATATATGATTTTTATTATCTTATAACAGAGGGAAATATGGACAAGGTATGGCTAATTAAATTGATTAATATGTATTGTTTCAATAGTGATTTAAGAATTAATACTACATATGACATAGCAAATGAATTAAGCAAAATATTTAAGAATGCTAATTTTTTAGAAAATGTTCAAAATAGTAGATATAATTGACTAGGAGAAGAGACAGATTGAGGCAGGATTCCGAGAAACTTTAGAAGAAATAGGGATTCTTTTGAATAAAGAAGAACTAAAATTTTTAAGCATGGATGCCAATGAAAAATCACATTTTACAGTATATTATGTTAGAAAGAATGTAGATTTAAAGGAATGCAAATTACAAGAAGAGGAACTTGAAGAAGTAAAATACTTTAGAATAGAAGAATTACAAAAATTAGATAATGAAGGTTTCGAATGGCTAGAGAATTTAAAGAAAGTTATGGAGGAAGTAAAATGATAAATTTAAAAGATATATTTCCATTAGGAATAGGAACATTTAGAATTGATTTAACTCAGAAGGAAGATAGTATGAATGCTTTAATTGAATCTTTCAAGTTAGGACAAAATTATATTGATACTAGTCATTTATATGAAAATGGTAAGGTAATGAGTTTTATGGGGGAGTTTATTAAGAAAGTAGGCAGAGATAAATTTTTTATCACAACAAAAATAGAACCAACTGTTGAGAAAATAACTGACATTGAGGAACAATTAAATAGATATTTGGAAATAATGGACATTGATTATGTGGATTGTTTAATGCTACATTCTGTTATTTTTACCAAACTACCATTAATCGATACATACAAAGAAATGAATAGAATGATAGAATTAGGAAAAGCAAAGAGTTTAGGATTATCAAATTCAAATCTTGAACAATTAAAAGAAGTAAATGAGAAATATCCAATTAGTATCTATGAAGGTGTTTATAATCTAGAGTGTAAATTAAATGAAAATATTGGAATTATAGAATATTGTAAAGATAATAATATCATATTTTGTGCTTATCAACCATTAAGAAGAAATAGAACTGCTAATAGAAATTATCCATTATTAGTTGAATTATCAGAGAAATACAATAAAACACAAAATCAAATTATATTAAATTGGCTTATTAAACATAAGAAATTAAATGTGTTGATCAAAACTACTAACAGTAGTAGAATAAATGAAAATATAAATTCGTTAAATTTTACAATTGATATGGAAGATTTTAATAAATTAGACTTATTTAAAGCAGAAGAATTTGATAAAATAGTAATTGATTGGGAAGGAAAGGGTGGAATTACTGTAGACCAATTAGCTAATCAGTTTGAATAAAAAATGAAAAAAAGTATTGCCAAACCTAAAACTTTATGTTAAATTAAAAACATAGTTAATAGCAAAAAACACCGAATTGTGTGTACATTTCTTGCAAACTATTGCTATAACTACATTTGAAACGGAAATAAGTAACTTTTTTGCGATAGATTTTTCGAATACGTCCTACGCAAAGGAGCCAAATAGTCATAATACGAATACAAAAAAGGAAAAAGACTTACTGCAAAAGTAAGTCTTTTCCTTAAATAGGTAATCCCTATTATATTTGTCATCAATAAAATAATAATTTTAAAATAAGGATGCAACCCCTTTTTCTAAAAGAGTTGGAATTTCATAGGTATATGCAAGAAGACTGAATGCAACGCTTAGGGGCATTTCTTGCTTTTCAACTGTAAATGAATATTTGCCTCCAGATGAATCAAACCCTCCACAAGTTTTATTATCTTTATCTCGTATTCTGTATGCTGCAGTTTTGCAACTCTTTATAAAACTTTTAGACACAATTTTTATACCATCATACTGCATTATGGATGGACCGTTCAAGGATTCTGCACTGCCTATTTGACTCATCACTTGTTTTAAGAGCTCTTTAAAGCCCTCCTCTTCCATATCGTTGATAACTATCTCAATTACAACAATCCCTTCTTTGTCTGGTAAAAATTCTATCCGTACAGCTGGTTGGTAGCCAAAAATTGTATTTTTCTCTTTTTGTACTACACAACTATTTTCTTTAGAGATGCCACTAATATTTACTTGTTCACAGTAATTAATCATTTTTGTCTTCTCCTTAATATTGATGTGTAAATAAATATAATTACATATAACTTATATCACATTTTATTTATTATGTCAAACAAGTAGCTAAGGGTGTGTATTTATGAAGGATGAGCTAAGTATAATTAATAATGAAGTAATATACATAATAATAGAAAAAGCGTTGACAAAAGCCTTAGTTTATCTTAAGATATAATAAATAACTTATAGTAGAAAGTTAAAATATGAATATAAAATTTATAGAACAATGGATAAATTACTTAAAAAATGCATGGTGGAATAAAGACATAGAAAAAGCAACTTCATTATTTACAAAAACAACTTATTATCAAGAAACGCCATTTTTAGAGCCATACACAACTTTTGAACAAATAGCAAATGAGTGGCAACATATTAAAAATCAAGAAATAAAAAATATTGAATTTAAGATATTAGCAATAGATAACAATGTGGTAATAGTAGAATGGATATTTGAAGAAGGCAAAACAGAATTTACTGGAATTTATGAAATAAAATTCAATGATAATTTAGAATGTATATATTTTAGAAGCTGGGAAATGGAGAAGTAAAATGGTAAATTAAAAAGATATATTTTCATTAAAAACGAGAGCTACACTTTAGATAGTGTAGCTCTCGCCAGACTGTTGACAAAGTAAAATTTGTTGACAGTCTTTTCTTTTTAGAAAAAATG
>CANPOS010000026.1 GCA_947575745.1 uncultured Clostridium sp.
TGTGAAAACCCCAGAAAAATATCAAAATTTTTCTGGGGTTTGTCAATACTCTGAGAAATTATAAATATTATGATATTTATAATTTCCCTTTTCCAAAAAGTATTGTTTATTATTTTATTTGTAAAAAAGAAATTATAAAAATCTTTATATGTTTGCATTATTGTTTTAGGTAAACTTAATATTGTATTTATACCTAGACTGTTTGCTCCTTTATATGAAGAAAGCGATATTCCTAATATAGTTATAATTATTTTGAGTAATATATAATATAATAATATTCCTATAAATATTGCTCCAATATTCTTTAAAGTTTGTATTAGAATTTCTTTTGCTTTCATATTATTCAATAAATAATATATTGACAATATTATTGTGAATCCTAATACAACTCCTAAATAAGCTTGATATAATGAGCAAACCATCATTGTGCAAATAGCAGATAATATATAGTATCCCCATTTATTCTTAGCTTTTTTTAACAATAATACTGATAATGTTGCTAATAAAAATGCTAAACAATATGCATCTGCACAATATATAAACATATATGTTTCTGTAAATTGTGGTGCAACTGCAATTAATGCTGAAATAAAGAATATCACAATTTTATTTTTTACTTCGAATATTCTCATTATAATAATTACCGAGATTGATAAGAATAATAAGCTTATTACTATTATTAGGAATTTATTTATCAATCCAAATCTTAGCATATTTACAATGCTCAAACCAAATCTACCTAATGAAATTTCCCATCTTCCTGCAATTTGAAAATCAGAAGAAATTAAAGCATCTGGTGCAACTCCCTCAGTAATAACAAATGTAAAGTTATTTATTATTCCTAATACAAATACTATTATTATTGCAAATACATCATTTTTAGTTACTTTACTTAATATTGCATTAAATAAATCATTTGGTTCTTTTACTTTAACTCTTAATGCTTCTAACACCCTGTGTGTGTGTGTGTGTGTACTCCCGCAGTAGTTACATCCTTTTTCATTTTAACTTCCCCCATTCTTATTTATTGGTTATTATACTTTCTCGAAATATTCAACAGTTCTCATAATTCCTTCTTTTAGATTTATAGTTGGTTTCCATCCTGTACTTTCTAATTTTTTTGTCTTTAACTTTGTTCTTTTAAACTTAACATATCCATTGTTATCTTCTTGTAAATCAAATACAACCTCAATATTTTTATCCTCATACCAGTTCTTCAAAGAATAAGCTAAATCTTTAATGGATATTTCTTCAGTTTCATTAGCAATATTATATACTTGATTTTTCTCTTCTGTTAGAGTTATTCTCATTAGTGCTGTAATAGCATCAACTATATAACAAAATGCCCTTTTGGCTTCTCCATTGCTTTTTAAAATAATATCTTCTCCATTAACTACATTTCCTATTAAATCGGACATAATTCTTCCATCATTTTGAATAATCATTCCAGGTCCATACACATGAGCTATTCTTGTAATTTGGTAATTAATACCATATTGATAAGAATAACTAACTAGTAAATTTTCAGCCATTCTTTTGCTCTCTGGATAACAAGATCTTAATTCTAATTGGTCTAATATTCCTACATCTTCTTCTGATATTTCCTCTTTATTCTCTATTTTTCCATAAACTTCTCTTGTTGAAGTAAATAATACTTCTGCTTTTGATTTCTTTGCCAATTCCAATACATTCATTGTTCCTATCACATTAGCTCTAACAATACTTACTGGATTTGTAGTTATTGTTTTAGGATTAGCTGAGCTTGCCATATGAACTATATAATCAATAGGTTCTTCTATTTCAACTTTTTCACACACATCTTGTTCTAATGGAATAATATCTTTACGTTCTGAATAATTAGTCTTAATTTCTAAGTTCTGTTTATTTCTTACTAATGCATATATTTTTATATTATAATTTAATGTGTCATTTAAATACATTAATGTATACATATAATAAGATGCCATCATGCCTGTTGCTCCTGTTATCAAAACACTTTTATTCTTTAGTTTCTCAAATTCTATATCTTGATTTACAATATCTTTTAAATCTTTTTGTATAATTTCATTTTTATACATCTTATTTCTCCTTTTTCCCAAGACGCCTTTTATAAATAGACTCTGCTAATGAAATATCTTTTGGAGTAGTAATCTTAATATTATCATAATCAGTCATAACAACTGATAATGGTCTTTTATAATATCCCATTAATGTACATGAATCTATTGAATTATATATTCCATCTTTTTGTGCTTGTATATGCACTTCATAAATATCTTTTAAATAAAAACTTTGTGGTGCTTTAGCAATTAAAGAATTCTTTCTTTCTGGAATTTCTTTTACATTTTTATCTTCATCAACTATTAAAAAAGTTTCTGTTGAACCTACACAAGAAATAGCACTTCCATTTTTCTTAACATTTTCAATATTTCTATTAATTAAATCGTCATCTATAAAAGGTCTTACTCCGTCATTAAGTAGAACAATAGAATCTTCTGGATATAACTCCTTTGCTGCTTTTACGCCAGCAAAAATAGACATTTGCCCAGTTTCTCCTCCTGGTACAATTTTTTCCACTTTCTTTATACTATATTTTTCAATTAATTCCTGTAAATATTCTATCCATTCTTTTAATGATGCTATAACTATTTTGTCAATGTTCTTATTTTTTTCAAAAATCTCCAAAGTATGTATTATAATAGGCTTTCCTTCAATCTCAATAAACTGTTTAGGCTTATCAGTTTGTCCCATTCTTTTCCCTACTCCACCAGCAAAAATTACTGCTATATTCATACTATCACTCCATTTCTTTTCTAGTTTTTAATTTTTTTATTATATTTAAAAATATTTCTTTTATGTTTTTAATAAATGCTTTATATTCTGGTTTATTTCTATATATTATAATAAATAATAAATTATATAAAATTGTAGCTAAAATAGCTTTTATTATTAAATATCCCCATCCGCCTAATAAAATATTTCTAAATACAAAATACTCTGTTAAAAATAGTAAAGTAAATACAACAAATTCTTTACTAATTGTTATAAAATATTCTATTGGTTTTCTTTTGAATACTCTGTTAAATACTACAACTCCATCTTTTATTCCCATTGTTAATATCCTTGATATTCCTGTAGCTATAAATATACCTGCAACACCAATAATTTTATACAATACTATAGATAATATTATATTTAAAATAGCTGCTGCTAATGCAGAATACTTCGTTTCAGTAAATAGCCCATTTGTTGTTCTATACATTACACAAGTATTCATTATTCCTTTAATATAAAAATCTAACACTAAACCTAGGAGCACTAAAAATGATAATACATATTCTTTGCCAAGCCAAACATTAATGAAATCTGGAACTAATAATAATAGCATTGTACCAATATATGAATAAATCCAATAAGAAATAAATAGAACTCGATAAAATATGCTTCTTGATTTTTCCTTATCTTTCTCTATATTTAAGTTTCCTATACTTGCAACAAAACTATCTAATAATTGCAAAACTATTGTAGCAATTGTTCCTATAAGTAGAGTGTAATTCGATGCTAGTCCCACCATGGATACACCAATTAACGCAGAAATCAATATATTATCTGTTCCATTTAAAACAACTGTTGCAACTTTGTATAACATAAGTGATTTTGAGTCCCTGAAAATCACTCGAAGCCTTTTTTTATCTAGCTTTTCCTCCTTCAAATCTTTTATAAAAGGATATAGTTTTTCTGCTTTTTTTGAAATTATGTAATTAGTTAAAAAAGTAAATAATATTTCTAATAATAAATATACTATATAATTTCCTGTTACTAGTAGTGCTATTATTTTTATTATTATCCCTATAATCTTTATTAATTGAGTATAAAAAGTAACTATATAATTTTTCTGATCTGCTGTTATTATTGTAGTTTTATAACTATAAAAATATGAAATCGAAGTATTTAATAAAAATAATATATATATTATTTTTATATTTTCCTGAATATTAGGCTGTTCTTTGATAAGTAAATTTAAAAATGGAATGACGCATAGACCTACAATTACTATAAATGTACCAATATATCTGTATATTTTTTCATATATCTTCATATACCTTCTTAATTCTTGTTCATTTTGTTTTGCAAGAGGTCTATATAAATGAAATATAATTGCATTTCCAATACCTAGTTCTGCAAAAGATAATATTGTTAATATATTTGTAAATAGTCCATTAATTCCTAAATATTCTGTTCCTAAAATTTTTATAAAGAACGTTCTACTAACAAAATTCAAAAGCATAGCTACAACTTGTCCAACTATTGAAAAACTTGCATTTAATGCTACTTTTTCTGTTCTATTTTCCATTGCCTTTAATCTTTCCTTTCTAAGACATAAATTCAGTTAAAAAATCTCTTTTTTACTTTCCTTCTAGCCTAGAAATTTCTTTATAAAGTCTTTTATTGGTCTTTTTAACTTATAATCTACACTTTGTTTTTTTAGTTCTTCTGTATATATTCTATTATCATAAATCCACTTGTTTAAAGTATATTTCATTAATTGATTTTGCCACTTCATTTTTTCTTCTTCTGTATATTTTATTTTAATATAGTCTTCGTTTTCTATGCTGTTATCTTGTGTATAATCAACAAATTCTTTAATATCTTTTATGATATTATTTCTCATTTCTAAATAATTCTCTTTATTCTTTGGAGGATTAAAAATATCATATTTATATCTCCCTTTAAGAAAATCCTCACTAGTAGTACAATATAAAAAATCATTATATGGACTAAATCTATCATTTTCTTTAATGTCTTCTCTAATACATAATACTGGAGTTTCCATCGCTAAGCAAGGTAAAGCTGCATGTAATCTAATAGTAATAACACATTTTGCATTTTGATAGACTTTCAAAAACTCTTCTACTTTCTCTTTTCTCTCATTCCATGTTAATTTATCACTATCATAATCTAATTGATGAGTAATTACTTTTACTTCTAACTTTCTCCTTTTTGCTATTTTTTTTATCTTTCTTTCTACTAAATAAGGTAAATCAACTAAACATATATATTCTCTTTCATTTTCTGTCTTCTCTTGTTTTGGTAAAGTTAAAGTAGCACAGCCTGACAAATACGCATCTATATCATGTTTTTTAACTACTTTCAATGTATTATTGTCTCGGCACCCAACTGGTCCATAAGCCTTTAACCATTCTCCACCAATTCCATCAATAAATTCATCATAAATTGGAGAACCTAAACTATCAATTCCCCATGACGCAATGTGTAAACCTGTTAATTTAGGAATAATACATTTAGCTGGTGGCCAATTCCATTTCTCCCACAAAAACCATGCATTCATAATAAGTGCAACAAGTTCATTATTATTACTCTTAAACGTATCCAACTCTTCTCTATCTATCATATAATCTACATTTGGCAAAAAAAGACTTGTCGCGTATGACTGAATATCATCTCCTATATTATGTGAATATTTGTGTACCAAAACTCCATACTTCATTTTTATTGTTCTCCTCTCCAATATGCTACTGTTTCATGTTCTGCTACCTGTTTCTCTTTAGGTGGTAATTTCATATAATCTCCATAATGTTTTCTTAAGTATTCATCATATCCTACTGGAATTGTAAATTTCATATCTTCAAAATCTACTAAAATACTATCTGAAATATATTCTTTAGACATTATCTCAACCTCTAAATATCGACCTGATATACAAGCAACTTTATCTGTATCTTTATAATTACAAGCTAATTTATCAATTTTCTTTAATAACATTTTTCTCACTTTTGGCTTTCTTACTATTGGTAATAATAGTTTTTTAAGAAATAACTTTATCTTACTTTCTGTAACTTTATTTAAACATCTAGCATTTTGTATAGCAACCAATTTATATATTTTATCATATTTTTTAAATATTTGTTTTACTTTCTTTTCATTATTTGGAAGAAAATCTATTGGAAATACATCAATATAAATTCCCATTTCTTTTATATCATTAAACTTCAATTCCTCCATTTTTGTTCTTTTATTAACTATTTTAGCGAAAGGGTAATAATAATCATCACAATTTTTATAACATAATAATTTATAATCGCTATTTTCATTAACACTAAATAATTCTATCAGTTTTTCATAATCTTCTCTGGGTATCATTATATCTATATCATCATCCCAAGGAATATATCCCTTATGCCTTATAGCACCCAGTAAAGTTCCTCCACCCAAAAAATACTTTATATTGTTTTCTTTGCATATATCTGCTGTATACTTTAATATCTTTAATTGGATTTTTTTCTGCTCTTCTGGAGTTATTTTTTCCATTTTATTTTACTAGTTCCTTTCAAAATATCTTTCTAACTTTTTCACTTCTAAATTAATATCATATCCTCTTTCTTGCAGAGTATGAATTGCTTCTTCATTGCTTTTTCTATTTTCCTTTTTACTATCTAAAATAATTTCTGCCCATTCTTTTGGTGTCTTATTCAATGATATAAATTTACAATCATCTGACATTTTTATTATACTAGGTATAACATCTTGAGAAGCATATGTTGGAAGTCCATTTGCTTGAGCTTCAATTCCTACAATTCCAAGTCCTTCAAATACTGATGGGAAAACAAAAATATCCATAGCTTGCAATAAATTAGGTATATCATATCTCATCCCCATAAATATAACTTTATCTTCAAGTCCTAATGCCTTTGTTTTTTCCTTTAACTTTTTTTCGTCCTCACCTTGTCCGATTAATAACAATTTTGCATTATTTATACTCTTTTGTATCTCATTAAACACTTCTAATAAAAATTCCTGATTTTTTTGAAAATGTAATCTTCCAACATTTCCTACCACAAAATTACTATCTATATCTAGTTTTTTTCTATAATCATCTCTTACTTCATCATTAAACTTATATTTTTCTAAATCTATTGCATTATTAATTATGCTATATTTATTACTGTTTATAATTTTATCATTATAAAACCATCTTCCAGCTTCTTCAGAGCAAGTCCAAAAATCAGTTGCATAATTTTTTATAAATAATCTATTTACTCTATGTAAAATTCCTCTTAATTTTGAATCCATATTCTCTGAATTATGACTATGTATAATTCTATACTTTATATGATATTTTTTTGCCATTTTCATATAATCTATATTAGCTAAGCTACATATATTTACCCATATAGTATCATAATCTTTTCCATAAATTCTATAGAATTCTTTTAATTCCTTTTTATATTTCTTATAATTTTCACTACGTGCTGTAATTTTATAAATCTTTCCCCCAGAATTAATAATCTCATCTTCATAAGCAACTATTTTTGTATTACAAAGAAAGTCAATTTGAAATTTATTTTTATCCATTTTGCGATAATAATTCATAATTACACTTTCTACACCACCTGGATTTTCTGTCATTCCAAACACTAGAATTTTATTCATATATTTTATTTTCCTTTCTAATACTCCCCTCTTCCTCTATACCTACTGATTTTTTACTATTATTTAAATTATTAGAATTCAATAATCTATCTGATACAATTAACAGTACAATACATATTGCAGTATCAAATATGACTCCTTCTGTAATTCCCCAAACAGCAAATATTATCAAATACAGTTGTTCTAGAGTATTACATTTTTTACTAGCTTTCCATAAAATAATTGATAAAATTACCAATGACATGATTCCATAAGATAAAGAATATCTCATATAAAAATTATCTATTGTTAATTTATGAACATATCTTAAGTTAATCCTTTGTTCAAAATTTATATATTGAGGAAATAATCCTATTCCATATTCATCTCTAGCAATTAATCCAACAGATATTCTTTCACTAAAAATATCATCAAGTTTATCTACAAATTTATTATTTCCATTATAAAATAACAAAAATAAAACTATTATTGTTGATATTATTATAAAACTATAACTTGCTAATTTACTAATAATCATGTTTATCCACTTTTTGTTTAATCCAATTGATAATATTCCTAATAACAATATTCCAAATAACATTAACATTGTTCTAGAAATTGTAAATACATACATTATTATTGCTATAATAGTAATTACCATACATTGGTATCTTTTCTTTATATTAATTCCATATAAATATATCCATTCTAATATCATTCCAAATACTATTCCTGCAAAAATATTAGGATGTGAAAAGTAAAAATAATGTCTAACTTGATAGTCACTAGTAAGCAATATTTTTATTGTATCATTTGCAAAAAACCAATTAAATGCGTATACAATTACTTGAATAGTAACAACTACAGCTGATACATAAAATATGATTTTTACAACTTTTTTTATATCTACATTTTTTAATCCACTTAATAGCATGGTTGTAAATAATATCATCTCTATTTTTGTAACTACAGTACAAATAGCTGCAAACCCCAAAAGTAATGCTGTAATTATGAATTCTTTCTTTGTATAAGTTCGTACAAGTAGTGTAAATAAAAAACAAAGAGCTGCAACTAATTTTACAGCTATCACTAAATAGTCATTCCAGTTAAAAAGTGTTGAATCTTGAGTTAAACGCATAAAAGTGATTAAAAGTATACCTATGCAATAAACTCGTTCTTGAAATCTACTACCATAAATTCTTCTTTCCTTTATACTCATTTCTTAATTTCCTACTTTCTAAATTGCAATTGCCTCATTTTGGCAATAAGCATTGTAAAAAAATACAACTTATATTTAATAGTAAAAATCGTAATTTTTCTAGTTAACGATACTCCGTCATAATTACAATTATCTATTGCTTTATTAAATTCTTCTATTCTACATATTGTTTTCAATAATTTTAACTGTTCTATCATGCCCTTTTCATTTTTAGGATTAAAACAATAATTTACTATTATTAATAAAACATGATATACTATGTAATTAGATAACTTTTTTAATATAAGTTTATCATTATATTTATTTTGTATATACTTTTTGGTTTCTATCATAGCATTCAAATATTTGTTAGCATAATTTGTATCGTACTTTCTCACTACTGATTGTTCATTAAATCTATAATTATATAACGCTTCATTTGTGATAAAAACTTTACTAATATGTTCACTCATCTGAATACAAAACAAAGCATCTTCTGCAACTATAAGATTTTCATCAAATTGAACATTTGAAATTCTAATTACTTCTTTTTTCCATAATTTCATATGACAAAAACCCAATCCACTTTGTACTTCTAAAACCTTTTCTAAAAATTCTATGCTATTTAATGTCTGTTGTCCCTTGTTTGTTATTTTCTCCTTTCTATTTGCATATACTCTATTGTATCCACAAGCAACACAATCTGAATTAGTTTCAATTAACTTTTGTAGCATTACTTTACAAAAATTCAAATCTAAATAGTCATCTGCATCTAAAAAAGTAATATACTTTCCATTAGCCTCTCTTATTCCTATATTTCTAGCATTGCTAACTCCTTTTTTTTCTGCATCTATTACCTTTATTCTTGTATCTATCTTTGCATAATCTTTGCAAATATTAAAACTATCATCTGTAGACTTATTATTTACTAATATAATTTCTAGATTTTTGTATGTTTGATTTATTATTGAATCTATACACTTAGGTAAATATTTTTCTACATTATATACAGGAATTACAACAGTTATCAAATATTCTTCCATTATTTATTAGAAACTCCTCTCATATCTTTTTCCTGTAAATTTAGCCTTTAAAAATGCTGTTACTTTCTTAAACCAATTTACCCTCTCAATATTTATAATTCCTATTTCTTTGTAGTCTAATTTATTTGTATTAATCCATACATCCAATAATAACTCTGATACTCTTCCTAAGTATCTTGCATGAAATGGTTCATATTTGCTTGGTTCTAGCCTTCTTTCTAATTCAAATAATATATCAAATAACCACTCACAATATTTATCCAATAGCTCTTTCTTCATTATAAACATATTAAATATATGAGCTGAAGTTCTTTTATGTAATTTATAAAATTCTTCTATATATTCTGGTGTTTTTTCTTCAATTATTTTTCTTGTTTCGTCTAAAGTTTCTGCATACATGGTATGTGCATAATGTGAATATAAATTTTCTATGTAATATTTTCTTTTTTTAGGTAAAATTATATCTGTTTCTTCTAATAGTTTATTTACCATTTCTTTTGATAAAACTTTTTTCATTCTTTTATTTGCATTTGAAAAATAAGCTCTTTTAGTGGCAAAATGCCTTCTATAATGAGCTAAACCTATATATTCATTATCTAAATTCTTCCATGCCCAATATAAACTTGTAAGTTCGCAATAATATGGATTTTTTTCTGATATATTTTCACCCTCGTCGTCACCTTGATATTCTACCTTTTTCCCTTTAGCACCACCATTAATTGGTAAATATATATCATCTTCAGGCATATTATATTTTTTATGAGTTGCAACTAGTATCTTTATGTCTTTTTCTTTTATATTAGTCTTCTCTTGCACTTTTTCCATATACTACATAGCACCTTCTTTCTTAAAGACAGAAAGAAATGTCTTAAATAATATTTTTATATCATAAAGCAGACCTCTATTATTGTAGTACTCTACATCTAATTGAAGTCTTTCTTGGAAAGTATTTTTATTTCTTCCAGAAACTTGCCAAAGCCCAGTGATTCCAGGTTTGCACTTTATTATATACTTATAGTATTCTCCCATGTCCTTTTTTTCTCTAAAAAGATATGGTCTAGGTCCTACTAAGCTCATGTCTCCTTTTAAAACATTTATGAATTGTGGAAATTCATCTAAACTTGTCTTTCTTAAGAATTTTCCAATTTTTGTAATTCTATCATCATTTTCTACTTTTCTGTAACTTAAATATTTTTCTCTAAATTCTTTATCTTCTTTCAATTTTTTCATAAGTATTTTATCTGCATCAACTACCATTGTTCTAAACTTATATAACCTAAAAGGTTTTCCATCTTCGCCAATTCTTTTTTGCATGAAAAATATTGGCCCTTTGTCCCTTGATAGCTTATTTGCAATAAACACAATAGCTATAAGCGGGCATAATATTATTAATCCCAAAAGAGAAACAATAATATCCATTGTTCTTTTTAAAATTGAATATATATTTATATTATTTTCTTGCATTTTTATACTCATATTTATATTGACATTTTCCCCATCTAACATCTCAATATCACCTAAATTATCTTATCCTTAAATATCATTAAAGTCCCTGTTCCTTAAGTAACAATTATAATATATCATAAAGTGACAAAAAGTGCAAGACATTTAATATAATTTGTCTTAGCACTCTTTTTTCCTATTTTGGTATTATTTATTTAGTCTTTGATTTTGTTTAGTTATTGACATATTATTATACTTTTATTTTTACCAATTATTTTAATAAAATACAAAAACTCACTTATATTTTTTTACCAAAACTATAACTTTTCCTTTTTTATTGCGAACGCAACAAGGTTCTGTGGTACCCGACTGCAATCTACGATTGCTATGTTGGGTTAGGTTCTTATTATCTCCAACAATATTTCCTATCAAAAATTTTCCTTTTCCTCTAACTGCAATTATATCTCCTTCTTTTATAACTTTTGAAGCTTTCATTTCCAATTTTGAATTAATAAATACCTTTTCTTGCATTAATAATTCTGTTGTTTTGTTTCTAGATAATCTTGCTATTTCTGATACTACATTATCTATTCTCATTGAAGAAACACTAATTTTTGTTTCTTCAAATTCCTGCTCCTTTATTTTTATATCTTTAAAATCTACAACTTCTATTTGCGACTTACTAAATTTTACTATATCTTTTAAAAAATTTGCTATGTATAATGAATTCTCTCCTAATACAATTATATATGCTTCATCTTTATGTACAATAATGTCTCCTATTCTGTTTCTATTTAAACCTGTTTTCATCACGCATCCTAAATAATCTCTATGGTTATATTTACCTTCTAACTCTTTTGGAAGTTTTATATTGATAGCTTTTATAATATTACATAAATTCTTATCTATTATTTCTTTATCAAACTTTTCTGGATAGATTACAAGTATCTGTCCTTCTGAACCTTCATATCCACCAAAAAACAAATAATTTTTAACTTTAAGTTTGTTCAATTCTTTCTGTATAACATCTTTTTCATATATAGTTAAAAACTCTGTATTTACTATTTTATTTCTAGTTTTGCATATTTTAATTTTATCCATTAATTTAGCTATGACTAACTTTTCTTCATTTTGCATAAACTATCCTCTATTTTATCTATTTCTTTTTCTAGCTGTTTCCAGTTGTCAACTCTTTTTAACATTGTTTCCTTGTCTTTATTTATTGTTGAAGTAAATAAAAATGTCTCTATTCCTTTACTTGCAACATTATTACAATGTTTTATAGAATCATCTATCATAATGTCAATATCATTTTCTATACATATCTTTGCTTTATCCCTAGAATTAAAAAATATACTATCATATGCAACATTATTCTTTTTTAAGTACTCTAATGTAAAATCTTCAAGTCCTCTACATTCCTCGTCATTTCTTGAAGTTATAAATATTATCTTATGTCCTTTATCTTTTAAGAGTCTAATCACATCCACTGCATATTCTTTTATCTCTATTGTTTTTGTAATTTCTAAAAGATATGTATTCATAAATTTTCTTACGTTTTCTGTTGGAATCTCTCCACTCAATATTGCTTCAATATGTTTTTCTACATCTCCAGTTGTATCATATTTTCCAATTCTATCTTTAAAATTTTTAGTTGTATCTATTAAAGTATCATCTATATCAATTCCTATATTCATAATCTTCCTCCTTTTTTCATAATATATCACATTTACACATATTTATCAAATATTACTATCCCTATTGTTTTTTATTTCTTATGATGTTATAATTTTTATATTAATTTATGAAAGGGGAATAATTTATGGACGAATTAAACAATAACGAAAACGAAGAAAATTCTGAAATCAAAACTCCACCTAAGAATTTTGCCTTAGGAACACTTGGTGCATTAATTGGAGCATTTGTTGCTTCTATTCCATGGATATTAATGTATGTTTATGGTAATATGATTTTATCTGCACTAGCTATTCTCGTTGCAATTGGTGCATTAAAAGGTTATCAAATTTTGAAAGGACCTATCGATAAAAAGTTACCAGTTGTTATTTCTATCACTTCATTATTAGCAGTTGTAGTTGCAACACTAGTAATTATACCTTTATTACTTTTAATACAAGAAGGATATCCTGCTACAATAGATAACCTAAAAGTATTATATGCCTATGATGAATTCTTAGCAGGAATTATGCAAGATTTAATTGTATCAGTTGTATTTACAATCTTAGGTATAAGTGGTGTTGTTGCTAATGTTAATAGAAAAATCAAAGAAAGTAATACTCCATTAGATAAGATTTCAATTTCTGACAGTTTAGCTTCTCAACCTGTTAACAATGAACAAGTTGTTAGTAGTGTAAAAGATGTATTTGTTAAATACAATGCTATGTCAAAACAAGACGCTATTTCAAAAGAAACTATTCTACAAGAATTACAAGAAGTTGAAAATGGAAAGAAATCTTTCAATACCTTGAAAACTCAACAAATCATTAGAAGATACAGAGGAAACTATTATTTCTCTGAAAAAGCTGAAAAAAACTTTGGTTATCGTTTCGGATTAGTCTTTGTAAAAGTATTGCTAATTATGGTTATATTTGTAGCTATACTAATACCACTTATGTTATCTGCTGGAAGAAATTCTAATAACAAAAATAACAACACTACAAAGAATACAACTTATAATAATTCATACACTACAAAGTCTAAAACTTACGAATTATCTGATTTTGGAATAAAAATCGTAACACCTTCAAAAATGACTTTTGTTAACTCTGAAAAGGACTTAACTTCTCTTCTAGGTTCAGATGCTGGTGAATTTTATGAATTTGCAATTTATAATCAAACTCATTTAATAAGCTGTTTTACACAAGAAGTTAGTGAAGAAGAAGTAAACAATTATTATGACTCTCTAAAAGAAGCTTTTGCTGATTATACAATACTTTCTGACTACAAGAAAGAAACTATATCTGGATTTGAGTTTACAACTATTGAAGCTCAAACAACTAATAAAGGTGTACTATATAACGACTTAGGTTTAGGATATTATAAAGATGGTAAATTTGTATTCTTTGAATATACATATCCTGATAAAGACAAAGAACAAGCAAAGAAAAATATTGAAGATATGATTAATAAAATTTAAATTAAAAAATCTAAGAAGAGAACCTAATTAATGTTTTTTCGATAGACGTTGGGGTGACCGTTCTAGAAAATGTATGAACGAAGTGAATTACATTTTCTTAAATGGGGACGCAAGAAGAAACATTAATTAGGTTCTCTTCTCTGATATAGATAAATTCACACTATATATAAAATTTCATTATTATGAAAATACTTACTTAATTTATCTTTAAAAAAAGCTTCTCCTTCTTTTCTCATCTCCTCTTTGTACCAGTACTTTCCTCTGCCCCTCCCTGTCATTATTTCTTTATCATATAACTGTATTGCATTAGGAAATGCCTCTTCATTTATTTTTGTATGGACATAACTATATGTCATAAATATAACTTCAAAAAACAAATCTTTTTTTACTTTTTCTGATAACTCACTCTCTAATCTTTTAATTAATTCTTCATACAACTCTTTCCAATTCTCAACAAAGATTACTGGAGCAATGAGTATTCCTATTTCATAACCAGCTTCTTTTAATTTATTTATTGCCGAAATTCTTCCTACTAATCTTGATGTTCCAGACTCTACTTTGTTTATAATCTCCTCTGGATTTACACTCATTCTAATTATTATTTTCCCCTTATGATCTAATGCAAGTAAATCATCAACCATATCAAATTTAGTTGGAAATGTGAGCTTTCCTTTATTACTATTTTTAAAATTCTCTATTGTCCATACTAAATTATTTGTTATAGTATTTTCTAAGATTAAATCACTATTACTTCCTATCTCAAATGTTAAATTTTTATCAGATTTCTCTGCCACTTTAATAATTTTATCTAACATTTGCTCTCTATTTACAAACAATCTTAAATAAGCACATTTATTATAATTACATACTAAATAGCAATACATACAAGACGCTGTACATCCTGACGAAGTATATGGAACAAGATAATCAGAAACTTTGTGATTTTCTACAAATTTATGTGTTTTCCTAACTCCTATTATTAAATTTCTTTTCATATTCACAAATTCTTTATTATCTTTTTTTCTCATTTCTTCTATTGCATTATGACTTGCAATTTCTATTTTAGGAATATCTTTGTACTTTTCCATTAATTCTTTCCCAAGTTCATAATTCTCAATATCTTTTTCATAATATATAGCTTTGGGTTTAAACATAATATAAAAACCTCCATTTAGAAATATTGTTCCCAAAAGAAGGCTTTATATAATTATTTTATTTTTCTATATATTCATCGCAATATTCTTTAACAGGACAGTCAATACAATTTGGTTTCCTCGCAATACAAATTTTCCTACCATGCCATACTAATAAGTGATTTATATCTTTATAATCCTCTTTATTAAAAAATTTTAACAAATCTTGTTCAATTTTTTCAGGTTCTGTTTCTTTACTTAATCCCATTTTGTTTGAAATCCTTTTACAATGCGTATCTACTGCAATTCCTTTAGCTTCTCCAAATGCTTCTAACATAACAACATTTGCACTTTTCCTTCCAACTCCTGGTAGAGTTACTAATTCCTCCATACTCTTTGGAACTTGTCCATTAAATTTCTCCACTATCATTTCAGCACATGCTTTTATGTTTTTTGCTTTATTTTTATAAAAACCACAAGGGTGTATTAGCTCTTCTAATTCTTTTATATCAATATTTGCAAAGTCTTCTGGTGTACTATATTTCGAAAATATGCTAGGTGTTGTTTTATTTACTCTTTCATCTGTACACTGTGCAGATAGCATAACTGCAACTACCATTTCAAATGGGGTTTTAAAGTCTAAGCTACAAGTTGCATCTGGATATTTATTTTTTAAATTTTCTACAATTCTTTTTGCATCTTTTTTCATATATTATTTCTCCTTTTTATTCACATATCTTATGTTGATTTAATATTATATCCATATAGAGGAGGTAATTATGTTAAAATTTTTAAAGAAAACATTAGCAGTTTGTATGATAGGTTTCGGTTTAGGAATGCTTTTTGTTCTATTACTTCCACTATGTGGTTGGCTATTTATTATTGGTGTAGTTATTGTCATTGTTGGTCTGATTTGGTTATCTTGTTAAAGGGAGGTTTTATAGTATGACAATCGTTGTAAAAAAAGTCCCAAAATTTTTACGTGGATTTGTAAAATTTATATTTGGCATAAAGGACTAAAAACTTACATATGAAAAACAAAGAGTAGATTTCTCTACTCTTTTTAACTTATGCTCTTTTTACTTTTCCTGAACGAAGACACTTTGTACATACTTTTATTCTTTTAGCTTGACCGTTCTCCATTACTTTAACACTTTGTAGATTTGGTTTCCATGTTCTTGCACTTCTTTTACTTATATGTGAACGAGCAATACTTAGTTTATTTCCGTGACTTATTGATTTCTCACAAATTGCACATTTTGCCATTTCTTATAGCACCTCCAATTTTGATTATTAGACTGACTATTTAATATGATAACACAAATCAATTCAAATTACAAGTATTTTTTGAAATTTATTTATATTTTTAGAATATTATTAGCCTATCTAGACATAATATAACTTTAGAGGTGGTTGTTTTGACAAATATAAATTGTTCTGCAAATTGTATATATCAAAAAGATGGTAAATGCTCTTATGAAAATATTTTTGCGAAAACTCTTACTGTTGGTGCAGATTGTGCATATTTCTCACCAGCTAAAAAATCTACTTAAACACAACTTTTCCATTTTCTTCAAACATCGTTCTTTTAACATTTAAAATTATATTTCCATCTAGAATCGCATCAGTTATATTATCCTCTACAACTGTTTGAATTGCACGTCTTAAAGGTCTTGCTCCATAATTTTTATCAGTTCCTTGTTTTATTACCTCTTTTTTAACACTCTTGTCTATTTCAATTATATATCCCTGAGTTTCTAGCCTTTTTAGTAAACTATTTAACATTAAATCAACTATTTTTGCTATATCATCATCTTCCAATTTATGGAAAACTATTATCTCATCTATACGATTTATAAATTCTGGTCTAAACTCTCTTTTTAGTTCTTGCATAACATCCTTTTTAGTTGTTTCATAGTCTATTTTTGCTTTATCCTCATTTTCCCCTATATTAGAAAAACCAAGTTTCTTATTATCTGTTATTAATTTTGCTCCTACATTAGAAGTCATAATTATTACAGTATTTTTGAAATTAGTCGTCCTACCAGTATTGTCTGTAAGCCTCCCGTCTTCTAATATTTGAAGTAACATATTCATTACATCTGGATGAGCCTTTTCTATTTCATCAAAAAGAACTATCGAATATGGCTTTTGTTTTACCTTTTTTGTTAAATATCCACCTTCATCATAACCTACATATCCAGGAGGAGAGCCAATTAACTTTGAAGTTGAATGGGATTCCATATATTCTGACATATCAACTCTTATAATTGCATCCTCTGTACCAAATAAAACTTCTGCTAATGCCTTTGAAGTTTCTGTTTTTCCGTACTCCTGTTGGTCCTAAGAATAAAAATGAACCTATTGGACGGTTTGGATCTTTTACTCCAACTCTTCCTCTTCTTATCGATTTAGACACCGCTTCTATTGCTTGATTTTGCCCAACTACTCTTTTATGTAGTTCTTTTTCTAAGTTCTTTAATTTCTCATTTTCATCTTGAGTTATTTTTTTTACTGGAATGTTTGTCCATTTTGCAATAACTTCTGCAATGTTTTCTTCTGTAATAACAGTTATAGCTTTGACATTGTCATTATTCCATTTCTCTTTTTCCTTTTCTAACTTTCTTCTTTGCTTATGTTCTTCATCTCTAAGCTCTGCTGCCTTTTCGAATTCTTGTGAATAAATTGCTTCTTCTTTTTGCTTTATGATTTCATCTAATTTTACTTCTAAAGCTTTTAATTTATCTGGTATTGTATATTTGATCATTCTAGCATTTGATGCAGCTTCGTCTATTATATCTATTGCCTTATCTGGTAAAAATCTATCTGTTATATATCTTACTGATAGACTCACAGCACTACTTATTGCCTCATCAGTTATTTTCACATTATGATGCATTTCATATTTATTTCTTATCCCTTGTAAAATTTCTATTGTATTTTCTATATTAGGTTCTTCTATTGTAACAGGGCTAAATCTTCTTTCTAAAGCAGTATCTTTTTCTATATATTTTCTATACTCATCAATAGTTGTTGCACCAATTAAGCTTATTTCTCCTCTTGCAAGTATAGGTTTTAGGATATTTGCGGCATCTATTGCACCTTCTGCAGAACCAGCACCTACTATTGTATGTATTTCGTCTATAAATAAAATTACATCTCCTGCCTTCTTTACTTCATTTAATGATTTTTTTATTCTTTCCTCAAAATCTCCTCTATATTTTGAACCAGCAACCATGCTTGATATATCCAAGTTTATAATTCTTTTATTTCTTAACATTTGTGGTACTTCATCTCTTGCAATTTTACTCGCTAAGCCTTCTGCTATCGCTGTCTTTCCGCACACCAGATTCTCCTATCAAGCATGGATTATTTTTGGTTCTTCTTGTTAAAATTTGTATTACTCTGTCTATTTCTTCTTTTCTACCAATTATCGGATCAATCTTTCCGTTCCTTTGCAGTTTTTGTTAGATCTATTCCAAATTGATTTAATGTTGGTGTTTGAGAAAAGCTTGTATCTTTTCTATCTTTTTCAATTTTATTTTTTATTTTGTTTTCCTCTGATACATTTTCACTAATCACTTTTAAAATATCTTCATATATCTCTTTAATGTTTACATTTAAGTTTATTAAAATCCTTACTGCAATGCTATCTCCTTCTTTTAAAAGTCCTATTAATATATGTTCTGTACCAATAAAATCTGAGCCTAATTTTTTGGCTTCATTTGATGCATTTTCTAGAACTTTTTTGGTTCTTGGGGTAAATCCTAATATCTTTTTTGCTTTAAGTTTTCCGTGGACCTATCATTTCTTCTATTTGATTTAAAATATTGTCTGCTGTTATAGTTTGTCCTTCTAAGACTTTACTTGCAACACCTTTTGTTTCTTTTGCTAATCCATAAAGTATATGCTCTGTTCCTATATAGTCATGTCCAAGCTTTAAAGTAATCTGGTTTGCAAATTCTATTGCACTTTCTGTACTAGGTGTAAATTTATATGTCATATCTTGTTCATCATTCCTTTCAAAGGTAAACTACCTTTCTTTTTGGTATTATATCAGAATTTCTAGCAATTTCAATACTTACGACAAAACTTCCTAATTTTTCGTTATTTCTTCTAATTTTCTAGCAATTTCTTTTTGTTCTTCTAACGTCATCCATGCGAAATATGAAGATATGAATTCGCCATATTTTGTTGTGTCTTCTTCCATAAAAAAATCCTCCTTTACATTAAAGTAGGATATCCAAAAAAATCGAAAAAATGTGTCGATAAATATTGTTAAATTGGTTAAATTATACTAGAATAACTATGCCTGAATGCTTAACGGCAGTAAGGAGGTGTACTTAGTGAAAGACGCAATGGACGTGTTAAAGCTCTTACTAATATATTACATACTTAAAAAAATGAGTGAGTAGCATAGAAAAAAAGACTAGGAAGCTCTTACTATTTCCTAGTCTTTTTTTGTACTTTCGTTACTTAACGCAATGTTTTGCTTAACTGTAATTATAATAACATATATTTCTTCTCTTGTCAATAGTCAGAACATCTGCTCACTTTAATTTCATTGACAAAAGTTTACTTATTCCACTTTCTTCCATTGTAATACCATACACAGAATTTCCAGCTTCCATCGTTCCTTTTCTATGTGTTATTACCAAAAATTGAGTATCTTCTGTAAATTTCTTTATATAATCTGCAAACCTATATACATTTACATCGTCTAGAGCCGCTTCAATCTCATCCAACACACAGAATGGCGAAGGATTTATTTTTAACATTGCAAAAAGCAAAGCTATTGCCGTAAAAGCTCTTTCTCCTCCTGACAAAAGTGTCATATTCTGAAGTTTTTTTCCTGGCGGTTGTACAATAATTTCTATTCCACACTCTAGTACATTTTTCTCGTCCTCTAAAACTAGGGTAGCTTTTCCTCCTCCAAATAATTCCTTAAACACTTCTCCAAAGTCTTTATTTATTATTTCAAATTGTTTAATAAACTGCTCTTTCATTGTTCCTGTCATCTCTTGAATGACATCTTTTAGTTTTGCCATGGTATTTTCAATATCTAATCTTTGTTCACACATAAAGTCATATCTTTTTGATACTTCTTTGTATTCTTCTATTGAATCTACATTGACACTACCTAAATCTTTTATTTTGTTTCTTAATCTATTTACATTTTTGGTTGTTTCAGCTACATTTTCTGGCTTCTTAAATTCCTTTGCATTATTTGGTGTTATTTCGTATTCTTCCCAAAGCTTGTTTGTAAAATAATCTATATCTTCTTTTACCTTATCTCTTTTAACACCTATTTTTATTATTTCTTCTTTTAGTCCATCTAATACTTCCATTTTGCTAGTAATTTCTTCTTCTGTATTATCAAGTTTTTTATTTCTTTCTTCTCTTGTATTTTTTAATTCATTTATTGTGCCATCATCAAAATTCATTGCTTCATCAATCTTTTTGATTTCTTCTTCATATCCTGTAATTTTATTTTTTAAGTCCTCATTTTCTTTTGTGATAGACTCCATGTTATCTTTTTTATTTTGTATACTTGTATTATTATTTATTATATCTTGATCTATTCTTTCTACCATCTCGTCTAATGAAATTTCGCTTTCGTTAAATGAAGATACAGATATTTTTAAATTAGTTACATCAAAATTCAAGTTATCTATGTATTTTTGATTTTCTGAATTAATTTTAGCAAACTCTGCTATTTCTGTTTTTAATTTTTCCATGTCTTCTGTATTTTTGGTAAGTGTTTCATTGATTTCTTTAATTTTATTTGTGTTTTCTTCTTTTTGTTTACCTATTTCTTCAATTTCAGCTTTTGTTTTATCAATTCTATCTCTTAATTTACTAATGTTTTCTTCAATAGCTACTAATTTTTGTTTATCTGTTGCATAAGTAATTTCGATTTCTTGTAAGTTTTGAGAAAGTCCTAAAAGTTCTTCTTCATACTTGTCAGTTGATCCTTCTTGTTTTTCTTTTTCTGAAATCATTTCTTTTATTTTCTTATCAATGTCTTTTAATTCTTTCTCTAATTCTTTTATTTTCTCTTTTCTTCCTAGAATATTTGCTGTTTTTTGAGTATATGAACCACCTGATATACTTCCAGAAGGATTTATTGTATCTCCCTTTAAAGTTACAATTTTGAAACTATATCCATTCTCTTTTGCAAGAGCTATTGCATCATCCATATTATCTACAATTACTGTTCTTCCAAGTAAGCTTAATATTATTTGTTCATACTTTTTATCACATTTTACAGTATCTGCTGCAATTACAGCTGTTCCTTTTATATTTTTGCAACTCATTCTATCAAGCTTTTTTCCTTTTACAGATGTAATAGGTAAAAATGATGCTCTTCCAAGATTATTTTCTCTTAGATATTCTACTAATTTTTTTGCATCTTCTTCTGTTTTTGTAACTATATTTTGTAAAGCTCCACCAAGTGCCATTTCTATTGCAACTTGATATTTATTATCTACTGCAATTAAACCGCTTAAAACTCCTTCTGAACACTTTTTAAGACTATCATTTTTATCACATGCAAGTAAAAGAGACTTTACAGTTTTTGAATATCCTTCCTTTTCCCTTTCAGTTTCTATCAAAAACTTTAGTCTTGACTCTTTTATTCTATAATCTGACTGCATATTGTTGATATTTCTTTCGTATTCTTTTAGTTTAGCACCTTCTTCTTCCTTCTTTTTGTTTATATCCTCTATTTGTTCAGTTATTTTATTTTTCTTTGCTTCTATTTCATGGAAGACTTTAGCTATATCTTGTTTACTTAAATTTGAGCTGTCTAGTTCTGATATTGCAACTTGTAAATCATATTTCAAAGCTTTTATTCTTTTTTCAATGTTCTCATTCGTTACTTCTAAGGTATTTACTTCATTAAGTTTCTCATATTTTTCGTCTGTATACCCTTCAACTTTTGCTTTTTTATCTTCTATTTCTTTCTCTTTTTCAGATAATTTTTCTGTAATTTTTTGTAATTCTTCTTCTTTTTCTTTTAATTCTTTTTCAAACTTTTCTTTGTTTGCAAAAAGTTTTTCCTTCTTTTCTGACTTTTGTGTTTTTTCTTCTTCTAAGTCTTTATTCCTTGTATTTATCTCTTCTATTTCTTTTTCATATCTCTCAAAATTAGATTTATTATTTTCTATTCTTTCATTACATACTTTTATATTAGAATTTAATTTTTCTTTTTCTTGTATGTTTTGAGAAGATAAATTTTGTGTATCTTCGATTTTCTTTGTTATATTATCTATTTCCAATTTTAAATTTTGTTTTAACTGGTTTAATTTTTCTAGTTCTAGCCCTTCACTATTATTTTGACTTGTTAATAATTCCTCATCACTAATTATCTTTTCTAATTTTTCTTTATATGTTGTGATATTGTATATAAATAACCCTATCTCTATTCCTTTTAATTCTTCACGTAAGTTTAAAAATTCCTTTGCCTTTTCTGCCTGTACTTTTAGAGGATTTATATTCTGCTCTATCTCTGATAATATATCATTTATCCTAAGTAGATTTAACTTAGTTCTTTCTAATTTTTTCTCTGCTTCAATTTTTCTTGTTTTATATTTTACAATTCCTGCTGCTTCTTCAAATATATTTCTTCTGTCCTCTGATTTATTACTAAGTATTTCGTCTATTCTACCTTGTCCTATTATTGAATATCCGTCTTTTCCAATACCTGTATCCATAAATAGCTCAATTATATCTTTTAATCTACAAGGCACTTTATTTATAAAATACTGAGACTCTCCACTTCTATATAACTTTCTTGTTACTGTAACTTCTGTATATTCTACTGGAAGTCTATTATCTTGATTGTCAAATATAAGTGATACCTCTGCAAATCCTAAAGATTTTCTATTTTGTGTTCCCGCAAATATTACATCTTCAGATTTGGCACCTCTTAGAGATTTCATGCTTTGTTCTCCTAGTACCCATCTGATTGCATCTGATATATTACTTTTTCCTGAACCATTTGGTCCAATTACTGTTGTTATTCCTGGTAAAAATTCTAGTACAGTTTTATCTGCAAACGACTTAAATCCTTGCATTTCTAGCTTCTTTAAATACATCATTTTCCTCCTACGTTTAAGGCATCATTTGAATTATATCATAAGAAAAAAACGTTTGCAACAGCTCCTCTTTCTATTCCGAAAAGTCAAATATTTTTCATTTTTTCGGAACATCCCCAATGTCGCAAGAAAAAACTGCTAACAAATTTTACTTTGTAAGCAGTTTTAAAAAATGCAAACCTCACATTTCTTTTTGATTTTGGAGAATTTTTTTATTTTTACATTGTTTCTTGTGCAATTTTCAGCAGCACACTTCCAAACAGTTCGTCGTATTTGCCCAATTCAGACAAATCCCTGTTTACAACCTCTGAGAAATAATTATCCCTGCTGCCCGCAATGATTTGCCTTATGCACTCGAAATCTGCGGACAAACTATCCGCTTGCTTAATCAGTGGTTTGTACTTCGCTTGCTCGTATTCCTCCATCATAACTGTGTGGATAGCTTCGTTCAGGTGCTCAGGAAGCTTTGAGTAAATGTACTTTTCCATCATTTCGAGTTCGAATAATTCCGTTGCCTTCCTGAGCCCAGGAATAGCATCCTTTACAGGAGATGGCATGTCACCAGTAAAGGTTTCGGGCACATCGTGAAATACACCGATAAAGAAGCATCTAGTTGCAATATTTTCGTCCCCATATTCTCTAAGAGCCATAAGATACGAAAAAATCGCTACTTCGAAATTATGCCCAAGCACAGAACACTTCACAGGTGCAAGCCACTTTTGCCACCGAATACGATTCCTGAGGGCAGAGATTTGCCTAAAGATTGTCATTTCATTGGAGTAATCCAAAGAAATTCGTGTAAATCCAGGAAGACTATTGTACTCATTCAGCATCTCTCCGATGTCGCTCTGTACACTCGAAAAATCGCTCTGGTGAATAAATCCCCTAATTTGCTCTATTTCCATTTTGGTTGCAAGTTTAGTCGCTCCCTGAAAGATTTTGGTTTCTTCCCAATCTTTTCCAATATGGATAAATCTTGCAAATTCTTCGCCCATAAGTGATTTTATTTCTTCTTCAATAATTGCATCAAACCGTTTTCTCTGGATATTTCCGTCCTTCAAAACCCTCTCAACATAGTCTTCCCTAATATCACACAGGAACATTTTTTCAAACACCCTGTTAATAATAATCTTGGGAAAACGCGTCAAGTCGATTTTGTGCCTAGCTTCCTTGGCTTCAATTGCAAGGAAATATGCAATGGTAGCATTTAACGCCTGTTTGTTCAGCTCGTTGAACCGATAGTCGGCAATATACGTAGACCACCGCAAGATTGACATAAGCTTCGTCAAAAGCTCCCACATTGCCTCTGCTACCTTCTCTGTGACTAACTGTTTCCGTCTGTCTACACTCATAAATAATTCTCCTTTCAGTTTGTATAGGCTTTAATTATATCGCCTAGTTATGTTAATGAGTGACAATTCCATATTAGCACCTTTTTGTTCCTTTTGTCAAGAATTTAAGCGTTTTTCTTTTACTGATATCCTAATATCCTTCTCACATAAACTTTTATAACAAAGGATAGAACTTGATAAACTCATAAGATTAATTACTCCTGTTTTGTACAAGTACATTTTCTTTTTTAATTTTCTCTTCACATTTCTATACCTTGCATATTTACCATACTGATTTCTACCCAAGAATATAAAGTTATTACTACTTGTATAAAGTCTACTTTTCCCATTTAATGTTAATTTTTCTTTTACTAAAAACTCTTTTATCTTCTCAAAGCAATACTTTAAATAATCTTTTGACTCATGAAATAATAGAAAATCATCTTGATATCTTACATAGTACTTTATTCCTAAATCTTCTTTTATATAATGATCCATATCATTTAAATAAAATATAGCAAATACTTGTGAAGTCATATTGCCTATTCCTAAGCCTTCTTCTTCACTGTCAATTATATCAAATACAATTTTTATTGCATCTTTATCTTTTATCTTTCTTAATAACTTTTCTTTTAGTCTATCTTTATTTATACTAGCAAAGAATTTGCTAATATCACACTTTAGAATATAATATTTTCCATATTTAACTTTACATTTTCTATGAAATTCTTTTGCTACATCTAATCCTGCTTTTGTTCCTAAATTTGCTCGACTTGCAACATTTGTATCTATTAAACATGGTAATAGTGCTGGATATAAAATATACCTACTTACTAAATGATTTACTACTTTGTCAACCATTCCTTGACTTACAATTTCTCTTTTTTTAGGCTCATATATTGTAAAATGAACATAAGGGCCTACTTTATATTCCCTATTTTTTAGCATATTGTATATTCTTGAAATATATATACATCTAAATTCTTTAAATCTGTTTACTTTACGTTTTGACTTTGTATTTCTACAAACCTCATTATATGCTGCCATTATATTTTCTACTTTATAAATATTTTCATATAAATTTCCTTTTCGCTTCATTTATGGTAATACCTCACATTTTGCTTCTTCTGGTTTACTCGCATTTCTCCATGCAATAATATATCTTACTATAACATCCATCTTTTCTCCAAATTTTAGATATTTTTTTCCATTAATTATTTGCTTATCATAACACAAATTAAATAGAAAATCTAAATATTTTACTAGTGCAATTGATTTTTCCTGAATTTCTACTCTTCTATCTATATTAGTTGTATTGTTTGCTTCATATGATAATAAAAGTAGATTATATGAAGTCTCTTTTATTTTATGTTTAAGCTCTATTTCTTTTTTAGGAAAATTCACTAAATTTTTATCTATGTTTATAATCAAATCTTTTATTAAATTTATTATTTTAAACTTGTCTTGCTTCATATATTATTTCCTCTACTCTTGCTAGTTTTTCTTTTATATTTTCTTCTGCAATACTCTCTAATAAAAATTGATATATACTGTCTATCCTGTTTTTCTTACTCACATATCCATAAGCTTTGTTATATACTTCATTGTATTTATTTTTTGATTTAAAATCTTCTTCTTCAACTACTTCGTAATTTTCACTTTTATTTAATATGATATAGCTTACTTCAAGTTCTTCAAGTTTACTTTGCACTTTGCTTAGCCCTGATGAAGGAAATCCACATGTACTATAATTACTTTGTATCTTTTTTACTTGATAATCAAATAGATAAGATAAAATATATGAATCTCTACCATATGCATGATAGAATGTACCCATTTTAATCATAATGATAGATTCTGGATGTACTTCTTTAAATATTTTTATTGTATTTTCTATTTTCATATATTATCTCCTTCTTTTTTTCGACTTTTTTCTACATATTTTTACCACGTTTTAAATTATTTTTTGGAATTTTGTTTATGAAACTATATTTTTTTATTTTATTTTAATTTAAAAATATTTTCGTAAATAGTTTTAGTAGTTTTCATAAAATAAGAAACATTATAATTTTATCTACATAAAATAAAAATAGGAGGATTATTTATGGCATATTCTGATAGGGAACTAATTGCAAGAATTGTTCAATGCGAAGCTGGAGGAGAAGGAGAAAATGGAATGAAGGCTGTTGCTTCTGTGATAATGAATAGAGTATATGCCCCAAATGGAGAATATTCAAGAGTTTCTCAAGGAGGAAGTATTAGAAATATTATATTTCAACCAGGGCAATTTGATTGTGCAAGTGAAATGCTTTTTAATAAATATAATCCACAAAACATTTATAATATGACACCAACAGATGTCCATTATAATATAGCTGATTGGGCAATGGCTGGCAACAGGTTAAATGAAACTGGTGAATGTTTATGGTACTTAAACCCTTTTAAACCTAGTTGTAGTAGCATATTTCCATCTAACGGCTCTGGAATTTTTCATACCAGATTAGGTGAACATTGCTTTTATAGGCCAACTGCTTCTTATTCAGATACTTAATTTTTAATTTATTAAAGGAGAATTTTTATATGGAAGAAGATAAAATTTTAGACAAAAGACAAATGGCAAATCCTGTAATTACTAATCAAAATTCGCCAGAAATTTTAACTAATAATATATATACACCTGCTTTTTTAAGACAACAAATTGGAAAACTTGTAAGAGTAGAATTTTTAATAGGAACTAATAATTTGGTAGATAGAATTGGCATTTTGCAAGATGTGGGTGCAAGCTATATTTTATTAAGATCTTTAGAAAGTAATACTACAACTTATGCAGATATTTATTCTATTAAGTTTGTTACGATTTCTAATTCAGTCGTTCCAAATAATCAATATTATAATTTATATAATAATTCTATGTTTTAAGGACGTCAGTGGAATGGATACTTTTTTGAGTCCATTCCCAAAATCGCCTACGTGAGACAATTGGGACATAGAGAAGTCTCAGAATCAGTCTAAGATTTTCTAAGCTCATCTCTTCGCTAAGAAAATCTAAATTTCACATTTTTAGTTCTGCGTCACTTGCACTCTTCGAGATGCAATTTCCTTGAACTTAAAAATACGCAAGACGACCAAAGGCCGTCTCGCGTTTTACGTATGTTTTATTTTTTTACCATTGAATAAGGGCTTGATGCTGTTCCTGAACCTGTGCCTCCGATTGCAATGGAGTCTAGATTGACTTCAACTACGGGGCGCACCGCATAGCTAGGGCTGATCGTGCTGCCGTTCGAGTCATACAACCAATTGTAGTACACGCTACCGCCGTTCACGCTACCGCCGCCCACACCGAACACGTTGAAATACGCATGGGTACTGTTAAAGTAGACACAGCGCGAAGCGACCCAGTACGCAGTGTGGCTATCTGTTCCACTAGTCGA
>CANPOS010000027.1 GCA_947575745.1 uncultured Clostridium sp.
TAGGGCTTCTTTTTTGGTTTCCATTTGTTCCTCCTTGGTTTCCTTTGATTTATTTTGGTTTTCGCTTAAAAAATCCTCAAGAGAATACTTTTTTGAAATCTTGCAGATACTAAGTATAAATATATTTGTGCAGTTTCGCGTAGTATGGAAGCGAGTTTGAAACTGTTAGAGCTTTAGCTCATACAGTTTCAACGAGACGACCAACAAGAAACAAACAAATTTCTTTATACTTAGTATCATAAAGGTTTTTATTTCTCTCCTTATGGTTAGAAACCAAAATAGTCAAAGCCAAAACCAAACAAAACCAAAACTATTTCAATTTCCAACCATAAAGAGAGTGATATCGCTGTATGACATCATGTCACAATGATATTATCACAAATGTGACATCGTGTCAATATACAAACTTCAAAAAAAATAATACTATATATATGTGAGGTAATCATGAAAGATATTAAAGAACTAAGAAAAGAAAAAAATATGACACAACAACAATTAGCCGAAAAATCTAATATAAGTTTAAGACAATTAGTAAGAATCGAAAAAGGACAATGTTTTCCAAATTTAGAAACTAAAATACTCATATATAAAGCCTTAGGTGTAAGTCAAAATGATATAATAGAATTCATTATAGATAACTATATAAAATAAAAAAGAAGAAAACCAAAATATAAATTCTGATTTTCTTCTTTTTTAACATTTATTTATTCGTCATTTAAAAAGTTCATTACTAAATCTACAATAACTTCTTTCTCTTTTGGATTAGATTCTGCTATTAGTAGTGTTAGAGCTGCCAAAGTATTATTATCAATTGTTTGCTTTCCATTTTTATATAATATTTCATAAAAATTTAAAAAGTATATAAATAAAGTTGCTGCAATTCTTTTATTTCCATCTGCAAAAACATGATTTTTAACTATTAAGTACAGAAAATTTGCTCCTTTTTCTTCTATACTTTTATAAACGTCTTCTCCCGCAAAACTTTGATATACATTACCTATTATCGCTTCTAATCCTTTGTTCCTTTCTACTGCAAACAAAGAGCTTTCTTCATTAAACCTTAACTTATTTATAATATCTATGCAACTACTATATTCAATTTTTCTTTCGTCTATTTTTCCCTCTACTTTTTTTAGTGTTCTATGGTCATAATCATCTAATAAATCTAAGGCCTTTGAATAATTTCCAATTACTTTTAATATTTCTTTTGCATCATTATTTTCTAATCTTTCATCTATTCTGTTGGCTATATCTATTAATTTTATTGTTTTTTCCAAATATTCTAATCTTCTTTGATTTACAGCATATCCTTTTAACATATAATCTTTCAAAACTTTATTTGCCCATTGTCTAAAGATAACACCTTGTGTTGATTTTACTCGATATCCAATAGATATAATCATGTCAAGATTATAATAGTCTACCATATGAGTTTGTGTTTTACCTTTAATAGCGCCATGTTTAGTGGTTGTTGCAAATTTTGCAACAACCTGTTCATCTTTTAATTCTTCTGCCAATGCATTTTTTATATGTCTAGATATAACTGATTTGTCTCTTTTAAATAATTCAGCCATCTGCTCTAAATTTAGCCATACAGTTTCATCCTGTAAATTAACCTCTAATTTAACCCCTTGATTTTCAAATAAAATAATTTCATTACTTTTTTCACTCATATAAATACATCCTTTCCTAATATAATCATAGTTCATTTATCTTTTATAGCTATTTTTTAGAACTTTTGTTTGTATTTTATAATAATTTATTTTCTTTGTCAATAGTTTTTTAACTTATTTATTAATTATAATTATAGTGTACTAAAGTTAAAAAAAGAAAACCAAAATATAAATTCTGATTTTCTTCTTTTCTATTATATTTATATTACAATGCGACAAACTTCTACGTCCCCAATGTTGCAAATTTTTATTTGTTTAATCCCTTTAAACCTGGATAAATTGCAAGGTCAGCTAAATCATGTTCAATATTTAATAATCTATTGTATTTTGCAACTCTATCAGTTCTACATGGAGCACCAGTTTTAATTTGTCCTGCATTTGTTGCAACAACCACATCTGCAAGTGTTGTATCTTCTGTTTCACCGCTTCTATGTGATACAACAGCTGTATATCCATTTTTCTTAGCAAGTTCAATTGCATCAAGTGTTTCTGTAAGAGTTCCTATTTGATTTAATTTAATTAATATACTATTTGCAACACCTAAATCTAATCCTTTTTGTAATCTCTTTACATTTGTTACAAATAAATCGTCACCAACTAATTGAATCTTATTTCCTAACTTTTCAGTTAATTTTTTCCATCCATCCCAGTCTTCTTCTGCTAAACCATCTTCAATTGATATAATTGGGTATTTTTCTACTAAAGATGATAGATAATCTATCATTTCATCAAGTGATTTTAATTCATCTGTTTTCCAGAAATAATAATTTCCATCTTTTCCTATTTTCTTTGCTTCATCATACATCTCTGTACTAGCAACATCTAATGCAAGAACAACTTCTTCTCCTGGTTTATATCCTGCTTTTTCTATTGCTTCTACTATTAACTTTAAAGCTTCCTCATCACTTGAAAGATTAGGTGCAAATCCACCTTCATCACCAACACCTGTTGATAAACCTTTTTCTTTTAAAACTTTCTTTAATGTGTGATAAATTTCTACGCTCATCCTCATACACTCTGTAAAGCTTTTTGCTCCAACAGGCATTATCATAAATTCTTGTATATTTACTGTATTGTCAGCATGCTTTCCACCATTTAATATATTCATCATTGGAACTGGCATTGTTTTTGCATTTGTTCCTCCAATGTAGTTATATAATTCCATATCAAGTGAAGCTGCTGCTGCTTTTGCGACAGCAAGTGAAACTCCTAAAGTTGCATTTGCTCCTAATTTAGCTTTATTTTCTGTTCCATCTAATTCTATTAAAGCTTTATCTATTCCAACTTGGTCATAAACATTCATTCCAACTAAAGCTTCAAAAACTGTAGTATTAACATTTTCTACTGCTTTTTGAACTCCTTTTCCCATATATCTTGATTTGTCTCCATCTCTTAATTCAACTGCTTCAAAAGCTCCTGTTGATGCTCCTGATGGAACTAGAGCAACTCCTTTAAAATCTCCTGCTGTTGTTACTGTAACTTGTACTGTTGGATTTCCTCTTGAATCTAGCACTTCAAGTGCTTCTACGTCTAAAATTTCTAAGTAATCTTTCATGTTTTTTACTTCCTTTCTTAAATTTAATTTATTTAAAAGTTTATTTATAAAACTATCAAGCCTGCAACTTTTCTTTACTTAAAAGCTCTTTACAAATTAATATCTGACTTTTTGGAATATAACTCTTTTTAAATTCCATTTCTTCAATCTTTTCTTCTGTTACAAATGTTAAATTTTGTTTTGGCTTTTTCATATCTTTTAATTTTTTAGAAACCTTTTTTGTATATAGTGGAAGTTCAAATATTTTTGTTTTTTCTATTTTTGCATTATCATATTTATTTATTACTTCTCTTTCTTTTCTATTAAGACTTCCATAAGGTGTTTCTAAATATTTATATTTCCAGATAATGTGCCTTGCATCATTATCAAATTCTGATGCATTTAAATCTTCATATCCATATTCAACTTTATATTTTAACTTTTCTATAGAAATAGTCATATTGCTCCATAATCTTTCATGATTTGAGCTACATTCATTTCTTAACTTCTTTATACTATCATACAATTCCTCTGATAATCCAAAATATAGTTTTTCATCTATACTAAATTTAGCTGGTACTTCATAAACATTTACTGGATTCTTCTTCAATACTCCTTTTGGGTAATAAAAGAAAAACATTTCACCTGTTTGCAAGTTATCAAAATGATCTATTACAGATGCATAAAGATATAGTCTATCCCACTTCTCAGGAAGCATTTTAAATATTTTTTGTTGTATTTCCTCATGTGCAACTTTTAAAGATTTTTGTGACATAAAGACCTCCATTCAAGCTATTTTTATACTAATATTATTTAATTATTAAACTTTCTCCTGTCATTTCTTCTGGTTTTTCTAGTCCCATTATATCTAGCATTGTTGGTGCTAAATCTGCAAGCTTTCCAGATTTTAATTTTACATTATCCATTCCAAATAGTATTAGTGGAACTGGATTTGTTGTATGAGCTGTGTGTGGCTCACCAGTTTTATAGTCTATCATTTGTTCAGCATTTCCATGGTCAGCAACAATTAATATTACTGCCTTTTTCTCTTTTGCAACATCTATAACTTTTCCAACACACTCGTCTATTGCTTCTATCGCTTTAATAGCAGCTTCTAAACTTCCAGTATGTCCCACCATATCTGGATTTGCATAGTTTAATATTATGCTATCATATTTATCTTGTTTTATTGCATCAATCAATTTTTCTGTTACTTCATAAGCACTCATTTCAGGCTTCAAATCATAAGTTGCAACCTTTGGTGAAGGAACTAAAATTCTATCTTCTCCTTCAAATACTTTTTCTTCTCCACCATTAAAGAAAAATGTAACATGTGCATATTTTTCAGTTTCTGCAATCCTTAATTGTTTTAATCCATTTTTACTTATATATTCTCCAAATGTATTTTTAAGTCTTGTAGGTTTGAATGCTACTTGTACATTTGGCATTGTTTCATCATATTGTGTGAAGCATACGAAAAATAGATTTAATTTCTTTGTTTCAAATCCGTCAAAACTGTCATCAACTAGACTTCTTGTTATTTGTCTTGCTCTATCTGGCCTAAAGTTAAAAAATATTACTGAGTCATGTTCTCCAATAGTTCCAACTGGTCCATTATCATTTCCGCATACTACTATTGGTTCTATAAATTCATCAAATATTTCTTGCTCATAAGATTTTTCAACTGCGATTACACTGTTATTTACTCTATTTCCAACTCCATTTACCATTGCATCATAGGCAAGCTTTACTCTTTCCCATCTTTTATCTCTATCCATTGCATAATATCTTCCTACAACTGTCGCAACTCTTCCTATTCCTTTTTCCTGCATCTTTTCTTTTAATTCTGTAAGATACATTTCTCCTGAAGCTGGTGGTGTATCTCTTCCATCCATAAAGCAATGAACAAATACATCTTCAAAGCCTTTTCTTTTTGCTAGTTCTAATAGTCCATAAAGATGTCTTATATGGCTATGAACTCCACCATCTGATAATAATCCCATTATGTGCAATTTTGAGCCATATTTCTTACAATTTTCTATTGCGTCATTAAACTCTTTTATACTAAAGAAGTCTCCCTCTTCTATTGATTTAGTAATTCTCGTTAACTCTTGATATACAATTCTTCCGAGCTCCAATATTTGTATGTCCTACTTCTGAATTTCCCATTTGTCCTTCTGGAAGTCCTACCTTTAATCCACTTGTATAAACTTCAGTAGTTGGGCATGTTTTCATTAGTTTATCTAAATTTGGAGTATTGGCAAGTTTTACTGCATTACCTTTTTCTTCTGGGTTTATGCCAAATCCATCTAATATCATTAGCATTGTTAACTTATCTTTCATTGAATTTTTGTCCTTCTTTCTAAGAATTTACTATCTTTGAAAATTCTTCTGCTTTTAGACTAGCGCCTCCAACAAGTCCACCATCAATATCTGATTTTGCAAATAATTCTTTTGCATTTGAACTTTTTACGCTTCCGCCGTATAGTATTATAACACAACTAGCCGTATCATTTCCATATATTTTTGAAATTTCTTCTCTAATTTTTTTAATTGCTTCATTTGCATCATCACTAGTTGCTGTTTTTCCTGTTCCAATAGCCCATATAGGCTCATATGCAATGATTGTATCTTTTACTTGCTCATTTGATAATCCGTTCTAAAGCAAGTCTTGTTTGTCTAGTTATTATATCAAAAGCAATGCCTTTTTCTCTTTCTTCTAAAGTTTCTCCTACACATACTATTGGTTTAAGGTTATTTTCAAAAGCTGATTTTATTTTTTTATTTACTGTTTCATCTGTCTCTGCGAAATATTGTCTTCTTTCTGAATGTCCAATTATTACATATTCTACACCTATTGATCTAAGCATTTTACCTGATATTTCTCCTGTATATGCTCCACTTTCTTCAAAGTGCATATTTTGTGCACCCATTTTTATATTTGTATTTTGAACATTTAAAATTGTATAGAATAAATCTGTATATGGAGCACAAATAACAACTTCATTTTCTGTATTTTTCACTAATGGTTCTAATTCTTGTATAAAATTTATTGCTTCATTTGGAAGCATATTCATTTTCCAATTTCCTGCAATTACTTTTCTACGCATAAATCTTTCTCCTTTATTTTTCTAATTCCTGTAAGCAGTCAATTCCTGGCAATACCTTTCCCTCTAAAAATTCAAGTGAAGCTCCTCCACCAGTAGATATGTGTGTCATTTTATCTGCATAACCAGCTTTCTCTATTGCTGCTGCGGAATCCCCTCCTCCAATAACTGTTGTAGCATCAGTTCCTGCAACTATTTCAGCTATTTTATTGGTTCCATAAGCAAAGTTGTCAAACTCAAATACTCCTACTGGACCATTCCACATAATAGTCTTTGCGGTTTCTAAAACTGATTTAAACTCTTCTATTGTTTCAGATCCAATGTCAACGCCTTCCCAGCCGTCTTCAATATTCTCTATTTTCACAATTTTATTTTCTGCATCATTTGAAAATTCTTTCGCAACTCTTACATCAACTGGTAATAGCATTTTTATACCTTTATCATCTGCTTTTTTCATTAATTCTTTTGCCATTTCTATTTTATCGTCTTCACATAAAGAATTTCCTATATTTAATCCTTTTGCTTTAAAGAATGTATATGCCATTCCTCCTGCAATTATTAATGTATCTACTTTTTCAAGTAAATTATTTATTACTGGTATTTTATCTGAAACTTTCTTTCCTCCAAGTACTGCAACAAATGGCCTCTCTGGATTATTTAAAGCATCTCCTAAAAACTTTATTTCTTTTTCTATTAAAAATCCAGACACTGCTGGTAAGAATTCGGCTACACCTGCTGTTGAACTATGAGCTCTATGAGCTGTACCAAAAGCGTCATTTACATATATATCTGCAAGTGATGCAAGTTCTCTTGAAAATTCTCTGTCATTTGCTTCTTCTCTTTTATCAAATCTCACATTCTCAAGAAGTACAACTTCTTTTTCTTTCATACTTTTTGTAAGTTCTTTAGCACTTTCTCCTACAATATCATCTGCAAGTTTTACTTCTATTCCTAATTCTTTTGACAATTCTTTTTGAACAGGTGCTAGAGAAAATTCTTTCTTAACTTCTCCCTTTGGTCTTCCAAGGTGTGAACAAAGTATTACTTTTGCATTATTATCTATTAAATATTTTATAGTAGGTAATGCGCCTACAATTCTTCTAGTGTCTGTAATATTTCCATTTTCGTCTTGTGGAACATTAAAATCACATCTCACTAACACTTTTTTTCCTGAAACATCTATGTCTCTAATTGTTTTCTTCAAATTAATCCCTCCATTTATCAGTATATTATTTAAAAGAATAAATAAATTAAAAATCTTTCAAAAAGCTCGAGTTGAACTAATCTGCATAGAAATTCTAAATGAATTTTTTGGCACCCTTCCACGGCAAGCGTGAACTCTTTCCAAAAAACTATTAAGAATTTCTAATTTGATTATTCTCCATTCGCTTTTTTGCATATTTTTAATTTATTTATTCATTAATTCTAACCCGATATATAATTAAATTTACGAAGTTCTGCGTAGTATGGAAGCATGCTTAGAAAATGTTAAGAGCTTTGCTCTTTATATTTTCTAGCAATGCGACCAACAAAGAACGAGTAAATTTCAATTATTTATCGGGTTTAAAATTTTTATCTCTTTGACACATAAACTGCTAAATCAACTAGCTTATTTGAATATCCCCACTCATTATCATACCAAGCAACTAATTTTACAAATGTATCTGTTAAAGCAATACCAGCCTTTGCATCAAATATTGATGTATGTTCATCATGTATAAAGTCAGAAGATACTAAAGGTTCATCAACATATTCCATAATTCCCTTCATTTCATTTTCTGTTGCTTTTTTAACTGCTGCACATATTTCCTCATAAGTTGCTGGTTTCTCTAAGTTACATGTTAAATCAACAACTGATACATCTGTTGTTGGTACTCTAAATGCCATTCCTGTAAGTTTTCCATTTAATGATGGAATTACTTTTCCTACTGCTTTTGCTGCTCCTGTTGAAGAAGGTATAATATTATATGATGCAGCTCTACCACCTCTCCAATCTTTCTTTGAAGAACCGTCAACTGTTTTTTGTGTAGCTGTTATTGAATGAACTGTTGTCATTAATCCGTCTTTTATTCCAAAATTATCGTTTATAACTTTTGCAAGTGGTGCTAAACAGTTTGTTGTACAAGATGCATTTGATATAATGTTCATTGAAGGATCATATTCTTCGTTATTAACACCCATTACGAACATTGGAGCATCTTTTGAAGGAGCACTTATTATTACCTTCTTAGCTCCTGCATCTATATGTGCCTGTGCCTTTTCTAATGTAGTAAATACTCCAGAACATTCTAATACATAATCAACTCCATCTGCTCCCCAAGGTATATTTTTTGGATCCATTTCATTATATACTTTTATTTCTTTTCCATTAATTATAAGTTTTCCTTCTTCTCCTCTAACGTCTCCTTCAAATCTACCATGTATTGTATCATATTTTAACATATATGCCATATAATCTGCTGTAATAAATGGATCATTTATTGCAACGATTTCTACCTCTTCTTTTCCAAGAGCCGCTTGGAATGTTAATTTTCCAATTCTTCCAAAACCATTAATACCAATTTTTACTGACATAAAAAATTCCTCCTTATTTTATTTGCGTTAAATTTATTATATCCGCAAATCATTTTTAAATTCGTTATTATTCTATCTCAATTTTATTTACTTTGCAAGTGTTTTTTAGATGATTTTGGGGACGGACTTAAAAAGCATCTTCAAAAGCAAATAAAGAGAATATATATAATTTATTTTGCTCTCATACTATGCAGAACTGCATAAATTATATATATTCTCTTTATTATTTAATATAAGGTGATTTTGAGTCCGTCTCCAAAATCACCCATTTATATATAAATGAAATTAAAATTTAATCTCTTGAAATAAGAATCCTTTAAATCCTTGCCATGTTATCTCTTGGTGTAAAAAGTCATTAACTTCATTTTCAACTTTTTGTTGATATGGTGTTAATTCTACTGATATGTCTTGAAATAAAAATGTTTTAAATTTATTCCAAAATCCTACTTTCGTTGGTAATGATGTTTGATTTTCTTCCATAAATCAATTCCTCCTTTGTGAGTTCTTACATTTTTCTATTTATTTATACTATACTTTCTAACATTTTGCAAGTTATTTTGCAATATTCTTTTATTAAATTTATGTTGCAAAATTATTACATTTTCGTTACATTTTGTTTGTTGCTTAGCTCTCCGAACTAATACTTCTTTTTCCATATCTGTTATTCTTACATCCAGTATTAAATTTTCTAAATTTTCTGTATCATCTTTTACTTTAACGCATACATAATTTTTTGTGTGTCCTTTGTAATATCCATTATCTTTTTCTTCAAATAATACTTTCAAAGTTTCACCTATATATGACTTGTTATACTCTTTTTGTATACTCTCTGAAAGCTCTATTACTTCTTTACTTCTCTTTTCTTTTACCTCAGGTGTTATCTGATTTGGAAACTCTGCTGCCTTTGTGCCTTCTCTTATAGAATACTTAAATACATGTATCTTATAAAATTTAATCTTTTCAAGAAATTTATATGTAGTCTCAAATTCTTCTTCAGTTTCACCTGAAAAACCTACTATCACATCTGCTGTAAGATTTACATCTTTAAACTTTTTTCTTAAAAGCTTTGTAGCATTATAGAACTCCTCAGCTGTGTACCTTCTATTCATTCTTTTTAAAGTTTCTGTGCATCCGCTTTGAAGAGATAGGTGGAAATGATTACATATTTTTTCTAGTTTTCCTAATCTTTCTACAAATTCTTCTGTTATTAGCTTAGGCTCTAATGAACCTAGTCTTATTCTCTCTATTCCTTCTATCTTATTTATCTCTTCTAATAAATCTATTAGACTAATATTTTCTTTAAAATCTTTTCCATAAGATGCAATATGAATTCCTGTTAATACAACCTCTTTAATTCCAATTTTTGCAATATCAGTTATCTCTTTTAATATTTCTTCTATCCTTCTACTTCTTACTCTACCTCTTGCATAAGGAATTATGCAATATGAGCAAAATCTATCACACCCATCTTGTATTTTTATTACTGCTCTTGTTTTTTCTGTAAAAGTTGTACTTCCAAACTCTACATATTCTTTTTGTAGCATTACATCTGTAATTTCTTCTCGCTTTTCATTCTTGTACTTTTCTACATATTCTAAAATATCTTTTTTCTCATTATTTCCAAGAAGGATATCAATTCCTTCAACCTTTTCTAGCATTTCTTTTGCTACTTGTACATAACAACCTATTACTACTAAAATACTGTCCTTGTTTTTTTGTTTTGCTCTTCTTAATATTTGCCTAGATTTTCTATCAGAAATATTTGTTACTGTACATGTGTTAACTATATATACATCTGCTTTTTCTTCAAATTCTACTAATTTATATCCATTTTCTATAAATTTTTGTATTATTGCATTTGACTCATATTGATTAGTTTTGCAACCGCAAAGTATATATCGCTACTGTTTTTTCCAACTTTCCCCTCCATTCAAGCTATTTAATAGCTATGGATATTTTTATCTCTTTTTTCCTTCATCTAAAATATCTAAATTCTCTAAAGCCTTACCAGTTCCAAGTGCTACACATGATACTGTATCATTTGCTATCATTACATTTATCCCTGTTTTTTCTTGCAAAAGTTTATCTAACCCATCTACCAAGCTTCCTCCACCTGTCATGTATATTCCCTTATCACTAATATCTGCTGTTAATTCTGGTGGTGTTCTTTCTAATACTGAATGCACTGCATCCACCACTTGTAATGCTGGTTCCATCAAGGCTTCTAGCATTTCACTTGAATGTATAGTGATTGTTTTTGGTAGTCCTGACGATAAATCTCTTCCACGTATATCCATTTCTATATCTTGAATTTTTGGATATACACAACCAACATTTATTTTTAAATCTTCTGCTGTTCTTTCTCCAATTATAACATTATGCCTTCTTTTTATGTATTTTACAACTGCTTCATCAAATTTATCTCCTGCAACCTTTAAAGAAGTACTTACAACTGAACCTCCGAAGTGATATTACAGCTACGTCTGTTGTTCCTCCACCAATATCTACAATCATATTTCCACATGGTTTTGATATATCAATTCCAGCACCAATTGCAGCTGCTATTGGCTCTTCTATTAGATAAACCTTCCTTGCTCCTGCTTGTCCTGCTGCATCTATTACTGCCTTTTTTTCTACTTCTGTTACTTGTGATGGAATACATATCATTATTCTTGGTGAAAAAATTGTTCTTCCACATATCTTATTTATGAAATATTTTAGCATTTTTTCTGTAACTGTATAGTCTGATATTACACCATCTTTCAAAGGTCTTGTTGCAACAATATTTCCTGGTGTTCTTCCTAACATTCTTCTTGCTTCTTGTCCAACAGCAAGTACTTCCCCTGTTAAGTTGTCAACAGCTACAACTGAAGGCTCTCTTAACACTATTCCTTTCCCTTTTACAAATGCTAGAACCGTTGCGGTTCCTAAATCTATTCCTATATCATGTCCAAATGAAAACATTGATATCTCTCCTTTATTCCTACAAAATAAAAATACGAATTAACAAATCTTAAATGATAAATCATTAATGATTTGTAATATTCGCATAACTATTTTTTACGGAGCTTTTCTCATTTATCAATGAAAAAATTCCTAAAAAATAGAAAATTGCAATGGTTTTATTACAAATCCATTACAATTATATTACAAGAATATTATTTTTTCAATAGATTTCACACAAGTTTAACATTTTATTTATGCTGTTGTGAAATTGAAGTCTGATCCTTATGTGTCATATTATATATTTTCATTCCTATTTCTTCACCATGTAAAACCAAATATATTAGTCCATTGCTGAAAATAAGAAACGCTAAAACTAATATTACCCATATTCCCAAAACTTTTAATCTATCCATGATATTTCCTCCATTATAGTTAAATTATACCATAACTTTTATAATATGTAAACTAATTTTGAGTTATTTGTTCTACTGCTGTTAATACTGCTATCTTTCCATATTCATAAGTTAATCCGCCTTGCAAAAATGCTATATATGGGCTTCTTATTGGTCCATCACAAGAAATCTCTATTGAAGAGCCTTGTGTAAAGCTTCCACTTGCCATTATTATTTTATCTCCATATCCTGGCATATCCCATGGTTCTGGAACTGAATTTGAATCTATTGCAGAACCTTTCTGTATTCCTTGACAGAATTTTATTAATTTATCTGGTTCTCCAAATTCTATTGTTTGAACTATGTCTGCTCTTTTTTCGTCATATCTAGGTGCTACTTTGTATCCTAATTTTTCTAATAGTTTGCTTGCGAATACAGCTGTTTTTAAACTACTAGCAACTACACTTGGTGCTAAGTAGATTCCTTGCAAAAATCCTTTATTAGCTCCTAATGTTGGTCCTACTTCTTTTCCTTGTCCTGGAGACGTAAGTCTTTCTGCTGCAAGAGATACATATTTCTCTTTTCCTGCAACATATGCTCCATTATTTGCAATTCCTCCTCCAAGATTTTTTATTAACGATCCAACTATTACATCTGCTCCAACTTCTAATGGTGTTTCTCTTTCTACAAATTCACAATAACAGTTATCTATAAAAATTATTACTTCTTTATCAACTTTTCTTATTTCTTGAATAACTTTTTGTAGCTTTTCTATACTCAAGCTATCTCTTGAAGAATATCCTTTTGAACGTTGTATATGTATTAGTTTTATCTTTTCATTTTGTAGAGTTTTTGTTATTTTTTCTATATCAAACTCGTTTCCTTTTAAGTCTATTTGTTCATATTTAACTCCAAAACTCTTAAGTGAGCTTGCATTTTCTGTTATTCCTATGACTTCATCTAATGTATCATATGGTTTTCCAGATATTGCAAGCATTGTATCTTCCGGTCTTAGAAGTGCAAAAAGTGCAACTGTAAGTGCATGTGTTCCAGATATAAATTGGTTTCTAACTAAGCTATCTTCTGCACCTAAAACTTCTGCAAATATCCTCTCTATTGCTTCTCTTCCTATATCATTATATCCATACCCTGTTGTTGAATTAAAGTGCATTTCAGATATGTTATTTCTTTGAAATGCATTTAGTACTTTTATACTATTATACATAGCATCTTCATCTATTCTTTTTGTAATTTCTTTTATTTCTTCTTCTACTTCATTTGCAAGTTTCAATAATTCTTGTTTCAATAAAAACTCCCTCTTTCCTATTAATCCTTATCTAGTATAGCATTTTTGTTGATTTTTGTAAAGTTTAGTGATAGAATGAGATGTATTAAATAAGGAAGGTTTTAATTTATGGAGAAATTATTTGAAAATAAAACGACTTATACTCAAGAAACTTATGTTGAATTCTTGAAGTTTCACAATAAAACATACAATCTATCCTATATGTTATATACAGCATTTTGGGTTTGTCTTCTACTTCTTAGTATCTATCTTTCTTTTGCAGGTAATATGAGAATTCAAGGTGTGCTTTTAACACTTGTTTTGATAGGATTTGTATTTTATAGAATTTATCGACCTAAAATGATTGTAAATAGAGAAATGAAAAGCGAGAAAGTGTCTGATAATAATACAAATACTTTTAATTTTTATGATAAAAATTTAGTGGTTAAAAATAATAACGGTTCTTTTACTTATAAATATCTGTTACTTCGTAAAGTGTTTGAAACTAAAACGTTTTTCTATTTATATGTAACAAAAGAAGATGCATTTTTAGTTGCTAAAGATTCTTTTACAGTTGGAAGTTCGGAAGAGTTTTCAACTTTCATTAAGAAGAAATGTAGTTTGAAGTATAGAAAAAGAGCTTGACAAAAATTAGATAGTCAATTTGTATTTATTTGCTGTTTTGCTAAATTTTGTTGCACTTATATTTGAGAATATTGTATTTTTGTAAAAAATAAGCAATTAATTAGATTTATTCTTTATCTAATTAACTGCTTATTTACTTTTTCTTGATTTGTCCTAAACAGAACCGTCCCGTCTGAGTCAAAAGTCAAGTCTAAGTCTATCTAATCATGTAATCCAACTCGACCGTGCCCGCAATAGCTGTGTGTAGAACTTCTACCATGTGTACAATTTATTGGTTTATCAACTTTTCCATCTCCTCCGCAAGTAGAGCAACCGTCTCATCGTCGTTCTCTGGCAATGTCCATTCTTAAGTATCTTACCGCTATTATGTACCGTGCCGCAAGACAAACACTGATACCAAGACCCATAAGATCCACACTTATCGCATTTTCCGTTACTTACGTACTGATGCGTTTCACGGGTCCCACAAGATATACATGTAAAAGTGCCTGTCCTCACGCCTTCGTCTCGATGTGGTGAAATCCACCCACCACAAACCCCACTTGTAACTTTCCCAGATCCAGAACAAGTTGAGCATGTTTTGCCATTTTCTTCTACAAAAGGTCCATTACATGTATATCCTGTTCCTGGGCAATATGTTCTTACCTGTGCTTGTATATCTCCTTCTGTTGTTACTTTTCCGTCTGATACATCTACTCTCCAATAGTAATATGTATATGAACTTATTGTTGGTGTTTGGATTGCTACTTGTACATTTTGTGTTTGATTTGATAGTGGCGTCGAAGCTGTTAATCTAGTCGAACTTGTTCCATAATATAATGTGTATGTTAATTTATCTCCATCTACATCTTCTGATTTTGCATTTACTTTTATATAGTTTGTTCCTTTTGAGTTAAATGATACTACTGCTTTTGTTGGTGGTGTATTTGCGATTTCAGTTGTTCCTGTTATTCCTTTTCCTGTTCTTATATTTCCTGCTTTATCTAATGCCTCTACTGTAATACTGTATGTTGTATTATCTGGTATTCCTGTTACTTGAAATTGTCCTGCCTCATTATTTTTTAGTTCTTTTACTAGTGTACTTCCTTGTCTTACATAACAGTTGTAGTGTGATATTTCTGATGTTGCATCTGTTGTTCCTGCATTGACTGTAAATCCTTCTGCTGTTATATTTCCTACACTTGGTAAGAAGTCTACTGGTTCTATACTGTCTTTTTGTATTGTTATTGTTTTTATTTTTGATGTTTCTGTTATATTCCCTGCTTTGTCTTTTGCTTGTATTCCTATTGTTACTTTTCCTTCTTTTACTATCTTTATTTCTCCTGTTTGTCCTTTTGAAAAAGTCTTTTGTTCTTCTGTTATGTCGTTTGGATTGCTTCCTTCTGGTATTTCCCAATAGTAGTATCCTTCTATTCCACTTTCAATTGGTTCGTCTGTCATGTTGTTTAGTTTTATTGTTACTTCTTCTGATACATACCATCCTGTTTCTGTTCCGTCTATTATTCCTTTTGTTCCTTCTATTTCTATTTCTCCTACTTCTGGATGTATGTTGTCGTATTTTATTTCTTTGTTTGCTTGTTCTGATTCGTTTCCTTGTTTGTCTGTTACATATGCATATATTATTGTTCTTCCTGAGTCTTGTATCGTTAGTGTTGCTTCTCTTCCTTCTACATATGTAAATTCTTCGTCTTTGTTTGTTTTGTAGTATACCCCTGTCGCTGTTGGGTTGTCTGTGCTTATTCTTACTTGTACAGGCTTATCGTCTTTTCCATACCATTCATTTTCTTGTTCTCCATCTGATATTACTTCTATTAGTGGGGCTATTACTGTACTTGGTACTCTTACCCATGTGCTTATTGTTTTTCCATTGTTTGCTACTCCCTTTACCTGATACCAGCCTGTTTGCTGTACATCAAAATTTGCTGTTTCTCCTGGCTGTGTTTGGACGACCTCTTTTTTATAGATTAGTTGTATTTCTTTTATTCCACCTTTACAGCTTGCTTGTGCTGCGATTACTGCTTTTACTTTGTCATAGCTTGCTGTTATTTCTGGGATTCCTTCTCCATCTTCTTTTCCTACATATTCTATTTCTTTTTTTCCTGTTTCTTCATCATAGTATACTTCATATATGTACCCATCTGTTGTTGTGACTATTATATATTTGTCTTTTGGCACTGCACTCTTTATCCAGTCTTCTTTTTCCATTTCCTCTGCCATACTTTCTGTTGTTGTGGTTTTTCCGTGCTAATGAATCTTTTAGAATTATACTATTTGCTAATTGTTCTACTTGTTCTCCATATTGCGCTATTACATATTCATTCCCTATTTTGCTTGAGGACGCAAATATTCCTTCTTTTCCTGTTAGTCCTTTTATACTTATTGCTGCAAGTATGACTACTAATATTACCATAATTAATAGGGCGATTAAGGTAATTCCTTTGTCCTCGCGGAAAACTCTAGACACTCTTATTGTTCTTTCAGAACAATAAGGGGTATCCCATTGTTCCGCTTGTCCTTTTTCATGTTCTTGAGTATAATTAATAAACCCTATTGGGTGATTTGGTTTAGCTTTGATTTTGGTTTCCATTTGATTTTTCTCCTTGGTTTAGCTTTGATTTTTGGTTTTTCTTTTTTAGAAGAGAATACTTTTTCAAATCTGTCAGATACTAAGTATAAATATGTTTGTGCATTTTCGTGTAGTATGGAAGCAAATGTAGAATTACAATTTGCTTCGCAAATTGCATACTGACACTGTAACAAGCAAAGCTTTAACAGTCTCAGCATTCTCTCCTTATTAGTAGAAACGCTATTCTACCTTGGTAATTTTAATTATATTATTTCTTTGTATCATTGTCAATATATTTTTATCATTATCCATGTTGAAGTTTCTTCCATAATTACTTTTTTTATGAAAAAAATATTTTATATTTTTCTTGTTTTATGCAAATAATTTTTGAAATGTTATAAAATATATATATATGAAAAAATTTATTGTTTCAATTATTTTAATTTTTTGTTTAGCTTCTATCTCTCAAGTTGTAATTTCTCCTGAGAGTAGTTTTTTATATGAAAAAACAAGTAATGAAACTTCTTCTGAAATATATACTGCCACACCTATTTTTATAGCTCAAGAAATCCCAGAACATATATACAATTCTATGCTTGGTAATTCTATCCCTTTAGAATATAAAGATAATGTTGATATTAGTTTGCTTTCTTATTTACAGATTTCATACTATGGTTTTGATAATAATACTCATGTTGGAGAAATGATTGTTAATTCTAAGATTGCCAATGAAGTATTAGAAATTTTTAAAGAGTTATATGATATAAAATATCCTATTGAAAAAATTCGTTTAATAGACAAATATGGTGCTAACGATGAACTCTCTATGTCTGATAATAATACTTCTTCTTTTTGTTATAGAAAAATTAATAACTCAAAAACTCTATCTAATCACTCAATTGGTACCGCTATTGATATAAATCCTTTATATAATCCTTATGTTTCAAATGGCAAGTCTAGTCCAGCATCTGGTGCTTTATATATTAACAGAGATGCTGAATCTAAACATTTAATTAGAAAAAATGATGTGATTTATACAATTTTTATAAAACATCGGTTGGAAATGGGGTGGAGATTGGACTACAAAAAAGGATTATCAACATTTCGAGAAAAAAATCTAGTTTAATATATTAAGCTCTTCTATTGTATTTTTGTATTTTAAATAAAATATTCCAGTATCTTTAGTTGCTAAAGAATTCTTTAATTCTTCTATTAAAATATATACTTTATTTATATTATATAGTCTTTTATCATTTACATATTTTGCATCATTTACAAGACTTGAAAATATATTTTCTGCTTTTTCTATCTCATTTCTCATTTTATCCCAATTTTCAGTTTCTGCATATGCATACGCATTTACAATATATGTTTTTGCTTCTAATGCACTTCTTCTTATTTCCTCTGGATTACTTTTATTTAAAAATGTTGGTAAATATCCATAGAGTTTAGCAAAATACATACAAGACAATGCCTTATCTTTATTTTTTACCTGAGTTATTGCTTGGTCTAAATCATTACTAAATTTTATAATATCTTCTGAACTCACCTCTAATTTGTATAAATCTAATACTATCGTAGGCCATGTAGCAGATAATACTTCAAGTTCACCTTCTATTGTTTTCCAATTTACTTCTCCTTCGTTGGTTACTATGGTTTCCTGCTCCATTTTACTTAAAGTTTTTTCCTTTTCATCTGTTCCATTTTCTGTACTATCTTCCTGTTCGTTATTTTTCTGTTCTTTTTTAGATGAACTACTTGATTCTGAACTTTCTGATTCTATTTTAGTTAATACTAATCTATAATTTTGTAAATCTATATTATTCAAATAATTAATTAAGCTCAACAATTTCGTATCTAAGTATTTTATTTCTTCTTCTTCTTTCTCTTCTATACTTTCTGTGTTTTCAGCATTTGAAAATACATTGAAGGCAAATACTATTCCTGCAATTATAGCAAGACTTATTACTACTTTTGCAAGATTATTTAAAACTTTATTGCTCATATCTTGTCTCCATTTCTTAGATTTATTTTTCTTTCTTATTTTGCACAGTTCGACGAAAAATATGTAAACAGAATATTTTTTTGAATTTTACAGATAATAAAATTAATTGTTACTAGTAAGCTATAACAAGCAAAATATATAAAAAGCGTTACACTCGCTTGTCAATACAGATTTTAAGAAATTGTAACAATAAAAAATGCGCCTCTTTCACTTTGCAAGATTTACTACGTAAATCTACGTGCACATCCCTCATTTTCTATCTAACAATTTCTGTAAAATCTTTCAATCCAACTCTCTTTTCACTTATTTTTATATATTTTGCTTGTTATAAAGTTCACATATTGGAGGTATAATTTATGAACACAATCATTAATCTTTATAGTGATAAAGAAGGTGAAATAAAAAAATTTCTTTCTCATTTTTATACAAATAATATTAAGATTGAAAATGATTTAAAATGGGAAAAAGTCTTTGAAAATCCCGTTGAAATGGCTGATATTATTGGAGCCTTTATTGATAATAAAGATTTATACAAAATAAACATGTGGGTTAGCTTAGACAAAGGCGCTTTTATAAATGTTACAGAAAATAATGCTGACAATTTAATAAGGTACCTTTATGAAAGATACCCTTATTAACTATTCATCATCTTCTTTTTTATCTTCTTCTACTTCCTCTTCTTGTAATATTTCTATTACTTCTTCATCTTCTTTAATCTTCTCGTCAATAGTTTCTTGTTCAAATCCACAATTTGGGCAATAGTGTGCACTCATTTCTATCTCTTCATAACAATTCTTGCATTGTTTTTTTGCTTTTAACTTTAATATCTCATCTTTACACTTAACAATTTTCTCTGATAGCAATTGTACCTCCTCACACTTTTGCTGTAATCCTTTTAAGTCTAACTCCTCATCTTTAGAGTATTTCTCAAAAACTGCTTCTCCAATTTCTATATATATATCTTTTATATCACTTTTGTGCTCATTAATTTGCATTTTCAATTTTGTTTCTTTTGCGATTTTTGATGTCTTTTCTGCTGTAAATTTATATGTTTTACTTGCAGCATCTCCAATTTTTTCAAATATTTCCATAATAACCTCCATTTTTGTACTATATTCTTTATATTATATTTTTCTTCTTTAATAAAAAATTATGCAATTCTTTTTAAAATTCTGATTTTTTTTCTCTTAACATTAAATTTTTTACCGCTTCTTGTGGATTTAGATTATTATATAATATATCATATACAGTATTTAAAATTGGCATTTCTATTTTATGCTTTTCTGCAAGTTCATGTGCTACTTCTATATTATCTATACTTTCTATTACCATTCCTACTTCTTTTCTAACTTCCTCTATATTCATTCCTTGTCCTACTAGCTTTCCAGCTTTTCTGTTTCTGCTATGTTCACTAAGACAAGTTACTATCAAATCTCCAAGCCCTGTAAGTCCATAAAAGGTTTCTTTTTCTCCACCTAATGCTGTTCCAAGCTCTGCAATCTCCTTTAATCCTCTTGTTATTAATGCAGCATATGTATTGTCTCCTAAATTTAATCCTGCTGCAACTCCTGCACAAAATGCAATTATATTTTTTAAAGCACCACCTAATTCTACTCCTTTTATATCTGTACATGTGTATATTCTTAAAGATTTACTCATGAATTCTTCTTGTATCATGTTATTTATTTCTTCGTACTTTGAAGCAATAACTAGAGCTGTTGGTATTTCTATTGACACTTCTTCTGCATGACTTGGTCCTGAAAGAACAGCGATTTTAGAGTTTGGTAATTCTTCTTTTGCTACATCGTCTAATGTTTTTAAAGTTTCTTTTTCAAATCCTTTAGAACATATTATTATAACTTGGTTAGTTACATAAGATTTATATTGTTTTATTGTATCTCTTGTGAATTTTGAAGGTGTAACATGTAAAATAATATCTGTTCCTTCTATCGCTTCTTCAAATGAAGTAGTACAATATACATTTTCAGGAATTTTTGCATTTGGTAAAAATTTGCATTTTTTTTCTTTGTTTATCAATTCTTTTTCTTCTTCGTTAAAAGACCATATCTTGATATTGTGTCCTATTAGAGCTAAATTTATAGCAAGAGCTGAGCCCCAACTTCCACTTCCTATTATACATATATTTTTCATAAGTTCCTCCTTATTTATCTCTTGCTAAAGCTTATTTTGTTTTCTTTTCCTTCAAGTATTCTCTTTATATTTGTTCTGTGATTAAATACTATGAATAATGCTAATAATATACTAAACACTATATAGCTTCCTTCTACTATAAAGTACTCTCTGCCAACATTACATAGAACAAGTACTGGATAAAGTATTGCTGCTGTTACTGAACCTGCTGATACCATTCTTGTTGCTGCCATAATTATTAATGCAAATATTAAACATATTAATCCTATCTTCCAGTTTATTAATAATAAAATTCCAAGTGATGTTGCAACTCCCTTTCCTCCTTTAAATCCGAAGAAAACTGGGAATGTATGTCCAATTACTACTACTAGTGCTGCTATTTGTATAAGTAATGCTCCATCTGCTTTTTCTACAATCCTATGTAAAATATATGCTATGAGTATTGCTACAATTCCTTTCAAAATATCACATACAAGTGTAATCGCTGCTGCTTTTTTTCCTACACTTCTTAACATATTCGTTGTTCCTGCATTTCCGCTTCCCTTTTCTCTCACATCAAATCCTGCAAATTTCTTGCTAAATATTACCGAAAAATTGATACTTCCAATTGCATATGCAATTATCGCTATTATTATATATACTGCCATATTTACCTCCTCTAAATAAAAAATAAACTTCGTCTTGCGTCGTTGCTCTCAGTCGATTTCCAATCAACGTACACCAGTACGCCTCATGGAATATCTCCTTCGTGCGCCTAGCAATACTCGTTTCTTTTTAATTTATTATTTTATATTTTTATTCATCATATTTTTCTCTTACAATAACCCTAATCGGTGTTCCTTGTATTCCAAATTCTTTTCTAATATGATTTACTAAATATCTTTCATATGAAAAGTGGAATATGTCTTTATTATTTACAAATATTACAAATGTTGGTGGCTTTGTACTAGCTTGTGTAACATATAATATCTTTAATCTTCTTCCTTTATCTGTTGGTGGTTGAGTTATTGCTATTGCTTCATTTATTACTTGGTTTAGCATTCCTGTTGACACTCTCATACTGTTACATCTATTTACTTCATTTATCATTTCAAAAAGCTTATTTACTCTTTGTCCTGTTTTAGCTGATATAAATATTATTGGTGCATAAGTTAAATATGCCAACTTTTGATAAATATCTTTCTTAAATTCCTCTAAAGTGTGATTATCCTTTTCTATTTCATCCCACTTATTTACAACAATAACTATACCTTTTCCAGCCTCATGTGCTTCTCCTGCAACTTTTGCATCTTGTTCTGTTACACCTTCATTTGCATCTATCATAATTAAACATACGTCTGCTCTTTCGATTGCAAACATTGTTCTTATTATGCTGTATCTTTCTATATCGTCTTTGATTTTATTCTTTTTTCTTAAACCAGCTGTATCTATAAATATATATTTACCATTTTCATTCTCATAGTATGAATCTATTGCATCTCTAGTTGTTCCTGCGATGTTGCTCACTATAACTCTATTAGTTCCCAGTATTTTATTTACAAGTGAGGATTTTCCAACATTTGGCTTTCCAATTAATGCAACTTTTATTATTTCACTATCTTCTTCATTATCTTCTTGTTCTGGAAAATGCTTATATATTTCGTCTAATACATCTCCTATCCCTGAAGCATTAACTGAAGATACTGCGAATGGATCTCCTATTCCTAAGTTATAGAACTCATATATATCATTGTTTTCTTTTCCAAATGTATCTGATTTATTACATACAAGTACTACTGGCTTTTTCGATTTTCTAAGCAATAAGCTTATTTCTTTATCTACTTCTGTTACTCCTTGTTTTATATCTGTTAAAAACACTATTACATCTGATATATCTATTGCTATTCCTACTTGTTCTCTCATACTTGAAATAATTATATCATCTGACTTTGGTTCTATTCCAGCTGTATCGACAATTGTAAAATCTCTTCCTCTCCAATTTGCATCTGCATATATTCTATCTCTTGTAACTCCTGGCTTGTCTTCTACAATCGACCTTTTTTCTCCTATAATATAGTTGAAAAATGTTGACTTCCCGTACATTTGGTCTTCCTACTATTGCAACTATCGGCTTTGCCACTTTTCCACCTCCTTATTAATATGTTATTTTACCTTCTAGCAACTCATCATTTTCTATCCAATCTTTTACATCTAGTATCTTATATTTGTTTATTCCTTTTTCTCTTACTACCACTTGTTTTATTCCTGCATTTATTATCATTTTTTTGCACAACTGACAAGAGTCTGCATCTTCTTCATATTCTCCTGTATCTTTTCTAACTCCTGCTAAATATAAAACTGAATCTATCATATCTTTCCTTGATGCACTTATTATTGCATTTTGCTCTGCATGCACTGATCTACAAGCGTCATATCCACCGATGCCTCATGTCTGGCAAAATTTTCTTTTTTGTGCAATATCCTAAGTCTATACAATTTTTTCTTCCTCTAGGCGCTCCTGTATATCCTGTTGCAATGATTTCGTCATTTTTTACTATTATACATCCATAATTTTTTCTAAGACATGTTCCTCTTCCTGCTACTGCCTCTGCTATTAATAAATAATACTCTATCTTATCTACTCTTTCATTTTCCATATTTTGAGCTCCCTTTCTTCATGTCTATATTATTCTTAAATTACATTTGGTATTATATCATAGAAATATAATTAAAACAAGCATTTTTAAAGCCTGGTAAGATTAAACTTATCAGGCTTTTTTCTACTCTTCTACTTTTTTAAATAAAGATTTTGGAACACCACATAAAGGACACACCCATGTATCTGGTAAATCTTCAAATTTAACTCCTTCTGCTTCTTCATCATATATATATCCGCATACTGTGCATACATATTTGTCCATATTTTTCCTCCTTTAATTTTAATAATTCTCTGCTTTTATTTCGAAATATGCTTGTGGGTGATTACATACTGGGCATACTTCAGGAGCTGATTTTCCAATTACAATATGTCCACAGTTTCTACATTTCCAAATTCTATCTCCATCTTTAGAAAATACTAATCCATCTTTTACATTTTCTAATAATTTTAAGTATCTTTCCTCATGTTCTTTTTCTATTTTTCCAACAGCTTCAAAAAGATAAGCTATGTTATCAAATCCTTCTTCTTTAGCATCTTTTGCCATTTGCTCATACATATCTGTCCACTCATAGTTTTCTCCTGCTGCTGCATCTTTTAAGTTTTCTTCTGTTGTAGGAACTTCTCCATTATGTAATAATTTAAACCATAATTTAGCATGTTCTTTTTCGTTATCTGCTGTTTCTTGGAATATGGCTGCTATTTGTTCATATCCTTCTTTTTTTGCTTTACTAGCATAATATGTATATTTATTTCTTGCTTGTGATTCTCCTGCAAATGCTGCCATTAAGTTTTTTTCTGTTTTTGATCCTTTTAATTCCATATAAAATTCCTCCTAGTTTTATTTTATTTGTATATTTTATATCACATTATTATTATAAAATCAAGTTAAATAATTAAGTTTAGAACTATAAATTTAAAATTTCTTTTACTCTTTAATATACAAAAGAGAGAACCAGTTTTTTATCACCAGTCCTCTCTTTTGTCGCTAAAACTTATCCTTTTAGCTTAGGGTTAATTTTATCTAGGTTTTGCTATGTTTCTCAAATGTTGCCTCTCAAATCTGCTCTCTTACTTACTCAAACATATCCAAGGATGTTCATAAGAGCCGTCGCAGTCTTCTCTTTCCAGAAGGAGTGTGGATTTTGGAGTGGCTACGGGGCGCACCGCAAGGGTATTGCTGTACGTGCCGCCGTCCGAGCCATACAACCAACTGCCGTACACGCTACCGCCGTTCACAATGAACACGTCGAAAAGCGCATAGGCACCGCCAACAGCGACACAGCGCGAAGCTAGCCAATACCACATTATTCTTTCGTCTTGGCGTTCATATTTCTTTCCTGCTTGATATGCCTTTTCCATATCAGAAAAGAAATAATCTTTTTCTGGCAAACTACACGATTGGGCTGTCTCGAGAATATCTGGCATATCATAGAGTTCTCTTATCACTCTATGCATTGTGTCAGGTCCTCGCTGGAACCCATCCTGCCCACATAGGGTAAGCTCCTCCTTTGTGGGTTCTCCCCACAACTTGAGTCCATCCTCCTCTTGCTCTAGCCGCCAAAGTTGTGGTTTTCCTGCTTCCAAAGTGAACTTTTGCGTTTCTTTGAAACCTGTTTCATTTTTAGTCACAAGGACTCGCCTATCCTCAGGCGTTGTTGTCAAAATGTAATGTTCAGGAAGAATGATGCCATCTTGTGTAGCATCTTTAAATGTTATCGTTGCCATATTTTTTTGCCCCTTTCGATTGTTGTTGCCGATTACTGTTTTTCTTGAACTCACTCCTTTTCTATTTGATTAACATAGTTTTTTCTAAATACATTTCCCCTTTCTTTGTCTTACCAATAAATCGGTATTGACATACAAATTTGAACTGATTATTATTTTATCATGTTTTTATGTTAATTTCAAGTTTTGATTAGACTTTATATAAATCACATTCTTTTTCTCTTTGAATTTTTATATCTTTAGAATCTTGCGTTTCATAATAATTTTTTAATAAATTTTCTACTTCGTAGTACTTTAATTTTCCATTAATATTTTTTTCAGATAATTCTAATAAGTATTTAGAAGGCTCCAAATTATCTACTTTATTTAAACCAATACCAGTATTCCAATATTCTTGTTTTTTTGTAGTATCAGTTACTTCGTTTTCAATTATATAATTTTCTCCATTAGACATATATAAATCTCCTTGTATAAACTTTTGTAATTTTTTATATTATACTATATAATGCTTAAAATTACTATACTTTTAGCTGTTTTTGCTAATTAAATTTTAGTTAGATTGTTACTATTCACAGTCTTTATTTTTGTCTAAGAAGTAGTATATATATAATTTTTCGTTCCTTACTGGTCGTCTCAATGAAGTTGTAATAGCTAAAGCTATAACAACTTCTAATTCGCTCCCATACTGCGCGTTCACTTCAAAATTAATATATACTACTTCTCATTATTTCAAATTAATTAGCTGTGAATAGTAACGTTAGCTTTTACACACAACAAAAGAGAGAACCAGTTTCTTATCACCAGTCCTCTCTTTTGTCGCTAAAACTTAGCCTTTTAGCTTAGGGTTAATTTTATCCAGGTTTTGCTATGCTTATCAAATGTTGCCTCTCAAATCTGCTCTTTTACTTACTCAGACATATCCAAGGATGTTCATAAGAGCCGTCGCAGTCTTTTCTTTCCAGAAGGAGTGTGAATCTTGGAGTGGCTACGGGGCGCACTGCATAGGTAATGCTGTCCGTGCCGCTGTACGAGTTATACAAGTAATTGGCGTTCACGATACTGCTGTTCACAAAGAACACGTTGAACCACGCATTGGTACTGTTAATAGTGACACAGCGCGAAGCTAGCCAATACCTCATTTTTCTTTCGTCTTGGCGTTCATATTTCTTTCCTGCTTGATATGCCTTTTCGATATCAGAAAAGAAATAATCTTTTTCTGGCAAGCTACACGCTTGGGCTGTCTCGAGAATACCTGGCATATCATAGAGTTCTCTTATCACTCTATGCATTGTGTCAGGTCCTCGCTGGAACCCATCCTGCCCACATAGGGTAAGCTCCTCCTTTGTGGGTTCTCCCCACAACTTGAGTCCATCCTCCTCTTGCTCTAGCCGCCAAAGTTGTGGTTTTCCTGCTTCCAAAGTGAACTTTTGCGTTTCTTTGAAACCTGTTTCATTTTTAGTCACAAGGACTCGCCTATCCTCAGGCGTTGTTGTCAAAATGTAATGTTCAGGAAGAATGATGCCATCTTGTGTAGCATCTTTAAATGTTATCGTTGCCATATTTTTTTGCCCCTTTCGATTGTTGTTGCCGATTACTGTTTTTCTTGAACTCACTCCTTTTCTATTTGATTAACATAGTTTTTTCTAAATACATTTCCCCTTTCTTTGTCTTACCAATAACTCAGTATAGACATTTAGATTTGAACTGATTATTATTTTATCACATTTTTATGTTAATTTCAAGTTTTGATTGGACTTTATATTTAATGTAATCTCTCCTATTTAATATTTCTAGCATGTTTAATTGTTATTTTCAAATAGTTCTTTGATATATAATTCTCTATTTTCAAGTTCATTATTTTTACCTTGCAATAAGTTCTCAAAAAACATTACTAAATAATCAAATGTAGGATAAATTCCTTTTGGTATATTTCCATAATTGCTTCGAACTAGTGCATTTCTAAAATATAAACTCTTATCTTTAAACATATCATTATTAGTGTTAAATCCCATATTATTAAGATATTTTTCAATAAATACCGCTGTTGTTCTTGTATTGCCTTCTCCGAAAGGATGTACCTGCCAAATACTTGAAGTGAATTTTGCAATATGTTTTATTATTCCATCATTATTTAATTTTGAATAATCAAAATTTTTTTCTTCTTTGAAATCATAATCAAAATAGCTCTCAATATCTTGATAATTCACATATTTAACCGTATCTCCATTTAAAATTTCTTCTTTTTTGGTAATGTTATAATTTCTATAGTTACCTGCAAAATCATAGATATCTTTAAATAAATATTTATGAATATTTTTTAGAGTAATAGGACTAAAACCAAAACTCTTATCTTCTAATAAACTAGCTATTCTTAAAGATACTAAATCACATTCTTTTTCTCTTTGAATTTTTATATCTTTAGAATCTTGCGTTTTATAATAATTTTTTAATAAATTTTCTACTTCGTAGTACTTTAATTTTCCATTAATATTTTTTTCAGATAATTCTAATAAGTATTTAGAAGGCTCCAAATTATCTACTTTATTTAAACCAATACCAGTATTCCAATATTCTTGTTTTTTTGTAGTATCAGTTACTTCGTTTTCAATTATATAGTTTTCTCCATTAGACATATATAAACCTCCTAGTATAAACTTTTTTTAATTTTTTATATTATACTATATAATACTTAAAATTACTATACTTTTAGCTGTTTTTGCTAATTAAATTTTGGTTCGATTTTACACATAACAAAAGAGAGAACCAGTTTTTTATCACCAGTCCTCTCTTTTGTCGCTAAAACTT
>CANPOS010000028.1 GCA_947575745.1 uncultured Clostridium sp.
CATTTTTTCTAAAAAGAAAAGACTGTCAACAAATTTTACTTTGTCAACAGTCTGATAAAAAAGAACTCTAAGTAGGAGTTCTTTTTTATTTATATGTTATAAGTTTAGTTGTATAATCTAAATTAGAATAAGAATCATATGCATAACCGAAGAGTATATATATTTGTTGCTAACATGTCCTTTTCAAGCATCTGCAAGAGCTTTTTATTCCTACAAGTTGTTGTAAAATCTTTAACAGAAGTTATAACTTGAAGTTTTTTATTTGACTTATGAATTTCAGATAAAAGTTTTTGTCCATTTGCATTAAAGCCTAAAACTCTTATATATGGATCAATTTTTTTAGAAGTTTCCATATCCTCTTTAGTAAAACCAAAAAGAGCATATAATAAAATTCTACAAATTCTGGTTTGAGTATATCTTTTAGATTTTACTATATTCATAAAATCAGCTAAATTATTTGAAGAGTTAGCAGCAGTTTTAATAAGATTTTCTAAACCTTCACTAACATCTGGAAGGTTTGCAATTTGCGCAACAGTCATATTTCTTAAAACAAACATTATTTCTTTCTCAAAACATTCAATTCCACTAACATAATGCCCACTTTTAACAGCATCAGCTAAAAGTTCATAAGAGTTTTTTGGCATAACTTTATCTAGTTCATAGAAGCTTCTTTTTCTAACAAGCTCACGAATAGAAGTGGCGCTTGCATAATTATCAACAATCATTTTGCTATTATACCCAGGTCCAGCTCTTTTTATAGCAAAAGGTTCAATAGTAGATCTAGTTAAATTTAAAGCCTTAAGATATTCAATAGCTAAAATGTTATTAGGTGAAGAAAGAACATTTGCAAATTTTCGTATATCATTTAAATAAATTAAAAGAGCATTTTCTCTAGCTTTTGGAAAAGAGATACCTTTAGAAAGCTCATGAGATAAAAGCGACTTAAATTCTTCAGGTTCATCCGTAAGTATTTGAGCACATTCTTTTAGTATAGATAAATCATTAATTTCACATCCAAAAGATACTGCATCTACAATTTTTAGAGAATTTAAAACCCTTATGGCTCCAAGTGCAAAGTTTTCAGCACTGGAGATACTATATATACATGGAAGTTCTAAGACTAAATCAACACCGTTTAGAATAGCCATTTTTGCTTTTGTCCATTTATCAACAATAGAAACATTTCCACGTTGAACAAAATTGCCTGAGATTATGGCAATAGAATAATTAGCACCAGTTATTTTCTTAGATTCATTTAGATGATGAAGATGACCATTATGAAAAGGATTATATTCACCAATTATTCCTAGAACATTATCCATATAAGTTTCCCTTCTTTACATTAAAATTAATTATTGATATAATATCATAAAAGTAAAAAAAAAGCAATTATTTTATAAAATTGGAGGAAAGTTATGAAAAAAGTCATAATATATACAGACGGAGCATGTTCAGGAAATCCTGGCCCAGGAGGATGGGGGACAATACTTATGTATGAAGATAATAAAAAAGAAATATCTGGTGGAGAAAAAGAAACAACAAATAATATAATGGAAATTACAGCAGTAATAGAAGGATTAAAATTACTAAAATATCCATGCGAAGTTGAAATATATAGTGATAGTGCATATGTGGTAAATGCTTTTAATCAAAATTGGATAGCTAATTGGAAGAAAAACGGATGGAAAAATTCAAAAAAGGAAGATGTAAAAAACAGAGAACTTTGGGAGAAACTTGAAGAATTAATAAAACCACATGAGGTAACTTTCATAAAGGTAAAAGGACATAGTGATAATGAGTTTAATAATAGGTGTGACGAGTTAGCACGAGTTGCAATAAAACAATTATAAAATATTACATTTTCAAGACATTTACATTACGATTCTGTAACTTTGTTGAAAAATTTAAGTTAATAAAATATAATACAAGTGAAGACAAATAGAAAACAAAAGAAAGGCAGAGGGGATAATTATGGAAACATTTGCCGACTATATTTTAGGAGAAAAGGATTATATAAAAAAACTAGAAATAGTCTATTATTTACAGAAAAGAGAACATATCTTTTTTGATAATTCTGTAGTATTAAAAACAGAACTTGCAAAATTATTTATCGAACAGATGAATATTGATGTGGATAAAAATCTTGTAATTACAGCTTGTCTATTATATGCTTGCAAAAAGAATATAGTTTCATATGATATAGAAAAAATAAGAAGATATGCAGTAGATGGAGCAGAATATCTTGAAACTTTAGGATTTTCAAATAGATTTTGTAAAATCTGTACAGAAGTAAATAGATATTTAAGAAACGAAAATAGAGAAAAAGAAAGTGATATATTAGAGCTTGTAGATAATTTTGGAGGACTCGTTTTAGATAGACCAGAGAGAAAAGGATTTCCAATAGATGAAGCAATAAATCTTTTAGAGAATAGAAATTTAAAGGGAATAGGAAATAGATACTTAGATAAATTTAAAGAATTTATCTATTTGAAAGAAGGTGTTGCTGCATGATTAGATATGAAAATGAAAATAATTTAGTACATGCTTCAGATTATGACTTTAATCAAAAAGTAGTAGAAGCAGTAGCTTTAGCAAGAAGTGCAGAAAACGTTAGAAATTATATAGACTATTTAGGAAATGGAAAAGATATACAAGAAATAAGAAATAATAAATCAGTAAGCAGAATTAACCAAAGAAGAGAAGGATTAGTGATGAGAGATAGAGAGGATGACGAACGTTAAATGTACGAAGTATTTGCAGATTTACATATACACATAGGAAGAACAAAAAATAATAAACCAATAAAAATAACAGCAGCAAGAAGTTTAAACTTTGAAAATATTGCAAAAGAATGTGTAGAAAGAAAAGGAATAAATATTGTAGGAATAATAGACTGTGCTTCTCCTTATGTAATAGAAGACATAGAGGATTTTCTAAAAAAACGGAGAAGCAAGAGAACTAGAAGAACGGTGGAATTATATATAAAGATAAAGTTTGCATAATATTAGGTAGCGAGATAGAAACATCAGAGATAACAGAAGAACGGAAAAACTGGAAGCGCCCATAATTTATGCTATTTTCCATATCTAAAAGACATAAAAAGATTTTCAAAAGAAATGGAAAAACATATAAAAAACATGACATTAAGTTCACAAAGAGCAGATATATCAGCATATGAATTAATAGACATTGTAGAAAAATATAACGGGGTACTTATACCAGCACATGCTTTTACACCTCATAAGAGCTTTTATGGAAATTGTACAAGAAGCTTAAAAAGAATTTTTAAAGAAAAATATAATAAAATTTTGGCAATAGAGCTGGGATTAAGTTCAGATACATTTTTAGCAGATCAAATATCAGAGTTAGAAAACAAGACTTTTCTAACAAATTCGGATGCACATTCACTACCTAAGATTGCTAGAGAATATAACAAAATACAAGTAGAAAATATTTCATATAAAGAACTTATGAAAGCAATAAGAAATGAAGGTGGAAGAAAAATAGTATGTAACTATGGACTAGATCCAAAACTTGGAAAATACCATAGAACTTATTGTGAAGTGTGTGACAAGAGAATTGAAGGAACAATACCAGTTACTAAATGTGATACCTGTGATAGCAGAAATATAACAATGGGAGTGTTAGACAGGATAGAAATAATAAAAGATAAATCTGAAACTAGAAGTCCAGATTTTAGACCTGAATACAAATATCAAGTACCTTTATCATTTATACCAGGACTTGGAACAAAAACTATTGAAAAACTATTATCTAAATTTGAAACAGAAATGAATATATTACATAAGTTGTCATTTGACGATATAGAAGCAGTATGTGGAGAAAAGGTTGCAAGAAATATTATTGCAGCAAAGATGGGTGACATGAAGATATCAGCAGGTGGCGGTGGAGTCTATGGAAAAGTAGAAGCAAAATGCTAAAAATATAGTTCTATTTTAAATTGTATTACATAAACATTGATTAAGAACATTATAAGAGAGGTATATGTAATGCAAAACAAAAGAACAAGAATTCAAAGAAACCACACCAAAATAGGGATAATACAGACACATATAAAGAATAATTTAAGAAATTATATTATTGTTACGATAATATTTTTGTGTCGGAATAATACTTGGAGTATTATTTATAAATAATGCAAGTGAGACGCAAGGGCAAGAAATAAGTAATTATATAAATGAGTTTGTGGGAAAAACAAAAGATAATGCAAGTATAGATTATATTAAACTTTTCATGAGTTCAATAAAAAAGAATCTATCATTTGCATTATTATTATGGTTTGCAGGGCTTACAGTTGTAGGAGTATTTGTAGTGTATGGAGCAATATGCTTCAAAGGATTTTGCCTTGGATATAGTGTTGCAAGTGCTGTTGCAACTTTAGGAGCAAAAAGTGGAAGTATATTCATTTTTTCTTCAATGTTATTGCAAAACATAATACTTATTCCAACTATTTTTGCTCTATCAATAAGTGGAATAAGATTATATAAATCAATAATGAAGGATAAAAGACGTGATAACATAAAATTGGAGATACTAAGACATACGTGTTTCTGTGCAATAGTAAGTGTTATGTTGTTTTTAGCCTCTTTTATAGAAACATATATATCATCAAATTTATTTATGTCAACTATAAATATTTTATAAAATTTTAAAAAACCTATTTACATTTCTTATGTAATTTGATATAACATATATATCTTATGTTAATAAGAAACTGACCTGACAATAGAAATCATAGATTACAGTTAGGTACCCTATAATCTTGTTGAATAACAAAAATCTGTAATTTTCCTATTCAATAAGAAATATAAATAAGTAGTGAGGGAGAAAAATAATGCAAAAACAAATTAAAAATTTCTTAAACTTTATTGAAAATGATAAAAAAGTATCACAAAATACGTTACAATCATATAGGAGAGATATACTTCAATATGAGGCTTATGTGGAAGAAAGCAAAATAAATTATTTGAAAATTGACGAGGAAGGTATACAAGATTATTTAAAATATATGAACGACATAGGTAAAAAGACATCTACAGTATCTAGAAGCTTAGCATCTATTAGATCATTTTATCAATATTTATTAAGAGTAAAAAAAGTAAAAAAAGATCCAACTGAAGGAATACAATCTCCTAAAATAGAAAAAAGAGTACCATCAGTTTTAACTTCACAAGAAGTAGAATTATTATTGGAGCAACCAAAGAATGTTGACTTAAAAGGAATAAGAGATAAGGCAATGTTAGAGTTTGCCTATGCAACAGGGATGAAAGTTACAGAGATTATATCATTAAATATAGAGGATGTAAATTTGGAAGAATCTTATGTAGTTTGTAAAGGAAAAGAAAGAACAAGAAATATACCTCTAGGCTCACTATCATTACAAGCTTTAAAAGATTATATTGAAAATTCAAGAAATATATTAATAAAAGATGAAAATGTAAAAGCATTATTTGTTAATACTAATGGACAAAGACTTACAAGGCAAGGATTTTGGAAAATAGTAAAATATTACAAAGAGCAAGCTCATATAAATAAGGAAATTACACCACATATATTAAGACACTCTTTTGCAACACACCTTTTACAAAATGGAGCAGATTTAAAAGCAATTCAAACAATGCTTGGACATTCTGATATATCTTCAACACAAATATATATGCAATTCCAGGATGCAACGATACAGAATATATATAAGAAAGCTCACCCAAGAGCGTAATTTCCAAAATAAACTTCGTACTACTACGTTAATTTAAATACAAAAAATGCTCAACGTACACTCGTACGCCTCCACTTTTTTGATTTAAATTGCCTTGTATTACTTGTTTCTTTTGAAAATTATATTTCCAAAAAATTGAATAATACAGGAATTAGAAGCCCGCTTTGAAGTTTAGAAAAAGCGGGCTTGATTAGTTTTTAGAGAGGAAAAAATGAAAAGAGAACAAAAAAGAAATATAGAGCAATTAGAAAAAGAAATAGAAGAAAAGAAGAAATTGCCTAAAAATATAAGAGAGAAAATAAATTCTAAGATATTTGAAAATACAATAATCTTAGCAATAATAATTATATATTTGATAGCATTAAATATAGGAATGTATAATATACAAACAGATATGTATTTAAACGATTTAAAAGTATTTTCAATAATACTTTTAATTATAACAATTTTATTATTTGAATATGGATATAAAAAGGATGATGGAGAATTGTGGCTACACGGAATAGAAATAATGGTAATTGCAGTATTCACACTATACTTAATATATTTATATTCAATATATTATTTGAATTATGGAACACTATTAGTATCAATTGGTATGATTTATGTAGTTTATTATATTGTAAAAATTTTAATAACAAATAGAAGAATAAAAAAGAACTATAAGAAAAGCTTGAAAGATATTACAGAAATAGTAAAAAATTAAGAAAGGGATGTGATATTAATGGAAAAGATTATTTTACTAGGAAATGGAGGAAGAGAGGCAGTTATTGCAGAATACGTATCAAAAGGATATAGTTTATATTCAATAATGCCATATAAGAATCCAAGCATAGCAAAATATGTAGAAGCATCAAATGGAAAATTTATTATAGGAGATCCATTTAATAAAGAAGTTGTCAAAAAAATTATACAAGAAGAGAACATAGAAAATTGCATAATAAGTAGTGATAATTTGTTGCAAGATGGATTGATAGACTTAGCAAGAGATCTAGGATTAAAAACCTTTGGACCTACTTCAAAAGGTTCTAAAATAGAATGGAGCAAAACATATGCACTAAGTATAGTAGAAAAGTTTGCACCTGAAATGATAATAAAAAATCAGAACATTACAGATATAGAAACTTTAAGAAAAGTAATAGATAATTATGAAGACGATAGCTTTGTAGTTAAGCCAGAAGGACTAACAGGCGGAAAAGGCGTAAAAGTTGGAGGAATACATTTTAAGGGAAAAGAAGAAGGATTTGAATATGCTAAATCTTGCTTAGAAACAAGTGGCAATGTAATAATACAAGACAAAGTTGAAGGAAGAGAGTTTACAGTAACAGGGCTTACAGACGGAAAAAATTTAGTAATAACTCCAACAACATTTGACTATCCATATAGATTTGACGAAGACAAAGGTCCTGGAACAGGTGGAATGGGATGCTTAGGATTTGAAAATGGTTTACTTCCATTCTTAACAGAAGAAGACATAGAAATTTGTAGCAAACTAATGAAGGAAACAATAGAATATGTAAATAAAGATTCCTTAGAATTCAATGGAGTTATATATGGAGGATTTTTCAAATGTAAAGATGGAATAAAATTTATTGAATTTAACGCAAGATTTGGAGATCCAGAATCACTAAATATATTAAATGCAATAGAAACACCATTTACAGAATTATTTGAGAACATACAAAAGCAAACTCTAAGCAAAGAAAATTGCAAATTTAAAAAAGTAAACACATTTACAGTGTATGTAGTTAGTCCAAATTATGCAATATCATCATCAAAAGAACCTTGTAAATTTAGATTAAATAGAGAAGAAATAGAAAAACATGGAGTAAAAATATATTTCGCAAGTAGTAAACAAATTGAAGGAAACAATTATGAAAGTGTTGGAAATTCGAGACTATTTGCAGCAGTTTATACATCAAGCTCAATGGAGGAGGCAAAAGAGAAAGTATACAAGGCATTAGAAGGAAATGTAGACGAAATTTTAAACTACAGAAGAGATATAGGAAATATGTATGTACACTAAAATTTAATTTATATATTGACAAAATTTTGTATAAAATATAATATTGAAATATAAATAAAAAGGGAGGATTTGAAAGATGAAAAGAACTAAAATTTTAATTACAACATTGATTATTACATTACTTTTATCAGTATTTTGCTTAAATACAAAAGTACTAGCAACAGATGTAAATGACAATCAAGTAATAGAGCCAAGAACAACAGCAGAAAACCCAGAAGGAGAACCTGTTGCAACTTCGGATGATGTTAATCCAATATCAGAGGATGAACATATCCATGATGAGGATATAGATTTACATGAAGGAGACTTATATGTATTATACAGTGAAGACGGAAATTACACAAACTCAACTTATGTTATGGATAAATATGTAGATGGAAATGTATTTATTTTTGGGCAAGATGTTAAAATTACAGGAAGAATAAATGGTTCGTTATATGTTTTTGCATCAACAGTTACTATTGAAGAAGAAGCACTTGTAGCTGTTAGCTCATTTATATTTGCTGATACAATAAGAATAAATGGGGTTACAATGGATATGTATGCAGCAGCAAGAAATTTTGAAATGACAAAAACAGGAATAATATATAGAGATGCAAGAATAGGTTCAGATAATGTTGCAATTTTTGGACAAATAGGAAGAGATTTAGAATTAGCATCAGGTAATATACAAGTTTACAAAGATGAGGAAACGAGAGCTTATGTTGGAAGAAACTTAAACTATTATTCTGATAAAAAAGTAGACGATATGGATAAAATCACAGTTAATGGAGAAGTTAAATTTACAGAAAAGAAGCAAGAAGCTACAAAAACAACTACAATATCTGACTATGTATTTGATGGAATAGGAGAAGCTATATTTGTATTAGTTATTTATGCTATATTCATATTTGTAGCTCCTAAATTTACAGAAAAAGCAAAAGACTATATTTCAACTAAAGGTTTATTAGGAGTAGCAATTGGACTTGGATTTACAGTATTAGTTCCAGTGGTTGCATTTTTATTAATGTTCACAGTGATTGGAATACCAGTGTCATTAATAATGTTTGTTGTATATATTTTAGCATTAATATTAAACAGTGCAGTAGTATCAATAGCTATTAATGAGTTTATAGCAAATAAGATTCCAGCCATAGACACAATATGGAAGAAGATATTAATGATATTACCAGTAGCATTTGTAATATTCATAGCAAGAGAACTACCAATAGTAGGTGGTTGGATAGGCGCAATAGTACTATTTGCAGGAGTTGGAATACTTGTATTATATCAATTTGATAAAAGAAAAAAAGAAGAAATAGCAGAATAAATCTATGAAGTGAGGCATTGGGGACGTAGAAAAAATTTTGGAAAAAACGACAAAATTTTAATAGGACCAAAAAAAAAAAAAAAAAAAAACAACACAAAAATAAATTTCTGTTAGTTTTTTTGTGGGTTCAATAAATTTTTACCAAATACCCCAATAATTAAACAACGTCCCCAATGCCTCACTCAATTAAAATTAGAAATCAGGTAAAAAGATTTACATAAACCAAAAGTGCTTGACATAAATGAGAAAAATCCTTAATATTTTTAAATAAATAATGAATTCACTTGATATTTTTGGACATCTTTTATATAATATAGCTACTAATTTATTTTTTTTATATTGGAGGATAATATGTTTTGTGCACTAATCATGGCAGGAGGCAAAGGAACAAGGTTTTGGCCTAAATCCACAGAAGAATTGCCAAAGCAATTTTTAAATTTAATAGACGAAAAAACAATGATACAACTTACGTATGAGAGATTATTAGAAATTATGCCAAAGGAAAGGATATTTGTTATAACAGGAGAGAAATATAAAAATTTAGTTAAAAGTCAACTTCAAGAATTGTCAGATAGAAACATAATTGTAGAACCTACTGGAAGAAATACAGCACCATGCATTTTACTTGCAAGTTTATATATAAAACAAATATACAAAAATGCAACAATTGCTGTACTTCCATCAGACCATGCTATAGCAAATAGCAAAGACTTTTGTAGAATATTACAAATGGCAGATAGCTATATACAAAATCAAAATAGTAATGCAATAGTTACGATAGGAATAACACCCAATAGACCTGAAACTGGATATGGATATATAAAATATGAAAAAAGTGATGATAAAGTCATAAAAGTAGAAAAGTTTGTAGAAAAGCCAGATTTAGAAACAGCTAAAAAATACTTAAATGAGCGGAACATATCTTTGGAATGCAGGAATGTTTATATTTGATGTAAACAATATGCTTAAAGAATTAGAACAAAATTATTCAGGATATGATATATTAAAAACATTGCCACAAATTGAGGATAATAATTATAAAGAAGAACTAGAAAAAGTTTATCCAGAATGTGAGTCTATATCAATAGACTATGCTGTTATGGAAAAATCTAAGAATATATATGTTATCCCAGGAGATTTTGGCTGGGATGATATAGGAACATGGAATTCATTACTTAGATATATAAAACCAGATGAAAAAGATAATTTCTTTAAAGGAAATGTAAAAGAATATGATTCTAAAAATAATATTATTTATGCTGGAGATAAAAAGGTAATATTATTAAATGCAGAAGACATATTTTGCATAGATGCTGACAATGTATTAGTTATTGGCAATAGAGATAAGCTAAAAGAAGTACATGAGCTAAGAAACAAATAGGAAGTAAGAGGTGAAGAAAATGAAAGTTGCAATTGTACATGATTGGCTTACTAATATGGGAGGAGCAGAGCAGTGTGTTATAAATCTTCACAAATGTTTCCCAAATGCGCCAATATACACAACTTTTTATGATCCTGATAATATGGATCCAATATTTAAAGAAATGAATATTATAACATCTTCTTTGCAAAAAAAGAAGGGAAAAAAATATAATCATAAAAAATATTTACCTTTTATGCCTAAAGCTTTTGAAGAATTTAACTTAAATGATTATGATGTAGTAATAAGTAGTTGTTCTTGTTGTGCAAAAGGAGTAATAACTGGACCACACACTTTGCATATAAGTTATTGTTATACACCAATGAGATATGCTTGGGAGATGAGAGACGAATATACAGAAGGAATGTCAAAATTTAAAACAAAATTAGTTAGATATTTTATGAATTATATGAGACTTTGGGATTATCAAGCAGCACAAAGAGTAGATGAATTTATTGCAATATCTACAGAAGTCAAACAAAGAATAAAAAAGCACTATGGACGTTCTTCCAAAATAATTTTTCCACCAGTTAGGACAGAAACCTTCTTACCTTCAAATGAAGAAAAAGATTACTATTTCATAGTATCAAGATTAGTTAAATATAAAAGATTTGATTTAGCAATAAAGGCATGTAATAAATTGCATAAAAAATTAATAATTATCGGAGATGGACCTGAAAGAAAAGACTTAGAGAAAATTGCAGATAAAAGTTATATTACATTTTTAGGTAAACAGCCAGATAGTGCTGTAAAAAAATATTTATCAGCTTGTAAGGCACTAATTTTCCCAGGAGAAGAAGACTTTGGAATAGTACCAGTTGAAGCAATGGCGACAGGAAAACCAGTAATAGCTTATGGAAAAGGTGGGGCTTTAGATACAGTTGTAGATAAAAAGACAGGAATACTATTTAAAGAACAAACAGTAGATAGTTTAGTAGAAGCAATAAAAGAATGTGAAACAATGACATTTGATAAAAAAGAAATAAGAGAACAAGCTATGAAATTTTCTGAAGAAGAATTTAGAAAAAATATAATTGAGTTTATAAAAGAAAAATATAATAAAATGGAGGAATTACAATGAAAAAAGCATTAATAACAGGAATTACAGGACAGGATGGTTCATACTTAGCAGAGCTTTTATTAGAAAAAGGATATGAAGTATATGGAATATGGAGAAGAAAGAGTACAGTAGATTATGGAAATATTAAGCACTTAAAAGATAAGGTAAAGTTAATATATGCAGATATGACAGACTTAGCATCACTTGTTGCAGCAATAAGAAAAGCTCAGCCAGATGAAGTATATAATTTAGCAGCTCAAAGCTTTGTTGCAACATCATGGGACACTCCAGTGGGCACAGCAGAGATAGATGGAATTGGTGTTTTGAACATGCTTGAAGCAATCAGAATAGCAAAACCAGATGCAAGATTTTATCAAGCATCTACAAGCGAAATGTTTGGAAAAGTACAAGAAATTCCTCAAAAAGAAACAACACCTTTTTATCCAAGAAGCCCATATGGAGTAGCAAAACTTTATGGACACTGGATAACAAAAAATTATAGAGAAAGCTATAATATGTTTGCATGTTCAGGAATATTATTCAATCACGAATCAGAAAGACGTGGAGAAGAATTTGTTACAAGAAAGATAACAATGGCAGTTGCAAAAATTAAAAATGGTATGCAAGATATACTAGAACTTGGAAATATGGATGCAAAAAGAGACTGGGGACATTCTAGAGACTATGTAGAAGCAATGTGGCTTATGCTTCAACAAGATGAGCCAGACGATTATGTTATATCAACAGGAGAAACTCATCCAGTAAGAGAATTTGTTACATTAGCATTTAAGGCAGCAGGAATGGAAATTGAATGGCATGGAACAGGAACAGACGAATATGCAACCTTAAAGGGAACAGACAAAAAAGTAGTAAAAGTTAATCCGATATTTTACAGACCAGCAGAAGTAGAACTATTAATAGGAGACTGTTCAAAAGCAGAGAAAAAATTAGGATGGAAGAGAAAAGTAAGCTACGAAGAATTAGTTAAATTAATGGTAGAGAATGATTTAAGGCTACTAGAGAAATAATATGAGAGGGGAGAGCATCTATGAAAAAAGTCTTAATAACAGGTGCGGGAGGTTTTGTTGGCAGTTACCTTATAAAAGAATTTAAAGAAAATGGATATGAAATTATTGCATGTGATATTAATAAAAGCGACAGTATTAGCAAAGAAGTTGTTTACTATGACATGGATATCTTGAACAAAGCAAGAATAGACGAAGTACTAAAAGAAACAATGCCAGATTATCTTATAAATTTAGCAGCAATCAGTTCAGTTGGCTTATCATGGAAGATACCACAAAAAGCAGTAGAAGTAAACACAATAGGAACATTAAACATATTAGAAGCAGTTAGAGAAAATTGTCCAAATTGCAAAGTAATGTTGATAGGTTCAAGTGAGGAATATGAGCCATCAGATGAACCTTTAAGAGAAGTAGATACAGTAAATGCAAATAACCCATATGGAATTTCGAAGATAGCAGCAGAAAACTTTGCAAAAATGTATAAAGAAAGATATAATATGAAAATAGTTTGCACAAGAAGCTTTAATCATACAGGTGTTGGACAAACAGATACATTTGCAATACCAAGTTTTTGTAAGCAAGTAGCAGAAATTGAAAAATCTGGACAAGCTGGAAAAATCTATGTAGGAAATTTGTCGGCATATAGAGATATATCGGATGTAAGAGATGTAGTAAAAACATATAGAAAGTTACTAGAAAATGAAACAGAAGAGCTAGTATATAATGTTGGATCAGGAAAAGCACATAAAGTAGAAGACTTATTGAAATATATTGTATCTTTATCAAATCAAAAAATAGAAATTATAGTAGATGAAGAAAAAGTTAGAAAAATAGACACTCCATATATATGTTGTGATAACTCAAAAACAGCAAAATACTTTAACGGAACAGATATAAAAGATACAATAAAAGCCATGTATGACAATTTCTGTAATTCAAATACTTAAATATAGTTTTTGTATATTATCTATAAATCCGAAGTGATTAATAAATAATTTTTTGATAGACGTTGGGGTGAATACTTTAGAAAATGTTTGAGCGTGAGCGAATTACATTTTCTTAAGAAGGGGACACAAGAAAAATTATTTATTAATTGCTTTGGATAGGGAGATGTTAGGAGGAAATAATGAATATTGGAATAGATGCACGCACATATCAATACAAAACAGGAATAGGATTATATGTTGCAAATATTATAAAAGAGTTAAACAAACAAGATACTGAAAATCAGTATTTTTTATATTCTCCTGAAGAAGCAGATTTCAAATTCAAGCTAAATGACAATTTTAAAATAAGAGACAAAATAGGAGGAAAATTAAAATTCTATTTTAGACTTCCAAAACTATTAAAACAAGATAATATAGATGTATATTGGGGAACAAATTATATATTACCTAAAAAAGATAAAAATATTAAATATGTTCTAACAATACATGACTTAGCAATAAAGAAATTTAAGACAATTGGCTCATTAAAAACAACAATAGTACAAAAACTATTATTAAAAAAGAGTATAAAAAGAGCAGACAAGATTATTGCAATATCAAAAGCAACAAAAGAAGATATAATAGACATATACAAAATACCAGAAGAAAGAATACAAGTCATATATGAAGGAACGAATTTTGAAGCAAAAGAAATAGAGATTTCAGAAAAACAAAAAGAAGAAATAGAAAACAAATTAGGTATAAAAGACAAAAAATTCATATTCTTTTTAAGCACAATAGAGCCAAGAAAAAATATAGAAACACTCGTAAGAGCCTTCAACTATATGAAAAGAAAAGAAAATATAGACTTAAAACTCATACTTTCAGGTGGACTTGGTTGGAACTATGATACAGTACTTGAATTGGTAGAAAACTCAGAATTTAAAGAAGATATAAAAATGACAGGATTTATATCAAATGAAGAAAAAAGCTATCTATATAAAAATGCAGAATGTCTAGTATATCCTTCATTATATGAAGGCTTTGGACTTCCAGTATTAGAAGCTATGTCAAACAAATGCTTAGTAGTAACTGCAAATAATTCTTCACTTCCAGAAGTTGGAGGAAATGCAGCTTTTTATTATGAAAGTGTATTAAATTATGGAGAATTGGGAAATAAGATATTAGAAGTTATTAATTTAAATAAAGAAGAAAAAGAAATAAAAATAAATAGGGGTTTAGAACAAGTAAAAAAATTCACATGGGATAAATGTGCAAAAGAAACATTAGAAATGTTGAAGTTTGAAAGGACTGATAAATAAAATGCAAATGACAATATTAGGTATAATAATAGTAATACTATCAATTTATGCCTTTATAAAAAACAATGAAAAATTATTACTTTACATGTTAGTATTTTTATCTACATTTACAGCAGCATCAGTATTTAATGTAACCCTTATAAAAATGCCAATACTAACTTTTGAATATGTAGGAGCAGTATGGTTATTAAGATTATTTATAAACTTTATTAAATCTAAGCCAAAGATAAATAAAGAACTAATATTAGAAAAGCTAAAAGAAAATAAATTAGCAACAGCATTTATAATATTTATAATAGTAACAATATTAAGCCAAATTGCCTTAATTATAATTCAAGGGCAAAATATAACATATACAGATATAGACAAAACAACAAAACAGCTAAAATTTTCATTTGCTAACATAAAGCAATTGTTAATCATAACATATTTATTTGTATTAATGATAGTTTTATCATTTAAAGTAAAAAGCAAGGAAGAAATAAAAGAACTATTAAAAGTATTTGGAATAAGTACAATATTCGCAGTAGTATGGGGATTAATACAGTTTTTAATAACATATATAGGTATACAATATCCAGAAATTCTATTTAATACAAATATATACGCATCACAATGTTGTAATCAGATTAATAACAATGTAAGAAGAATTTCAGGACTTGCATTAGAGCCATCAACATTTTCAATAAATTTAATATGCTTCCTTCCATTTATTTTAGGAGCATTCCTAACAATGAAAACGAAATTAAGAGAAAAGAAAAGTATACTATTAATAGGAATACTAATTGCAACAACAATATGTGCAATACTTACAACTTCAAGCACAGCATATATAGGACTATTATTCATATATGGAATATACTTTATATATTGTCTATTTGGAGCGATAAAAAATGGAGAACTATCTAACAAAAAGAAGAATCTTATGAAGATAGTAATAATAGGAATAGTATCAATTTTAATTGCAAGTGCAATTTGTTTAGTAGCAATAAAAGTAGGTTATAAAGTAGGAGCTATAAGGCAAATAGAAGTAGGAACAAGTGGAGATAAACCATTAGAACCAAAACCAGTAAATCCAAATGCGGAATACGATTCTCCTTTTATGAATTTCTTAAATACAATAAAGCAAATGACAGTAAACAAACTTACTTCAGCATCAGGAACAGATAGAATAGAAAGAGAATCAGAAGGATTTAAAATGTTTCAATACTCACCTATATTTGGAGTAGGACTTGGTTCATTTAGAACCTTTACATTATTTACAAATATACTTTTAAATATAGGAATAGTCGGAATAGTAGCATACTGCTATATAATATATGTAGTAATAAGAGCACTCATAAAATATAGAAAAAAAGAAGAAAATATAAGCATAATGTTTATAATAAGCATAATTGGGGCAACAATAGGATTATGTGTAAGTGTACCAGATTTTGTATTAACATATTATTGGATAATAATTGTATTAGGATATAAATATGCAACAATAAAAGAATAAACTGAAGAAATGTATGGAGGAAAACAATGAATATCGGAATAGATGTAAGAGGGCTTAGCCAAAGTAGAACAGGGATACCAACAACAATAGAAGAGGTATTAAAAAGAATAAATACTAATGGAAATAGAAAACACAAATATTTTCTATATTCAAATAGAGACATAAATATAGACTTTGAATTAAATGACAATATAATAATAAAAAAAGAAGAAAGACCATTAGGAGTATTTTGGCTATATTTTAAATTACCAAAAACATTACAAGAAGATAATATAGACGTATTTTGGGGAACACAACATTGTCTTCCAAAAAGAAATAAATACACAAAAAACATAAGATTTGTTTTAACAATATATGACTTAGCAATAAAAAAACTTAAGACAGTAGGTTCATTTAAGAATACACTTGTGCAAAAACTATTTTTAAAAAAGAGCATAAAACATGCAGACAAGATAATAGCAATATCAAAATCAACAAAAAAAGATATTATGGATTTATATAAAATAAAAGAAGAAAAAATTAGTGTTGTATATTTAGGAACAAGCGCAGGAGAAGAATTTAATATAACACAAGAAGAGGAAAATACGATACAAGAAAAATTTGCAATAAAAGATAAACCATATTTATTTTTCGTAAGCACAATAGAGCCAAGAAAAAATATAGAAACATTAATATTAGCATTTGACTATATAAAAAGAAAAGAACCATCAAATTTAAAATTAATAATAGCTGGAGGATTAGGTTGGAAATACCAAAAAGTTCTAGACTTAATAGAAAAATCTGAATATAAAGAAGACATAATAATGCCTGGATTTATATCAAAAGAAGAAAAGAAATATTTATATGAACATACAACTTGCTTTGTATATCCGTCACTATATGAAGGATTTGGATTACCAATATTAGAAGCAATGGCAAATAAAGCATTAGTTGTAACATCATTTATATCTTCACTTCCAGAAGTTGGAGGAAATGCAGCTTTCTATTATGATGGAGTATTAAACTATGGAGAATTAGGAAATAAGATATTAGAAGTTATACACTTAAGTGAAGAAGAAAAAGAAAATAAGATAAATCAGGGGCTAGAACAAGTACAGAAATTTACATGGGATGAGTGTACTAAGGAGTTATTGGAGATATTGAACAGACGCTCTTAAGAAAGGGATGAATATTAATCATGAAACCAAGAATTGGGATAGACCTAACATATATAGTAGATGAACACGCAACAGGAATAAAAAAATATGGAGAAGAAATTGTATCTGGATTAATGAAGTTAAATGTCTATGATATGGTTATATTTGTAAATAAACATTTAGAAGAAACATATAAAAAACAATTTTTAAGTTGCAAAATAGTGCCTATAAAATTTTGGTTAAGAAACTCAAAACATGGAAGAATGATTAATATGGCAAATAAATTAGATATAACAAAAAGGACAACAATAAAAAAAGAAAAATGTGATATAATTATATATCCATATATATCTAATTATACAAATGTAGTAAAAGAACAGAAAAAGATTATCTCTATATTAGATATAATACCATTAGACGAAATAGAAGATAAAAATTCAGAAGTATATTTAAACACAAAACAAAAATATATAAATCTGATGAATTTATCTAAAAATATCGTAACAATCTCAGAATATTCAAAAAACAGATTAACAGATATAAATCCAAACTACAAAGGAAAAATAACAGTAATACCAAGTTCAGTTGCAAAACTAGAAAGAAATAACAAAAAAGTATCAGAAATTATAAACACAGACAAGCCATATATGCTAACGATTAACTCATTTTTCAAACACAAAAATCAAATAACACTTGTCAAAGCATTTAATAAAATAAAAGAGATAATACCACACACACTAGTATTAGTAGGAAGACCAGAAGAAAACTCACCTAATTCAAGGTATCAAGAAATAATAGATTTTATAGAAAAAAACAACTTAAAAGAAAGAGTGAGAATATTATCTTACATATCTGATGAAGAAAGAAATGCTTTGCTTTATAATGCAGATTTGTTTATTAGTACTTCATATATGGAAGGCTTTGGAAGAACACCAGTAGAAGCGGCAATGTGCAAAGTACCAGTTATTTCAACCAAAGAAACGTCATTACAAGAAGCAACAATGAACGAGGTATTTTATTATAAAAAGCCAGCAAGTTATGAAGAACTTTCATTAAAAATAATAGAAGTATTAAATAATAGACCGACAAAAGAAAGATTAGAAGAGATATCAGAAAAACTAACAAAGGAATATAGTGAAGAAAAAATAGCAGAAAAATATGAAGAACTAATAAATAAGATTATGGAGGGAGAAATAAATGCAAAGAACTAGTCAATCAGTAAAAAATGCAACATTTTCAATTGGTGCACAACTTATACAACAGCTAATGAAAGTATTAGTTCGTATAGCATTTATAAGAGTAATAGGACAAGAATATCTAGGAATTAATGGATTATTTGCAGATATCTTAGCAGCCCTACAATTAGTAGAGCTTGGAATAGGTCCAGCTATTGCATATAGCTTATATAAGCCACTTAGCTCAGGAGACACAGAAAAAGTAAAATCACTAATGGCACTTTTCAAAAAAGCATATAGATTTATTGGAATATTTATAATAATAGCAGGACTTCTAATAATGCCATTTTTACGGATTTTTCATGAACGGAGTACCAGAAGGTGTAACCAATCTTAATTTAATCTATTTAATATTTGTTTTCGACACAGCAGTATCTTACTTTAACTCATATTATAGAACACTATTAATAAGTGATCAAAAAAAATATAAAGATATATCAATACAAGCAGGAGTAATGCTTGCAATATCAATAATACAAATAATATTGATTTACACAACACGTAATTACTTATTCTATTTAGCAGCACAAATTATAGGAACAATTACAACAAACTTATTAGCATCAATGGTGGCAAAAAAAGAATATCCATATCTTAAAGAAACAGATGCAAAAAAATTAGACGATGGAACCTTTAAGGAAATAAAGAGAAATGTAGTAGCAATGGTATTTCATAAAGTAGGAAGTATCATAAGAGATTCAACAGACAACTTACTTATATCAAAATATATAAGAGTAGCAGTAACAGGAATATATTCAAACTACTCAATGATAACAAAAGCATTAACATCATTGATAACACAGGTATTTGGTTCAGTTTTATCTAGTGTTGGAAATTTACATGCAACAAGAGACGATAAAGCACAAAAAGAAGTATTTTATAATATAAACTTTATGAATTTCTGGATAGCAGCATTTTGTGCATGTTGCTTTGGAGTATTATCAAATACTTTTATATTAGTCATATCAGACGAAAGTTATCTATTAGATATGTTTACAGTAATACTAATTACTTTACGTTTCTACTTAGATATAATGCGTAAAACCCCATGGATGTTTTGTGAAGCAGCAGGAATATATTGGAAAGGAAAAACTAAACCAATTTGGGAAGTAGTTATAAATCTAGTAGTATCATTAGCACTAGTTAAGATAATGGGACTGCCAGGAATATTTTTAGGAACAATAATTACAATAGTAGTAGTAGACTTGCCAATGGAACCATATCTTGCATTTAAGTATGTATTAAAAGGCGGGTTATTAAAATATTATACAAAGTATGCTATATATTTGGGAGTAACAGCATTGATGTTTGGAGTAACATATTATGCATGTTCCCTTGTTCCAATGTTTCGGAAAAGGAGTATTCACTTTTATATTAAGAACAATAGTTGCAATGATAACAACAAATGTAGTAATAATAATAACAATGTTTAAAACAAAAGAATTTAAGTATGTTAAAGACCTAGCAATAAAATATTTAAAAAAGTTAGCTAAAAAATTGCACATAGCAAAAGTCTAAGTAACATTAATAAGGAGAAAATACTTAAATGAAACAAAGGATTATAGAACTAAAAGACAAAATTAAAGATATACTAGAAAATAACACTAAAATTGTACTAACTATAATGTTTATAATAGGAATATTAATATATGGCTATCTCGTAAGCAAAGTAACAAGCATAACATTTTTAGGGGTAGACGAAGAACTATATATTAGTATGGCGAGAACATTTTTCTATGAAGGAGTATTTGCAAAGGGATATGAAATACTAAATTATAACTGTGTAATATACTCAATGCTTATATCAATAGTATACTTCTTTTATTCAGCTAAAAATGTATTATTTTTAATGAGAATTATTGGTGTAATATTAATGATATCAGGAATATTCCCAGTATATTTATTAAGCAAAAAAGTACTAAACAGTAAAATAAAAGCATTAGGAGTGGCTGCTATTTGGCTAGTACTTCCTGAAATGGGCTTAAGTAGTTATGTAATACAAGAAGTGCTTCTATATCCAATATTTTTATGGACAGCCTATTTAGTATATTTAAAAATTTCAGGTAAAGAGAGTAAATTAGTAGACTTTGGAATAATATTTATATTTGTCATAATGTTCTTTGTAAAATCATTTACAATATCCTTTGCAGCAGCTTACTTTTTAGCTTTGCTTATTTGTAATGGAAAAAAGAATATTAAGAAAACTATATTCCAAGGAATAGTGTTTTTAGGAATAGTAGCGATAGGATATTTTGGAGTATATGCTATAAACAATTTCCAAGTAGGAACAAATCATTACTCAAGCCAAATATCAAGAATTTTCCCAATAACTATAAACACATTTATAAATTTTGCACATGGAATATGGTATTATACAGTATTTTTCTTGTTTTGCACAGGAATCTTACCAATAATTATGCCAATATTAAATATAAAAAGATATGAAGAAAAAGACAGAAAATTTATAATATTTTTAATGATAAGTGCAATAATGACAATCATTGAAACAGCATTAATTGTATTTATTCCAGAAGAAAGTAATAAATTATACCCACATAAGTTTTGTTACAGATATTTATTACCAATAATGATACCATTTGCTATAATGCTATTAAAACTTAAAACAAAAGAAGTAAAAATAACAAAATCAATAACTATAATATATATAATAATGTTTTCATATCTAACATGGTATTACATAGGACAAGGAGCAATTACAACAGCAATAGATGCACCAATAGTATTTTGTATGCAATACGTTTACAAAGAAAAATTATCAATAGTACTAATTTTAATGTTTGCAATAATATCAATAGCAATATTACTACACTCTAAAAAGAAAATAGAAGATATTAAAAAAATATATATAATGGCTGTAATTGTTGGAGTAGCTATTTTTACCCCTATATATTGGAAGAATATAATAAATCTATCAAATAAATATACTCTTGGAGATTTATTACAGCCAGACTTTGAAATCATATCAGAAAATATAAAAGATAGGTATGATAAAACCTATATAGTAGATAGTAAGGAAAATGTTTACAAATATATAAGAACAATTGGGGGACAACTAAAAAATGATTATAGAGTAGTATCAGTTCGGAAGGACAATAGATACTGATGGTAAAAGCATATGTATAATAATGCCAAAGGGAGTTAAAGTAGAAATAATCGGAGCAAATAAAATAGGACTTGGAACTCTATTTATAGATGTATATGTTAGTGATAATACAAATAATGTAGTGCAAATAAGGAAGGCAAATTAAAATTTGAAAGGAAATAAAAGGGGAAAATGAAGGAAAAAATACTAAAATGGGCTAAAGTACATAAAATAGCATTATTAACAATACTTTCAGGACTCATTGGAGCCATAGTGTTTATACTTATATATGGAGTCAAAGTATTAGATGTAACAAGAACAGAATGGTTATATAGAGGAGGGGATTTACAACAACATTATTATGGGTGGGAATTTTTTAGAAAATCAGAATGGACATTTCCAATAGGTAATTTTAATACATTATCTTACCCAAATTATGCATCTATAATATTTACAGACTCAATCCCATTATTTGCAGTAATATTTAAAATATTCTCAGGGATATTACCACAAACATTCCAATATTTTGGAATATATCGGAATAATGTGTTACATCTTACAAGGAGTATTTGCATTTACACTACTTAGAAAATTTATAAAAAACAAATATTATCTAATTATTCGGAACAATGTTCTTCATACTTTCGCCATATGTACTAATCAGGATGTTTGGACATACAGCACTTGCAGGAAATTTTATAATACTAATGGCAATGTGTTTGTGGGCATATAAAGAAAAATATAAAAATAAACCCCAAAAGAAGATAATACTATGGACACTTTTATTAGGATTAGCTGCGACAATTCACTTATATTATGTACCAATGGTTGTAATAATCATGCTAATTACATTTATTGTAGAATTTATAGAAGATAAAAAGACATTCAAATTTTCAATAATTACATTAATAGATGCTTGTATATTTGCACTTTTAATAATATATTTACTAGGAGGATTTTCAAGCAGTAATAAATTTACAAATGGAGGGGTCGGAGAATTTAATATAAACTTAAATACGTTCATTAATCCTCATGGAATATCTAATATCTTACAAGACATGCCAAACGTAACTGAGGGAGAATGGGAAGGGATTGGTTATCTTGGCTTAGGGATAATATTAATGTGTTTTGCTTCGATAATATTATTAGTACAAAATACTACCAAAAAAGACTTTTTAGCAATGCTAAAAAGTAATAAATGTACATTTATTACTTTATGTATTTTAGTAAGTGTGATAGTCGCAATGAGCCCAACTATAAAAGCAAACTCACATATGATTTGGACAATCCCATTTCCAGCCTTTATAATGAAGATATTAGAAATATTTAGAGCAAATGGAAGATTTATATGGATAGCATCATATTCAATATTTTTAATAAGTATACTTATTGTATATAAATGTAGTAACAAAAAAGTAGCAAATGCAATTATAACAATATGTCTGTTAATACAGATATTAGATTTTAGAAGTAGCATGACAAACAAATTTAGATATAGTGATTATATAACATATACAGAAAATAACATAAGTTTTGATAAAGTGTTAGAAGGAAGCAAACATATAGCTTGTTTAGATATCTTAGACACAACTATGTTATATGAACTATCAGATGTGGCATTAAGAAATAATTGTACAATGAGTAATTTCTATTTTGCAAGACCAGTTGAAGGAGTAAAAGAAACAGAAAATATACTTTTTGAAGATATTAGAAATAGTAAGAAAAATGATGACTATGTATATATTATAGAAAAAAAGAATAAAGAATTAATAGAAGAAACTACTTTAAACTGTTATGAAATAGGACCATATATAGCAATAACATCCAAAAATATTGAAGAATGGGACTAAATTAGTAAATAGGTAACTTGACATGATTAAAAACACTGTGATAAAATTTAAAACATAGAAAGGGATATAAACATGAAAACAGCTATATTAATCCCATGCTATAATGAAGAATTATCAATAGAAAAGGTTATAAAAGACTTTAAAAAGCAATTGCCAGAAGCGGATATTTACGTGTATGACAACAATTCAAAAGACAAAACTGTGGAAATAGCAAAAAATGAAGGTGCAATAGTAAGACATGAATATAATCAAGGCAAAGGCAATGTTGTAAGACGTATGTTTAGAGAAGTTGAGGCAGATATTTATGTGATGGTAGATGGAGATGACACGTATCCAGCAGAAGAGGTACATAAACTGATAGCGCCAATAATAGAACGGTAAAGCGGACATGGTAATTGGGGACAGGCTATCAAATGGAACATATAAGAAAGAAAATAAAAGGAAATTTCATGATTTTGGAAATAACCTAACAAAAAGAACAATAAATAGTTTATTTAGGAGCAAATTAAAAGATATAATGACAGGATATAGAGCATTTAATAAGAGATTTGTAAAAAATATGCCAGTCATGAGTCCAGGATTTGAAATAGAAACAGAGATAACTTTATATGCACTAGATAAACGTTTTATAATAAAAGAAGTACCAATAACATATAGAAATAGAATAAGTGGAAGCGTCTCAAAAGTAAATACTATAAGTGATGGCATAAAAGTATTAAAAAAGATAGTAAGTATGTACAAAGACTATAAGCCAAGAAGTTTCTTTTTCTTATTTGCATTAATATGTATTATACTAAGTCTAATAGTTGGAATACCAGTAATCATAGAATATTTTCAAACAAGATATATATACAAAGTGCCATCAGCAGTACTTGCAACAGGACTTATGATATTAGGAATAATAATTGCACAATGCGGAGTTATATTAGACACAATAGTAAAACATCATAGAGAAGACTATGAATATCAGCTTATTAAATTTGAAATGCTTGAAAATTTGAAAGAAAAATAAAATATCTTTCAAGTATAAAACAAATAAATAATTTATTACAAGGAGGTTAAAAATGGATTATTTAGAAAAGTATGAGGAATGGTGCAAAAATCCAGTATTTGACGAAAATACTAGAAAGGAATTATTAGAATTAAAAGGAAATGATTCAGAAGTAAAAGAAAGATTTTATAAAGACCTAGAATTTGGAACAGGAGGATTAAGAGGAATAATTGGAGCAGGAACAAACAGAATGAATATATATACAGTAGGAAAAGCAACACAAGGACTAGCAAACTTCATAATAAAAGAAAATGGACAAGATAAAGGAGTTGCAATAGCATATGATTCAAGACGTATGTCAAAAGAATTTAGCGAAATGGCAGCACTTTGTTTAAATGCAAATGGAATAAAAACATATAGATTTGAAAGTTTAAGACCTACACCAGAATTATCATTTACAGTAAGAGAACTAGGCTGCATAGCAGGAATAGTAGTAACAGCAAGCCATAACCCACCAGAATATAACGGATACAAAGTGTACTGGGAAGATGGAGCACAAATTACAGCACCAAAAGACAAAGAGATAATAACAGAAGTAAACAATGTAAAAGACTATGCAGAAATCAAAAAAATGGACAAAGCAGAAGCTGTATCAAAAGGATTATATAATGAAATAGGAAAAGAAATAGACGATAGATATATGGAAGAACTAAAAAAACAATCATTAAATATGAGTGTTATAAAAGAAATGGCAGATGACATGACAATAGTATATACACCTCTACATGGAACAGGAAATTTACCAGTAAGAAGAGTCTTAAAAGAATTAGGATTTAAAAATGTATATGTAGTACCAGAACAAGAACTTCCAGATGGAAACTTCCCAACAGTTAGTTATCCAAACCCAGAAGATCCAAAAGCATTTGAACTTGCTCTAAAATTAGGAAAAGAAAAAAATGCTGACTTAGTACTTGCAACAGACCCAGATGCAGATAGATTAGGCGTATATGCAAAAAATCCTAAAACAGGAGAATATATATCATTTACAGGAAATATGTCAGCAATATTAATAGCAGAATATATATTATCAGAAAAGAAAAAAAGGAATTTAATTCCAGAAAATGGTGCATTAGTCACAACAATAGTATCTACAAATATGGCAGGAACAGTTGCAAGAGAATATGATATAAAATTAATAGAAACACTAACAGGATTTAAGTTCATAGGAGAACAAATAAAATTCTTTGAACAAAATAATTCATATGAATATTTATTTGGATTCGAAGAAAGCTATGGATGTTTAGCAGGCACACATGCAAGAGACAAAGATTCAGTAGTTGCAGTAATGTTACTATGCGAAGCAGCAGCATACTACAAAAAACAAGGATTAACTTTATGGGAGCAAATGATTAACATATATGAAAAATATGGATATTACAGAGAAACACTTGCAACAATTACATTAAAAGGAATAGAAGGACAAGAAAAAATAAAACAAATAATAGAAAAACTAAGAAACACAAAAGTAGAAAATATTGGTAAGTTCAAAGTAGTAGAAATGAGAGATTATCAAAACAAAACAACACAAAACTTAGTTACAGGAGAAAAAGGAGAAACAATATTACCAATATCAAATGTATTATACTATGCACTTGAAAATGATGCTTGGTGTTGTGTAAGACCTTCAGGAACAGAACCAAAAATAAAATTCTATATGGGTGTTAAAGAAACAACAATGGAAAAAGCAGATAGTGAATTAAATGAACTAAAAGAAGCAATGTTAAAAATGTGTGAATAAGATATTTTTAAACTCACAATAAAAAAGGGCGATTATTAAGGTCGCCCGCTTTTTTTTATAATAGTTGCAAAAAAAATCATAATGTGTTAAAATAATATAATATGAATAATCTAAATGAAATAGGAGAAAAATATGGAACCAATATTTTTTAAACCTGCATATAAAAATGTTATATGGGGTGGAAATAATATTTCAAAGGTATTTAATAGATATATAGAAGGAGATAATATAGGTGAAAGCTGGGAAATATCAGCACATCCAAATGGATTAAGTATAGTAGATAATGAAGGGCTAAATAAAGAAAGCTTATTAGATATGTTTAACAACAAGGCAAATAGAAAAGAAATATTTGGTACACATTGTGAAAACTTAGATAGATTTCCAATACTTACTAAGTTCATAGATGCAAGTAAAAGCTTATCAGTTCAAGTTCACCCTAATAATGAATATGCAGAAAAGTTTGAACATGATTCAGGAAAAAATGAAGTATGGTACATAATGGACTGTAAAGAAAATGCAAAAATAGTATATGGTTTTAAAGAAGGAGTTACAAAAGAAAACTTAAAAGATTCAGTTAACCATATAAAAGATAATATTAGATATGTAGATGTACATAAAGGAGACTTTATTTCAATTCCTTCTGGAACGGTGCATGCAATACTTGATGGAATTATGCTATGTGAAGTTCAACAAACAAGTGATATAACATATAGAGTATATGACTGGGATAGAGTTGATAAAGATGGAAATCCAAGAGAACTACATAAAGAAAAGGCATTAGATGTTATAGACTTAAATAACAAGAATGAGATATATAATTATAATGATATAAATTCAAATACAAGCATATATAAATCAGACATATTTAATATAGATATGATAAAAGTTGAAGGAGAAGTAAATGCAAAATCAAATTTAGACAGCTTTTATGCATATATTGTATTAGAAGGAAGCGGAATGATTAGCACAAAAAACTTTATAAGAAACATAGAAAAAGGTTCTACATTTTTAATACCAGCAGCACTTGGAGAATATAAAGTATCTGGAAATTTAAAATTGATGAAAGTTTGGATTTAAAAATAATATATTTGAAAGACGTATAATTCTCTTAAATGAAGAATTATACGTCTTTTAAGCATATGGAAAAAATATCTTTAAAAAATTTTAAAAAAATTTAAAAAAACTATTGACATTTATATACGAAAATTGTATAATAAAAAAGCTCTGTGATTAAAGAGTTAAAAATAAAAAGAGTACATTGAAAAGTAAACAAAAAATCCTTTAAGAAACCAAGCGGAAATAC
>CANPOS010000029.1 GCA_947575745.1 uncultured Clostridium sp.
GATTTATTTGGATAATATTCAAACTTATAATTTTCTTATGTCTGAACAGCATGAAATATATATTTTTTCTTGCGTCCCCATTCAAGAAAATGTAATTCACTTTGTTCATACATTTTCTAGAAAGGTCCCCCAACGTCTATCAAAAAACTATATATTTCACACTGTTCAGACTTTAGATTGCTCCACCCTGAATATTATCTCAAGAGAATACTTTTTTGAAATCGTAGGATACTTAGTATCCAATGGTTTTTATTTCTCCCCTTATGGTTAGAAACCAAAATAGTCAAAGCCAAAACCAAACAAAACCAAAACTATTTCAATTTCCAACCATAAAGAGAGCTTTCCTTTTAAGATATCAAATGGTTTTCCCTTTTGCATATTTTTATCTTTTCAGGATAATAATATCATTCAATAAATATCTTGTCAAGATATTTATTGAAATATTTTCCTCTTAGGAAATCACGTTTACTTTCCTATTAGGATATTTTATAATAGTTATAGGAGTTGATTATCTTGAATAGAATTAAACAACTAAGAAATGAATTAAATATAAAACAAGATGTATTAGCAAAATTCCTCAATTTAGAAGTTGCTGGTATAAGCAAACTAGAAACTGGAAGAGTTCCTTTAAAGGATGAATATATTTTGAGATTAGCTGATTTTTTTAATGTTTCAACAGATTATCTGCTTGGTAAATCAACTGTAAGAAACTTATCTAACTTAAACTCTGATAATCAATTATTTGATATTTCTGGACTTGATGAAGAAAATATTAAAGAAGTTCAAAATTACATTAAATATATAAAATGGAGAATGCGTGAGGTTCAATGAACCTCACGCATTCATTCGAGTTGTACAGTATTACTGGCATACTCGAATCGATATTTTGATACAATTCTTGTGCATCTTTTGGCAACATATTGATACAACCATGACTTCCATCTGTAAGATATGTTGTTGGTACAAATTCAGCTTCATCTCTCCATGATGCATCATGGAATCCAATACCTCTTGAAGCGATAATCTTCATCCAGTAGTCAACATGTGACCAATACGTTGCATTATCTGTAAGTATCACATCTAATGACTTACTTACAAGGAAATAAATTCCGTCTGGAGTTTCTCTTCCCTTTCTCACGTCACCAGTTACACACTTTGCTTCTTGTATACATACACCATATTTGTACACCCAAATCTTCTGTCTTGCAAAATCGAGTTCTATATAACTCTTCATAAAGTTTTCTGAGTGTTCGTCACAATATGTAGGTGTTAGTTGATACATAAGCCCTGTTTGTATCAGTTCTATGATTTCTCTTAGGGTTATTTCCCTGTTTAGTTTCACTTGCACAATCTCGTCTGGCTGTACTGTTCTGACTTCATCAGTTATAGGAACTATTATATCTCCTATACCTGTTGCATGGAACACAATGTGATCACTTGTCTTTTCAACCATGTCGTATAGCTTATCTACAAATTTGCTAACTTCATAGTTGCTAAGAAACAATTGTCCTGTTTCTTCGTCAAGCTTCAGCCAGTCTTTGCTTGTATTTGCATCTATTCTAAGAACTGTTCCATCTCCCAGCCTATACTCAATGACTGTTTTAAGAAGTTTTTCAATCTCCTTTTTGTTTTGGATTAGTTCTTCATCTGTGGATAGTATTTCTGGATAAACTGCTGTATGCTTGCTAAAGTCATAACCTCCATCTCCATTTTCTAGAGCTTCAGTTGCCAAAGATGTTGCAAGGTTCAAATCCAAATAGTTTCCTACTACCTCCTTTACGATTTCTACTTCATTTGTTTCTGTTATTCTCAAGAATGCATTTTGAGGCATTACTTGATTTTTCTCTTGCACTTCAGGGATGCAAGAGAGATACTCTTTCAAAGCATCAATGTTTACGTAATAGTCATCGGTTATTTGAAAATCACGCTTATAGTAGTTATCATTTTGCTGTTCCTTCAAAGTCTTTTCTAATTCTTCCAGATTAGATAGGCTAAGATCAAACAGCTTAATTTCTTCTCTACTTGGCTGATATGTCTTGGTTTCTCCAGTTGACGTAATAAATGTAAAATTTACCTCCTTGAATTTTTCTTTTTGCAGTTTTTTAGCAGCTTGATCCACAGTACAAAACGAACAGTTTATACCATTGATGTGAGTTCCTACAAGAAATCTGTTCCATGTCATACACAAATTAAGAATTAGTACAAAGGTAATAATGTATATGATATATGTTAAGATACTCGTTGGGTTAGTCCTGTTGTTCAAGCTGTTTACTGTCCGACTTGGTATGTGCTTTGCTTTCATGTCAAAATATCCTCCCTCTTTGCTATGCTAACAAATACAATGTCAGCAATATAGAAAAGTGCTAATTTATATTATAGTTGCATTTACATAAAAAGTCAACTCTATTACATAAAAAACACACCATAAGTTTAACTTTATGGTGTGTTTTCTTCTTTTAATCCCTATTCGTTATTTCTTCTAGCTTGAGTAGGGTTTCCCATCTTTCATCTAGCTCTTTTTGGAACTCTTCTATCATCCATTCATTACCTGGTTTAAACATATGCTTAAATCTTCTTTGTGGTCTTAAAAATTCTTCTATTGGTAATTTTTTTGCTGGTTTATAGTTTACTTTGTATTTGCCATTTTCTACTTCATATAATGGCCAATAGCATGTATCTACTGCTAATTTATTTATTTTCATTAAGTCTTCTGTTGCATATCCCCATCCTCTAGGACATGGTGCCATTACATTTAGGAATGCTGCACCTTCTGTATATATTGCTTTTTCTGCTTTTTCATATAAGTCTTTAAAGTTTGCAGTTGCGATTGTTTGTGCAACATATGGTATATGGTGACTTGCAATTATTTCTGTTAAATCTTTTCTAGGTTGCATTTTCCCAGGAATTACTGTTCCTGCTGGAGAAGTTGTTGTGTCTGCAAAGTGTGGTGTTGCAGATGAACGTTGTATTCCTGTATTCATATATGCTCCATTATCATAGCATACATATACCATGTCATGTCCTCTTTCCATAGCTCCTGATAAGCTTTGAAGTCCTATATCATATGTTCCTCCATCTCCTCCAAATGCTATAAATTTTGTATGTTCTCCTTCTGGTAGTTTTCCTTGTTTTTTTAGTGATCTATATGCTGCTTCTACTCCTGATAATGTTGCTCCTGCACATTCAAATGCTGTATGTATAAATGAGTCTGTCCATGATGTGTATGGGTATATAAATGTTGATACCTCCATACATCCTGTTGCGCCACACACTACTGCATGATCGTCTTCTTTTAATGCTCTTAATATCATTCTTGCAACTGGTGGAGCTCCACATCCTGCACACATTCTATGTCCTGCTGTAAATCTTGAAGGCTTTTCAGATATTATCTCTTTTACATTATACATTGTCTTTTCCCTCCTTTGTCCTAACTCCAAAATATCTATATGGATTTCCTATATCTCCTGTTTTTGCAATCTCTTCTAAGTCTTCAAATACTCCTTCTATGTCTTTAGCTGTTGTATCTCTTCCACCTATTCCATAGATGTAGTTTACCATTGGAACATTCGCTTTTCCTACATACATACTTGATGCTACATCTGTAAATAATGCTCCCCCTGCTCCATTTACTGGATCTGCTTTATCTAATACTGCTATTGATTTTAGTTTTGATAAACTTTTTGCTATTTCTTCTGTTGGGAATGGCCTAAACATACGTATTTTTAATAGTCCTGCTTTTATTCCTTTTTCTCTTAAATTATCTACTACATATTTTGTTGTTCCTGCTGTTGAGTTCATACACACTATTGCAACTTCTGCATCTTCTAGTTTATATTCTTCAAAGAATGAGTATTTTCTTCCGGTAATTTTTTCAAACTCTTCTGACACTTCTTTTACCACCTTTTTTGCTGCTCTCATTGCATTTGCTTGTTGATATTTGTGTTCAAATAAATATGTTTGTACATCTAGTGGCCCCATAGCCATCGGTTCTTTTTTATTTAATAAGTAATGTTCTGGTTTATATTGTCCTACAAATTCTTTTACTTGTTTATCATCTACAAGTTCTATATTTTCTATTGAGTGTGATGTTATAAATCCATCTTGACATACCATAAGTGGTAGCATTACATCTTTGTGTTCTGCTATTCTATGTGCCATAAGTAAGTTATCATATGCTTCTTGGTTGTTTTCTGAGAATAGCATTATCCAACCTGCATCTCTAACTCCCATCGCATCTGAATGGTCATTATGTATATTTAATGGACCTGATACAGCACGATTTACAAGCGACATTACTATTGGTAATCTCATACTTGATGCTATGTATATCATTTCCCACATTAGTGATAATCCATTTGCAGATGTTGCTGTCATTGCTCTTGAACCTGCCGCTTCTGCTCCAATACATGCACTCATTGCACTGTGTTCACTTTCTACTGCAACAAATTCTGTATCAACTGATCCATTGCTTACAAATGTTGAGAAATATTGTGGTATTTCAGTAGAAGGTGTTATAGGGAAGGCTGCAACAACATCTGGGTTTATTTGCTTCATTGCTGTTGCTGCTGCTTCATTTCCGCTTAATCTTTCTCTCATATTATTTTTCTCTCCTTTTTATTTCATTTCTATTGCTCCAAATGGACAAACCTTTGCACATATTCCGCATCCTTTGCAATAGTCATAATTAAAGTCTTCTCTTTTTTGCTCTTTGTTTACTGGTATGCTGTCATCTGGACAAACAGGGAAGCATAGTCCACATTGTTTACATTTTTCGCTTATATATACTGGTTTTTGTGAACGCCAGTCTCCTGTTTTAAATTCTCTAGCGTTTCCTGCTTCATATATATTTCCCGCAGTTGTCATTTCTTCCGCTGGGCTATTTGGTGTTATCTTCATTGTTAATCCTCCTCGTTTTATATTTTTTTGACTTCGTTCAAAGCCATCTTAAGTGCATTCATATTCCCTTCTATTACTTCTGGCTTTTTTGCAAATTTATGCTTAAATGAGCCTTGCATATCATTTAGTAATTCTTCATCTGTCATTACTTTACTTACCTTAACTATTGCTGCAAGCATTGGTGTATTTGGAAAGTATTTTCCAAGTGTTTCTAAAGATATTTTTCTAGCATCTACTGTATATATTTCTCCTTCATATCCTTTTAGTTTAGACTTTATGTATTCTTCTTCTTTTGTTGTGTTTATTACTATTGCTCCTGTATTCTTTAGTCCAGCTGTTACATCTACTGCTTCAAGTAATGTATCGTCTACAACTACTACATAGTCTGGTTCATAGATGTTACTATGTATTGTTATTGGTTCTGTACTTATCCTGTTATATGCTGTAATTGGTGCTCCCATTCTTTCTGGTCCATATTCAGGAAATCCCTGTATATATTTTCCAGTATTGAAGGCTGCATCTGCAAGTAACAAAGATGCTGTTTTTGCTCCTTGTCCTCCTCTTCCATGCCATCTTATTTCTATCATGACATTACCTCCTTTTTTATATATTAAAAATTTAAGTAAATTTTAGTATTGCGTGTAAAGTTTTTTCGTCTTGGCTCTTTATAGCAATTATATGACTATTTTCTTCTTGTTTATATAAACAGTGTATTGTTTCTCCTATTTTGATTTGTTTTTTATAATATATTTCTAAACTATCAAAATTAATACTAATATCTTTTGGAAGTGCATTATATGCAAATTCTAGATAAACTACATTGTTCACATGGTGATTTGTGTCTATATCTCTTCTTGTTGTAGTGTATTCATAAGTTTTCTTCATATCTTCAGGTTCTTTTATTCTTCCAGTTAGCTTTTCTTCAAATACTTTTGTTTCTACTAATCCATATTTGTTAATCATTTCATCTGTAATTTTTAGTATTTCTCCGCTCTCTTAAATCTATTGCCACCCATTGTGTACTTGTTACCGCAACTTTTTCACCTTGCTCGTCATATACCTCAAAGTCTCTCCATGTAACTGCTCTATTATATCCACTTGCCCATGTTTTAATTATTAGTTCTGTTTTCCATTTTGGCCTTTTGAATATTTTTACTTTCCAGTATAAAATCATCCATGTGCAGTTTGTTTCTTCTAGATTATTTAACCCATATCCAACTTCTTGCGAATGTACTCCTGCTGCTTCTGCCAATATATTTAGTAGTCCTTTGTCTGATAGTTCATTATTTTCATTTATATCATTAAATCTTATTTGTGTCTTATATTCATATATTGCCATTTTTTGCCTCCTCAAGTAGAAAGTATATCACAATTACAAAATAATTACAATAAAAAAATTGCGACATTTGGAGTGCGACATTTGGGACGAAGAAGATTGTCGCACCTGCTCAAAAAAAGCCATAAAGTTAAGAAAAAAGAGATTACATTTTTGTAATCTCTTTCTGTAACTTTTGGAATTTTATGTATTACTCCTCGACTGGTGCTTCTACTGGGCAAACGCCAGCACAAGTTCCACATCCTATACATAAGTCTTTATTTATTTCAAATCTTTCTTCTCCTTGTGATATACATTCTACTGGGCAATTTGCTGCACATGCTCCACAGCTTATACATTTGTCTGTTATTTTGTATGCCATCTTTTTCCCCCCTTTCTAAAATTTGAAAAATAAACATCGTCTTTCTTCGTTATTTCAAATACAAAAAATGCTCAATGTGCAAAAGCACACCTCCGCTTTTTTGATTTGAAACGCCTAGCAATACTCGTTTCTTTTCCAAATTTAATTTAGTTTATTATATTAATAATCTAACTTTTTTAGTTCATATCTTTTTTGTCTAATTCTTCTAATTGTTCTAGTTCTTTTAATTCACTATCTTCTACTGTTTCTTCTTCTATTTGTGCATCTTTTATTATTTTTATTTCACTTACTGGAAATTTTTTTATTTTTATATTGTCTTTGTCTTCTATTTTTACTTTTACTATTTCTTTTAGTGTTTCTACGCTCTCTACTGTGCCTTCTCCTTCTGGTGTCTTTACTATTGCTCCCGGTTTTGGAAGTCTTGAAAGTTTTTCTTCATATACCTCTTGTTCATATTTCAAACAACACATAAGTCTTCCACATGCTCCAGATATCTTTGAAGGTGTAAGTGATAAATTTTGTTCTTTTGCCATTTTTATCGATACTGTTTCAAAATTTGATAGGTATGAACAACAGCAAAGTTCTCTTCCACATATTCCATTTCCACCAATTCTTTTTATTTCATCTCTTATTCCTATCTGTCTTAGTTCTATTCTTGTTTTAAATATTGCCGCTAAATCTTTTACTAATTCTCTGAAATCTATTCTTCCATCTGCTGTGAAATAAAATAGTATTTTGCTATTATCAAATTTGAACTCAACATCTATTAAGTTCATATCTAGATTATGCTTTTTGATGTTTTTTAATGCTATATCAAATGCTTCTTTTTCTTTTTTCTTATTCTCTTCATAATGCTTTGTATCTTTTTCTGTTGCTTTTCTTTTTACTGGCTTTAAAGGTGTAATTATTCTTTCTTCTGATACTTCTTTATTTGGTATTACTACTTCTGCATATTCTTCTCCAAGTGCTGTTTCAACTATTACAAAGTCTCCTATATTAAATTGATACTTGCCTGGATCAAAGTAATATACTTTGCCTGGTTTTTTTATTCTAATTCCTACTATTGTTTTCAAACTTTTATGCCTCCTATTCCCAAATCTTTAGAATTAAATTATCTATACTCATATCATAATTGCTATTAGATTTTAGCTTGTTTTTTGTTTCTTCTACATAGTCTATATAATCTAAATATTTGGTGTCCTTTTTTGCTCTTTCTATTAGTACTGTGTTTATGTAGTCTAAACTTTCAAATATATTTTCTTTGTCTTTGTATAATACATCTATCTTATTTAGTAAATCTATGCTTAAGTATTTTTCTACATTTCCAAATACTTTTTCTAAGACTTCAAATCTTTCTTTGTTTTCTTCTGTTATCGCTTTTTGAGTTTCTTCTGTAAAAGCTATTTTTGTGCATCTTGATTTTATTGTTGCAAGTATCGTATTCTCGTTGTTTGAAACGAGTATTATTGTTATAAATTCTGGTGGTTCTTCTAAAGTTTTTAACAGACAGTTTTGTGCTTCTATCGTCATTTTTTCTGCATTGTTTATGACATACACTTTCTTTTTTGATATAATTGGTTTTTCTATAATTTTTTCTTGCATTTCTCTTATTTCGTCTATCTTTATACTATCTGTTTGCTCTTTATTTATCTCAAAATAATCTGGGTTGTTATCGTCTTCAAACATTATGCATGATTTACATTTTCCGCAACTACCTTCTTCTGGTTCTAAGCATAATATCATTTTCGAAAATTCTTTTGCATATTCATAATTTTTGGTATTACCACTTCCTGAAAATATATATCCATTTACAATTTTATCAGCTTTTATTGTATTTTTTAGTAGTTCTTTTATCCCAGCATTTTTCAATCTGTGCTATCCTTCTTTCTTACCCAAATTATTTAACTTTTCCAAATTTATTAAATGGCCAAAATCTTATTGCTACTTTGCTTTCTATTTTTTCTAGTGGTATACAACCAAATCCTCTACAATCTCTACTTTTCCCTCTATTGTCTCCCATAGCAAATACATATCCTTCTGGTACTGTTAAATCATAGAATTTTCCTGTCCTCTCTGTTGTTACATCTGGTTGTAAATAATCTTCTTGTTGTAATTCTCCATTTACATATACTTTTCCATCTTCTATTAAAATGTGGTCTCCTCCCACTGCAACTACTCTTTTTATATAGCTAGTTTTATTAATTTCCAAAACATAACGTATAAATTTCGTGAATATATTCTTTGGTTCGTTGTCATATATCGCAACTGGTTTATTTGAATCGAATTCTATTTCATCTTCATCTATAACTGATGGTGCTTCGAATGTTATTATTTCTCCTCTTTTTATTTCTTCTTTCCTAGTAATACACCATCTATTTAGTATTAGTCTTTCCTTATCTATTAAAGTTGGATACATTGATTCTTGATTTACAACTGTTGGGGTAAACACATAATGTCTTACTAGTAATGCAAGTGTAACTGCAATTATTATACATGCAATCCATTCTATAACTTCTCTTAAATTTTCTTTCTTTTCTATGTCCATTTGTGCACTTCCTTCCGAATTATGGGCTTTTAGTCTATTTTTAATTATATACCTTTTTTATCTCTAAAATCAAGTATTTGAACTATTTTTTTGTTGGTATTTTAATTACTACTTCTGTTCCTTCTCCTTTTTTACTTTTTATGTCTATACTTCCATCGTTTTTGTCTAATATCTCTTTAGCAATTGAAAGTCCGAAGTCCTGTTCCCCCCATTTCTCTTGTTCTTGCTTTGTCTACTCTGTAAAATCTATCAAATATACGTGTTAAGTCTTCTTCTGGAATTCCTATTCCATTGTCTATGATTTTTATATATGCGTCATTGTACACAAATCCAACATATATCTTGATATTCCCACCTTCTTGTGTATACTTTATACTGTTTGTTAATATATTTAGTACTACTCTTTCTATTCCCTCTTTATTAGCATACACTGCTGGAACGTTTGCTGTTACAAAGCATTCTACTGTATGATGCTTTTTGTCTAATTCTATTTGCACTTTGTCCTGACATTGTTTTACAAGTTCTCCTAAATCAAATTCTTCTTTTTGTGTGTTTATTTCATCATTATCATATCTTGATAATGATAAAAGATCTGTAACTAGTTTTGCCATTCTCCTAGCTTCTGTTGCAATTACTGTTAAGAATTTGTCTTTTGTTTCTTTGTCATATTCGTCTTCTAGCAAAGTATCTGCATATCCCATTATTGAAGTTATTGGTGTTTTCAATTCATGTGATACATCTGCAACAAATTCTTTTCTCATATTGTCTAGTTTTACATGTTCTGTTATGTCTTGTATTACAACTATTACGCCTGCTGGTGTCTCATCTTCGTTTTTCAATGGTGCAAAGTATAAATTGACATGATTGTCTCCTATTGTTACTTTTTCTTCTGTTGATGTCCAATTTTCCAGATATATTATTTTTTCTAGATTTACTTCTACATCCAATTTTTCAAATATTTTTTCAAAGTTCTCGTCTTCTGGAATAAGCCTAAGTAGTCTTGTCGCTGCTGGATTTGTTAATATTATCCTTCCTTCCATATTAAATGCTATTATTCCATCTGTCATATGAAGTAGTATTGTTTCTATTTGGTTCTTTTTTCTAGATACTTCATTTAAATTTTCTTTTAATTCTTTTGTCATCATATAAAAAGCATTTACTAGATCGTCTATTTCACTTTGGCTTTTTTCTTGATCTAGTTCCTTTGTTTCTATTTCTTCTCCTGCTGTTATTTTTTTTGCATTGTTTATTAGTCTACTTATTGGTGCTATTACTTTTTGCGTGACAAATATCCCAACTAGTATGCATATCATTGTAAATATTATTATTGTTATTATCGTTATTAGTTCTGACTGTTCTTGATATGTTTTTATCATTGTTCTATATTCATTAATATCATTTATTGGTTGTCTCATTATGTTTTGTAAGTTTATATGGTTTACGTACCCCATTGTTCCGATTATTATTATTCCTAAGACTAAAAATATTAGTACTATTTTTATTTGTAGATTTCTTAGCATTTGTTTTTTCTCCTTTTAAAGAAGGGTGCTAGCTTTAGCACCCTTTTTTTAATGATGCTATTAGAGTTTTACTCTTTACAGCATCAGCTACAATTTGCTTTAGCAAATTGTATTCCTTTTTTTACTCCGGTTTTGCGATATAATACCCAACTCCTCTTTTTGTTACAAGTATTTGTGGGTTTGTTGTGTCATCTTCTATTTTTTCTCTTATTCTTCTTACTGTAACATCTACTGTTCTTATATCTCCAAAATATTCATATCCCCAAACCTTTTCAAGTAGTAGTTCTCTTGACACTATTTGTCCGTGGTTGTGTTGCTAAATATTTTAATACTTCAAATTCTCTTACTGTTAAGTCTACTTTTTGACCTCTTACTTTTACTTCAAATCTATCTATATCTAGCAATAAATCTCCAACTTCTATTTTATGTTCTTCTCTTTCTGGTTTTGTTTCAGCATTTGATACTATTACTTCTGACTTTCTTAAATTTGCTTTTACTCTTGCCATTAATTCTCTAACACTAAATGGCTTTGTTATATAGTCATCTGCACCTAATTCTAAGCCTACTATTTTATCTAGTTCTTCATCTTTTGCGGATAAAATTAATATTGGTACATTTAGTGCATTTTTAATTTTTTTACAAGCTGTTAGTCCATCCATTTTGGGAAGCATTATATCTAATAATATTAGGTTAGGCTTCTGTTCTAATGCCATTTCAACAGCTGATACTCCGTCTGTTGCTTCTATTGTATTATATCCTTCTTTTTTTAGATTATATACTAGTATGTCTATTATTGATTGTTCATCATCTACGATTAATATTGTTTTTTTATCTTCGTCATACATTTTGAATTTCCGCCTTTCATTTAAGACTTTGTTTCTATTATTTTTATATCATATTATCTAAATTAAAACAAGTATTTATTTTAGATTTTATTATTTTATTTAAGTCCATTTTTTGACTCAATTATGTAAATATGATATAATTATATATGAAATGACTTAGTTTAGTCTTTCGTATGTACCTTCAAAACTATATGTAATGAAAGGAAAAAAGGTGAAAATCATGGAAGAAAACAACACTCGGAAAGCAAATTGGCCCGCAATACTAATTATTGTAGCCATCGCAGCTTTGGTATGCATTGGTTTTGCAGTGCTAGATAATTCTCTTACCTATAACAGCAACCAAATTCATGATCTTGTCAATCAAGTCCAAGACATGGAACATACCTTTGCCAAATCGGCTGAGACGAAAAAGGCTCCTGAAGAATCCACCACGGATGCTCCTGAAGAACCTACCGCTTATACCCAAGCAGAGCTTACGCAAATGATGGTAAGTGGCAAGTTTGAGGACTTGCTAACTGTGGCAACGTATCCCGAGGCAACAGAATCACAGCTTTTATTCATTGCTGCATACTGTGCGCAATCCGATTTGGGTAATGATCAAGCCAACGTTATACGCTTGGCATCGTCTTTAATCGATCACCCTAGCGCTACTGCGACTGTCATGTCGGCGCTTGCTTGTTGCAAATCCCAATTTGTATGGCTTTTGGTTGCTCAGTCTGAGCTGTGTAGTGAAACAACCTTGGCTATTCTGGCTGAAAATTGCACTCTTGTCAAAGATGAGAACAATATCAAAAGTAGCATACCTACTTCTGTTGCTATCGCTATTCTCGAAAACGACGCTGTTACCGAGCAAATCGTCAATTTCCTCATAGACTCTAATGGTTATATCGAATACATCAACGATATTCGTTTGGGTAAGATTACAGGTTAGTGATTTTCACAGCAGAGCCCGCAAGGTTATACCTTGCGGGCTCTAGCTTTATCATAATTCTTCTACGCTGTCTTTAATTCAAGCCTTAGCTTGTCTGCTATCATTGCAATAAATTCACTATTTGTTGGCTTTCCTTTTGCAGCTGATACTGTGTATCCAAATATGCTTTCTACTACATCTGCTTGTCCTCTTCCCCATGCTACTTCTATTGCATGACGAATGGCTCTTTCTACTCTTGAAGGTGTAGTTTTAAACTTTTTAGCTATATCTGGATATAATTGTTTAGTAATTTGGTTTATTATATCTATATCATTTACCACCATCATTATTGCCTCTCTTAAATACTGATATCCTTTTATGTGTGCTGGTACTCCTATTTCATGTATTATATTTGTAACTAGTGCTTCTAAATTTTCTACTTCTTTTGTTTTATCTGGTACTATGTCTATATATGGAGTTTTGAAATCTTTGCCTAAACTTGAGTTTTTAATTCCGAGTTGGTTTATAAAATTTAAGTTCTTTTATTCTTTTCATAAGAAGACTTATATCAAAAGGCTTTACTACATAATATTGTGCTCCTAATTCTAATGCTCTGGCAGTTATTTTGTCTTGTCCTACTGCTGAAAGCACTATTGAAAGTGGCTTCTTATCAAGATTAGCTTCATTTATTCTTTCTAGTACTCCTAATCCGTCTAATTGAGGCATTATTACATCTATAATTGCAATATCTGGTTTAGTATTTTTTATCATTTCTACTGCTTCTAAGCCATCTTTTGCAATACCAATAACCTCCATTTCATCTTCCTTTTCAATATAGTTTGTTAAATTTTTGGCAAAGTCTACATTATCATCCGCTACCAAAATCGACAATTTGTCCTTCACTTTTGTTTCCTCCTAACTTTATTTTTTGTAAATTTTTTACATTTTCGCATTATATTACTTTTTCCAAAATTTAGCAATACTTTTTCTACTATTTTTAATTTTTTCTATTTTATTTTTACATTTATCTTTTTATTCGATTTTGGTTTATTGTTGATTTTTCAATATTTTTAAGATATTATATTTGATTCTATAAATTTCTTTTCTATTATTTTAGTTGTAATATTTTGGTAATCCACTTTTATACATTTTTCGACTATTTTTTTATATTTTTCGTCATTGATTTTTATAATTATTTTTACTTTTTCTCCATATTCTTTTTTTACAATATTAATATTGTTTTTTACACATATATTTTCAATTTTTGAACTTTCAGTATAATCAGATATTATCTCTACAACATATCCTTCTTCTTTAAATACCTCTTTTGTATTTTGAAGTGCTTCCTTTAAAGAATCTGAGTAGGCTTTTACTAGCCCTCCTGTTCCTAAAAGTATACCTCCAAAATATCTAGTAGTTATTGCTATAACATTTGCTAACTCTCTTTTTTCTAGAATATTTAGCATTGGTGCACCTGCTGTTCCCGATGGTTCTCCATCATCACTTTGTTTTTGTTCTATTCCATTTGTTGTTTTTATTCTATAAGCATAACAATGATGCCTTGCATCATGATACTTTTTTCTAATTTTATTTAGTATTTCTTCTGCTTCTTTTTCACTTTCTATATAAAATATATTAGAAATAAACTTCGACTTTTTTTCTATTACGACTCCTTCTGCTTCTTTTTCTATGGTTTTAAATTTTTCCATGTTTCTCTCCTTTTAAGATATAATTTACTTAATTTATTATATCTCCCGCTACATATCCTGTTGACCATGCAATTTGTAAGTTAAATCCTCCTGTATATCCATCAACATCTATTATTTCTCCTGCAAAATATAATCCTTTAATTAATTTAGATTCCATTGTTTTTGGATTAATTTCTTTTATATCAATCCCACCTGATGTGACAATTGCCTCTTCAATAGGTCTAAATCTACTTATTGTAAATTTAAAATTTTTAATTATTTCTCCTAACTCTTTTCTTTCTTCTCTAGTTATTTCATTTACTTTCTTTTCTGGATTAATATTTGATATTTCTATTATTATATCTATCATTTTTTGTGGCAGTAAATCATTTAAGCTATTTTTAAAGCTTTTATTTTTGTATTTTTCAAAGTCTCTTATTATTCTCATATCTAATTTCTCTAAATCTAAGGCTGGCTTTAAGTCTATGATTAGTTTTATTTGCCTTGATTCTAGTAACTCTTTTATATTTTTATATCTTACTAAATGTGATGATGAACTTATTATAACTGGACCTGTGACTCCAAAATGTGTAAATAACATTTCTCCAAAATCTTCATATATTTTTTTATTTTTACTTTTGTCTATTAATTTTACTGATACATTTCTTAAACTAAGTCCTTGTAACTTTTTACATATCTCTTTTTCATAACATTCTAGTGGTACAAGAGCAGGCTTCATTTGTTTTATATTGTGCCCATATTTTTTTGTAATCTCTTGCCCATCTCCTGTTGAACCTGTTAGTGGATAACTAACTCCTCCTGTTGCAAGTATTACTTTATCTGCTTGTATTCTTTCTTCTTTATTATTTAGAATATATTTTACTCCTATGACTTTGCCTTCTTTTATTTCTAAATCTGTAACATTTGCATTTTCTACAATTTTGACTCCTAATTTTATTAATATTCTATATAAAGCTTCTACAACACTTGTGGCACTGTCTGTAACTGGAAATATCCTGTTTCCTCTTTCTACTTTTGTTTCAAGTCCCTCTTTTTTTAATAATTCTACAATATCTTTATTTGTAAATTTCTGGAACGCACTATATAAAAACCTTCCATTTCCTGGAATGTTTTTTATAAATTCTTCTATATCTATTGCATTTGTTATATTACATCTTCCTTTTCCCGTTATTCTAAGCTTTTTTCCGTACAGTATTCATTTTTTCTAATATTATTGTTTCACATTTTTGTTTTGCAGCTGAAATTCCTGCAAGCATCCCTGCTGCTCCTCCGCCTACTATTACAACTTTCATATTCTTCTTCCTTATTTCATATATTTAATTAATTATATAATATTTGTCTTTGTTTATCAAATTTTATTTTTTTAGTAATATTTCAAATTCTTAGCTAATATACATTAGTATTATCGATTGTACAAACATTTTAATTTGAAAAATAATCAGCATATTGCGTTGTTAGACCACAATTGAAATTAAATCAACGTGCAAAAGCACGTCTTACTAATTTCAATTTTGTCCGCCTAGCACTATACTAATTCTTTTTCAAATTATATAAAGAAAGGATGAGAAAGAATGGAAAATTTAAGCTTATATCAGGATATTAAATCAAGAACTGATGGCGATATATATATAGGCGTTGTAGGTCCTGTAAGAACTGGTAAGTCTACTTTTATTAAGAATTTCATGGATTTACTTGTTATCCCAAATATTGAAAACGAATACAAAAAAGAAAGGGCTTTAGATGAACTTCCTCAAAGTGCAGCTGGCAGAACTATTATGACTACTGAGCCAAAGTTTATTCCAAATGAGGCTATTGAAATTACTCTTGGAGATAATATACGTTTTAAAACAAGGCTTGTTGACTGTGTTGGATATTTGGTAAATAACGCTATTGGATATTTAGAAAATGACGTACCAAGAATGGTAAAAACTCCTTGGTCTGAAGAAGAAATTCCTTTTGAAACTGCTGCAGAACTTGGCACTAAAAAAGTTATTTCTGAGCATTCTACTATTGGAATATTAGTTACAACTGATGGAAGTATAACAGATATACCAAGAGAGGACTATATCTCTGCCGAAGAAAGGGTTGTTTCTGAACTTAAAGAACTTAATAAACCTTTTGTAATTGTTTTAAATACTGATGATCCTTCTTCTGATTATTCTCAAAAACTTGCTACAAAACTTGAAGAAAAATATTCTGTTTCTGTATTACCTACTGATTGCTCTAATTTATCAATAGATAATATTAATGATATCTTTGGTAGACTTTTATATGAGTTTCCTATTGAACAAATGAATATCAATTTACCAAAATGGGTTGATGCTTTATCAGATGAGCATTGGTTAAAACAACAATTATATACTGATATAAAAGGGGCTTTTAGCAATATATCCGTTTTAAAACAAGTTGATGAAAGTATCTCTTCTATAAAAAATACTGATATTATAACTTCTACTGCTCTTAATGAAATTAACCTAGGAAATGGAAATGTAACTATAAGTATTTCTTTAAATGATTCTCTTTTCTATCAAATTTTAACTGAAATGACCGGTGTTACCGTTGAAAACGAAGGTGATTTATTCTCTACTATGACTTCTCTTGCATATACTAAGAGGGAATACGATAAAATTGCTTATGCATTAGAGGAAGTAAAGGCTAAAGGTTATGGTATTGTTACTCCTTCTATGGATGATTTAATTTTAGATGAGCCTGAAATGGTTAAACAGGGTTCTAGATTTGGTGTAAAACTAAAAGCTAAAGCCCCTAGTATACACATGATACGTGCTGACATAACTACTGAGGTTTCTCCTATTGTTGGTTCTGAAAAACAATCTGAAGAACTAGTAACTTACCTACTTTCTGAGTTTGAAACTGATCCTAAGAAAATTTGGGAATCTAATATTTTTGGAAAAAGTTTACATGAACTTGTAAATGAAGGATTACAAAATAAATTATACAGAATGCCTGAAGATGCTCAATTAAAACTTCAAGAAACTTTAGAACGTATTGTTAATGAAGGTAGTGGTGGATTGATTTGTATTATTTTGTAATTTCTCCGACAAGGCAGACTATTATTGGTCTGTCTTTTTTTATGTATATACATAATAGATATAAAGACTATAAAAATTATTGAATTAAATATAATTAGTTTAACTTCGAAATAATCATTTCCAGTTTTTGGTAGTTTGGTTTGATTACTTTGATTTTCTAAAATTTGATTTCTTGCCAATTCTGTGTTTTCTATTTTGTTTTTTCCTTTATCTTGTTTTTCCTCTGTTTTTTGTTTTTCTTCATCTTCTTTTATATTTTCTTCTTGCTTTTTGTTTTCTGTTTCTTTTTCAGTATTAGCATTGTTATTTTTTTCTTTTTCTTCTGGTGTATAAATTATGGCTGGTTTGTCTATTTTTATTTCTTCTTTCTTTATACTTTGAGAATTATCTTCTATTTTTTCATTTTCTTTATTATTATCTACTTCTTCCTTTTTTTCATTGTTTTCTTCTTTTATGCTATTCTGTTGATTATTATCTTCTGGTATTGCTTCTTTATCCTCATTCTCATTGTCCTTATCATCTTCTTGTTCTTTATCTATATTATCCTTTGGTATCTCCTCTTCTTGCTCTTTGTCTTCTGAAGCATTAAAAAATACTACTTCTGTTAATTTATTTTCTTCTATCTCAGTTTCAACTGTTTCTCCTATTACATCTCCTTCTAATGGATATGGTGTTATTTTGCAATTTCCAACAATTAAATTCTTTAAACAAACTTCTCCTTTATCATCTGATGTGTATGTTCCAAAGCAGTTTTCTGTGATTACTTCAAATGTCACACCTTTTTTGTAACATTTTATTAGTAATTCTCCTACTTTATGGTATACTCCAATTAATTGTCCCTGAAATGAATTTTCTCCAATTGCCACAGTATATACCATTTCGTCAAGAATATATTTTTCTGGAACTTCTAATACTTGTATATTAAATTCTCCTGCATTTAAACCTTTTATATAAATAAATCCTTCTTCATCAGTTATATATTCTTCCTTCCATGTTCCATTTTTATTTTCTATTAAAACCTTTGCATTTGCTATTCTTACACAATCTTCTAAATCTCGTACTTCTATTGTTAATCTTGAGTTTCCTCTTTCTGTTTCATCTTCAACTGAATATTCTTTTGTTATTTGATTTTCTTCTGAATTTGTTAATATTGACATTGCTTCTACTTTTGCTATATTAAATATTATTAATATAAAAGTAAATATTATAAAAATTTTTTTTATCATAAAATTTTCCTTTCTCTAATTTATTTCTTTTCCTATAATACATTGCCTTTTGTTTCTTTTTCCTTTTACACATGTTACTAGTGTTATAATATTTTCCTTTGTATCCTCTAAGATATTTATATCTGTTTCTTCAATTATTTTGTTTTCTACTACTTTATATCTCCTTTCTCCCATATTAGTTATATATATTATTTCTTCACCATTTTTAAGTTCATTTATCCTTGAAAAATAGTGAGCATATGAGCCATCATTATGTGATGCTAGTGCTACATTTCCCTCCCACAGATTTGTTTCTGTAAAATGTCCTACTGAATATTTTAAAATATCACTCGTTGTTCCTTCTTTAATTGGTGCTTTTAAATCTAAAGTAGGTAGAATTATAAAACCTATTTCTCCATTTTCAAATATTATTTTGTCCTCTGATTTTTCTTTTTTATCATTTTTGTCTAGCTTTTCTTCTATACTTGTTTCTAGTTCTTTTTGAAAGTGTTCTACTATAATATTCTTTGTGCTTACAATAAATATTGAAATAGCAAATAAAGTAAACAAAAATAACATCGTTATTTTTACGTTTTTAGATAATTTCATATTTTTCTCTTTCTTGGGTTTTATTTTGAATATCAATTTATAATTGATTTGTGCGATTGCACTTTTTTGAATTAAATTTAAAACTATTATTTATGATAACAGATTTTTTTGATAATTGCAAGTGTTTTTTTGAAAAAAATGTATTTTTTTATGTAAATTATTGCTTGGTCAAGCAATAATTTACATACTTTTTATTCATTCCTAAACCTATCCCCATTTAGAGTAAAAGCTAGTATTAATGGAAAGCCAAAGAATAATATTAGGGCATATCTTACTAGTACCATTGGACCTAATAATACTGTTAGCCATAACAATAAAATAATTCCGAGTACCATAGAAATTTCTTTTCTTCTTTTATATATACTATAGCCTAAAGCTATAAACATTGCCCACGACATTGCTCCAACAGAAAATAGCATTGATACTACTGGTATTTTTTGCATAATAGTATATCTCGATATTTTATAATATATATTCTTTAACCATGGTATTTTACTATCTTCTGTTCCTGGACTTTCACATGTTACAGCAAAATATGAAGTTTCTTCACTATATATCTCTGGCACTTTTCTGTTATATCCATTTATAATTGTATCTGGATACCAAAATCCTAGTGTATTTTCTAAAAATGAATCAATATAAATTCCTAGATTTTTTATACCTATACCAAACCACAATTTGAAAAATTCACCATATCCTATATTTTTTAAATACACGTCTTCTTTTATAAAATCCGAACATTCTGGTAAATACTGTTTTAGCTGTTCATCTGTTGTATATTCATATATCTTATCTAATTCCTCATCTGTCAAACTTTCATAATTATAATTATATACTCTTGCTATTTGTTGCAAAGGTACTGAAAATGCCTCAACATTCTTAGTTCTTGATACATGAAATACACCATATATCAAAATTGTATATGCAAGATAAAGAATAATTATTTCAATAATTGGCATTATTGCATTTTTATTTTTAAATGATATTGTAAATACTATTAAAAAAGGAATATAAGCATATATAGCATTATTTCTAAATACCATTGCTAAAAAAATTATCAATGCAAATTTTATTTGTTGCCAATTTGAATTTAAAAACTTTTCTTTATCTAATAATGCTTCTAATGCCTTAATTATACTAACTACCACAATAGCAGAAAATATAGTATCTTTAGTCGAACACATTGCAAACATTACAACAACTGGAAATATTGCATAATATATTATTGATATTATTCTAATTATTTTTGAAACCTTGTATTTTTCTAAAAATGATATGCAATATGTAAAACAGCTTGCAACAATAATCATTTGTAAACAAGTATATACAAAAATCCCAATATTATATGAGTGTGTAATTTTTTCTATAAGAGTTATAATAAATCCTAATGTAAAAGTGTGTATTGGCGGATGCCATGTTGTTACATTATTTTCTGTATAATCATCAAATTGAACTTGTGCATCATAACAAAAATATCCTGGGTATGCTGCTAAAAGCACTGGTATCCAGCAGATAATTATTATTGAAAATATTATTAACGTTCTCTTCTTTTTACTTAATTTATGTACTCTTTCTTTATCTTTTTTGTTCTCGATTTTTTCGATTATTTTATATATTTCTACTAATAGTGAACTTATAATAAATGAAATAAAAATTATCGCAAAATACATTTTTATATTTTTATACTCTACTGTTCCATTTGTTTTTATGTTATTTCCTAATACTAAAAATGTTGAAAATATTATTCCTAAAATACTTACGTTTTTTATTTTTTCAGTATTTTCTATTTTTATTGTTTTCTTTAATAAATATATAAAACTTACAAATATTATTAAAGATATTATGCTATTTGAATAAGTCAGATTATTTTCAAAATTAATTATATATGGTATAGAGCATGTTGCAAAAAATGCTATTATAGTAATTATGATATTTAAAATTATTTTTTTATCTATTTTTATCTCTTTCATTTAATTTGTTTTACCTTTCTACTTTCGTGAGTTCCTTCTTTGGCTTTTTCATTATATAATATCCTTAAATAAAAAGCAAAGACTATATAAGGATTTCTCCTATATAGCCCTTACTTTTATTCTTCAAATATTATTCCATCAATACAATTATTAAATATAAATTGTTTTATTTTCTCTTTATTATTTGTTGTATAAAATTCTGATAATAATTTATTAAACTCTTCTAATTTATTATGTCTGAGTTAAATTATCATTAATTAAAATTTCTATCTTATTTCTTGTCATTTTAACTACGCCAAATTATTTTCAAATCTCATCTTTTTCTACAATATAAATTTGTTTCTTAAATTCGTCTTCATACCTATTAAGTTCTATTTCAAATCTCTGCTTGTCCTTTTTCACTATTGTATCCAATATTAGACCGCTAAACAATGACTGTATTGCAAATAAATAGAAAAATACACTTGCTACAAGAGTTGGCATTTTAGGTACTAAACCAGTTTCAAAATATTCAATAGCTACTGGTATAAATAACCATGTGCCCATTATCGCCAATATAGCAAATAACCATGTGAAAAATGATAATGGTCTGTAATTTTTATATAGATTAAATATTGTCTTTATTACTTTAAATCCATCTGAATATGTGTTTAATTTTGAAGAACTTCCACTAGGTCTATCTTTATATTCAATAATTACATTCTCAATTCCCATATCTTTATCTAATGTATGTATTGTCATTTCTGTTTCTATTTCAAATCCTTTAGATAATACTGGAAATGTTTTTACAAATCTATATGAGAAAGCTCTATATCCTGTCATAACATCTCTTATATTGCTTTTATATATAATATTAATTAACTTTCTAACCAATACATTCCCTGTATTATGAAACAACCTTTTATTTTCTGTAAAATATGATGATGATAATCTATCTCCTATAACCATATCTACATTCTTTTCTAAAACAAATTCTTTCATCTGTTTTGCATCTTCTGCTGAATAAGTATCATCTCCATCAATCATAATATAACATTCAGCATCTATCTCTCTAAACATTCTCCTTATTACATTGCCTTTTCCTTGCTTTTTTTCATATCTTACTATAGCTCCAGCTTGTTTTGCAATTTGGGCTGTTTCATCTGTCGAATTGTTATCATACACATATACTGTTGACTCTGGCAACTCTTTCTTAAAATCTTCAACTACCTTTCTTATAGTTTTGCTTTCATTATAACATGGTATTAATACAGCTATTTTATCCATTATTTTCTATCTCCTTTTTATTAAAATCTAATACTGATACAATAAGCATTGGTATACATACTGCAATTGGGTATATATATCTATATAAAACTACTGGTCCTAACAATAATGTTAGCCATAATCCTATTATAAAAGATACTGCAACCAAATGCTTATATTTACGATAATAAATACAAATTGCTATATACATAAACACACACCATACCATAAATCCTGAACTAAATAGCATTGAAACTATTGGAATTGATTGATATGAATTTTTATATGTTAGATCTTCATATATATCTGATAACCACTTCATACCTTGAGGAGTTTTTCTATCTAATAATATATATCCTTTAAATCTTTCTGCATTCTTCTCTCCAGTCAATCTATATTCCCAATATGGATGATAGGCTTCATAATCTCGATAATTCATATCTGGATACCAAAGACCAATAGTAATTCTAGCAAATGCATCAATATAAGATATTGGGCATTTTATTCCAACTTTTATCCATAACTTTATAAATTCTGATGGTTTTTCTTTAAAAAGTTTACTATTAAAAGAATTCTTCATATTATCTGAAATTCCTGAGAAATATCTATAATCTTTATAATTAGGAATATATTTTTCTATTAATTCTATTTCTTCTTCATTTAACTCTTCTTTATTATTAAGCATAGTTCTTGATAATTGCATACAAGGAACACTCATCATCTCATTAATCATTCTAGTATCTTCTTTTCCTCCCATTAATTTTGTTACTGGTCCTGAATAAATTGAAAATAATATTATAACTGATAAAATTATAATAGTCAAAGACTTCCAATATCTTCTTAAGAAGAAAAATGCAAAAATCATTCCAAAAATAAAAATATATTTTCCTTGACTTCTAAAAATTAACATAAAAAACGTTGTAATAATTACACTTATTACTACTCTTTTATGTTTTAGTAATTCGTTGTTTTCTGATATCTTAAGAAATTGCATTATCACTAATGCATAAAACCCTGCAAATATTACATCCTTTGTTGCTGAAAAAGACATAATTGCATTTAATGGAAAGAACATAAAAAGTAAAAGGATGCACATTCGTATAAAAAGTGTACTCCTTTTCATAATATATTTTGTATATATTATAGCAAAAGTTAATGACATAAAAAGCATTTGAAATATTGAATACAGGAGCATTCCTGTTTCATAACTCCCAAAAATATTTTTTCCGAGTGTCACAATAAAAAATCCCAATAGATATGTATGAATTATTGGATGATGAAGATTAAAATTTCCAGTTATATAATATTTTAATTGATATACACTATCGTAACCGTAAACTCCTGGATTTGCTGCGATAATTCCTGGTATCCAAGCAATAAATATTACTCCCCATATTATGAAAAAAATATATTTCTTATTTTCTATTTTAGATAAAAATTTTTCTACCTTTTCATTTTTACCCATTTCATTTATCTTTGGTAAGTAATTTAGTAATAGAATTAAAACTGCTATTAGCATAGGCCAAAGAAAAAATACATGAGACCAAGTTACAATATTGTTAATGCCTGTTTGCTCATATTTATATAAATTTGTCCCTAAATTTAAACAAATTGAGAAAAATATTCCCAAAACACTAGCTATAACAAACAATCTTTTATTTGTAACTTCAATAGCACATTTAATTGTAAAAAATATGGCAATAAAAACTAAAATTGATAAAATACTATTAGATATTGGAAATTGCTCTGTTGAACTTTTCAATATATGTGTTATTGAATAAGTAGATAGTAATGATATAATGCAACAAATACTGTATTTATACTTTGTATCGCTTTTATTATTCCTTTTTAAAATCTTGTGTGTGTCTATTGTCTCAAGGCTTTTTTGATTCATGTTACTATCCCCCATTTTATAAAACTCTACAATACATCATCTACTAAATTCATTGCTTCTTCTATTACTTTGTCCATATCATAATATTTGTATTTTCCAAGTCTTCCACCAAAGATAACTTTATTATCTTTATCTGCTAATTCTTTATATTTCTCATATAACTTACTATTTTTTTCATCATTTATTGGATAATATGGCTCTTTTTCTTTAGTCCACTTATCTGGATATTCTCTAGTTATAATTGTTTTAGGTTGATTTCCAAATTCAAAATGTTTATGCTCAATAACTCTTGTATATGGAATTTCATATTCTGTATAATTAACAACTGCATTTCCTTGATAATTTTCCATATCTAAGACTTCTGTTTCAAATTTTAAACTTCTATATTCAAGCTCTCCAAAACAGTAATTATAATACTTATCTATTTGTCCTGTGAAAATTACTTTATCTGCTATTTTTTCTAATTCTTCTCTATTATCAAAGAAATCACAATTTAACTTTATATCTATTCCTTTTAGCATTTTTTCTATTATTTTCGTATATCCACCTATTGGTATTCCTTGATATAAGTCATTAAAATAATTATTATCATAAGTAAATCTAACAGGTAATCTTTTTATTATAAAGCTTGGAAGCTCTTTTGCTTCTTTTCCCCATTGTTTTTCTGTATAACCTTTTACTAATTTTTCATATATAGTCTTACCTACTAAACTAATTGCTTGTTCTTCTAAGTTTTTAGGTTCTGTAATCCCTGATTTCTTTTTTTCTTCTTCAATTTTAGCCTTTGCTTCTTCAGGAGTTATAACCCCCCATAATTTATTAAATGTATTCATGTTAAATGGCATATTATATAATTCATTTTTATATATAGCAACTGGTGAATTAGTGTATCTGTTAAATTCTGTAAACTGCTTAATAAAATCCCATACTTTTTTATTACTTGTATGAAATATATGTGCACCATATTTATGTACATTTATATCTTCTATATTTTCTGTATAAACATTTCCTGCTATATGGGAACGCTTGTCTATCACTAAGCATTTCTTTCCTTTTTTATTTGCTTCATATGCAAATATTGCTCCAAATAATCCTGCTCCTACTATTAAGTAATCATATTTTTTCATTAAATATTTCCCCTTGTTATATTGATTTTATTATTTATAATTATATTTCTTTTATCTATATTTTTAAAGTATATCATATTATTGTAGGAATTGCTATATAGAATAATAAAAAATGTAAAAGATAACTTCTACATTTCTTACTATTCTATGGTACAGTTTTCTTTAACATTGGAATTTTTTTTAAAAAATAGACTATTAGTACACATACAATATATAACATTATAGCTCCCAAAGTCCTATACCATATACTATATGTATTCAATCCTAAGAATTTTGTTGCTTTGCTTTTAATCAACATATGGATTAAATAAACTCCAAAACTACAACTAGATATATTGGCTAAAATTTTAGGATTTATATGTAATTTATTTAATATTTTCTCCCAATTAATATTTTTAACAAATATAAACACTGCTACTGATAAAAATATACTAATAAATGAATAATAATCAAATAAATCTTTATTAAGAATTCCTTCCTTAGTTGATAAGAAATATGTGTATAAATATCTTGTTAGAGCTGAGCCTATTCCTAATATATAAATTACAATTCTCTTTTTCTTAGACAATTCACTTGTAGATAATAAATATCCCAATATTAAGAATATAATATATCCACTAGGATTAGCAAAATAATCTAATATCGTTGGAAATTTTATATCAAAAATTCTACATAAAGGAGATATTAATCCTTTTATAATAAACAAATATATAACAATTCCTTTTAATAGTTTTCTATACTCTACTTTTTCTGTTAATATAGATAAAATTGGAATTAAACAGTATAAATATAATATTAATGGAAAAAACCAATATATTGTTTCTATTTTACAGTATATAAACTCTTTCCCAAAGTTAAATAGATCAAAATTCTTTCTATATACAACATACATTACTAAAGACCATATTACCCAAGGTATTAATACTTTCATAAACCTCTTTTTAAAAAAAGTTTTTGTATCATATTTTTCTCTATATTTTAGTAATGTTGCACCAGATAGCATTATAAATATTGGAACTGCCCAATAACATATCACTTCAAAAAATAAACTAGTCATCCAATAAGTATTTGGACTATATGTATGTACATGTCCATTACAATGCAAAAACACAACACTTATACAAGCTAAAATATTTAATGCATCAAAATATATAATTCTATCTTTAGTTTTTTCCTTTTCTTTTAAATATTCTCCGTGTGTGTATTTTTTCAGTAGTTATATCTTCTTTCATTTTTACTTCCTCATTTATAAATTTATCATCTCTAAAATGTTTTGTCTGACACTTTTATTACTATAATATCATTTATTACTGCAATCGAACCTGGATTTGGATATACTGGCATTTCCTTAAATTCATCTGTCTTTATAATCTCCGCATACTTGCTTTTTGAGCAAATCTTTATTTTAATTCCTAAATATTTTTCAAAATAATTACTATTTTGAACTGTTCCCCCATAATTATTCCACGTTTCATTATCATTAGATATAAAACCATTTGCTTTATTATAATTTTTAGGTCTGAACTTTATCACATTACTAAACATCCATTCTTTATCATTGGAATAATCTGATAATTCAGTTGCTTTATTATATATATCATTAGTGATTACATTGTAATTTTCATATGTTGATTGCCTACACATATATGTAAATGTATTTTCCAATAAAAAAGTAAATATTAGCGCACATAAAATTAATATATATCCATATTTTACTATATTATTTAATAAATTATTAGGTAATTTGTAATATATTATTGCTACTAATACAATTAAAGTCATCATTCCTGAACCTGTAACTAAATTCATAGTAGTATCTGGTGCTATAAGATTCATTACATTAATTCCTATTGGAAGCATTAATAAAAATCCAATAAGCAATATGCTTACATGTTTGTTTTTACTAATAATTCTTAATATTCCAATACTAGAAATTATAAATATTATGATATTTATAATTTCCCAGACTGTTGACAAAGTAAAATTTGTTGACAGTCTTTTCTTTTTAGAAAAAATG
>CANPOS010000030.1 GCA_947575745.1 uncultured Clostridium sp.
TACAATATAAAAATACAAATCTAAAATGTCAATTGCTAAACTTTTTAGTATGACAAGAAAGGGGAGAATTTATTTAAGAAAAACTAGCATATTAATCCAGAGCACAAAAGCATATCTTGCAAACAGACACAATAAGACTAAAAAGGAGATGCTATCTATGGAAAATACTGTGACTTACCAAGAAGCGCTTGCCAAGGAAATAATCCAAGAAGGGCACTATTTCCTTGTCAGGTATCCCAATGGGAAAGAGGCACTTTTTCGGCTCGTCAAGAGAGAAAAAGGTTACGTAATGTGTGGACCGTCCACAAAAGGAAGAATCAGTCTTAAAGGAAAAGAGGGATATAATAATTTTTTTGCTTTGGCAGATGCTAAGGCGAGGGAAGAATATTCCCAGAAGGGAGTATTTAAAGAAGTTCATGCCCTAGGTGGACCTAAGAAGGACTATAAAGTCTATTCTAATCAGGAGTACTATGAAGTCGTGGAAGAGATAGAAGAATATATCAAATATCTCGATAATACTAACAAGAGCTATTTCCTCGCTTCGCGCTGTGTCGACTTAGACAGTACCTATGCGTGGTTCCACGTGTTCATTGTGAGCAGCGGTGGCGTGTACGCCAATAACTTGTATGGCTCGAACGGCAACACGAACAGCCCTAGCTTTGCGGTGCGCCCCGAAGCTACTCCAGAATCCACACTCCTTTTAAAAACAACTGGGTGTGATGGCTCTGAAGAAAAACCGTGGATTTGCATCGGAAGTGAAGAAGAGAATCCCACAAGAGGGGAAGAAGTTGTAAGTGATTGCACTACAAACAAAGGCAAGGAAAGCGTGAGCAAAGATGAACTCATGTGCCTTATTCAGGAAGGCGAGGCTTGGATTGCGAAGCTGAAGGAATATGTAAGTAAATAAGAATGAATTATCCCAACAAAAGTAAGGCTAACTTACTTTTTGACAAGAACGTACTCGATATAAAAATAGGGTGCGTTCTTTTTAATTCATATAGAATTTGGGGATTTACAAAGTCTACCTAATAAAATACTATTATAGTTTAAACTAATGAAAATGAATTATACATTTGCAATTAACATAATTCTGTGATACAATATAAAAATACAAATCTAAAATGTCAATTGCTAAACTTTTTAGTATGACAGGAAATGGAGGAACTATATTTAGAGAAATAATTTAATAACATTATGAAAGGGGATAAGCCAGGCAGTCAAAGGAATACAACAACAAAAGGAGTGAAAGGCTATGTCAAAAAAATTTTTCTTTGAGGATGCAATCAGAGAAGGTAAAATCCACATAGGAGATCACTTTGTGAGCACAGTACTTTTCAAAGTAGAGTGCAATGTAAGAAGAGAGGAAAGTGGCAGCAGCGAAATCCAAAAATTTGCAGTCAATAAGGGCGAAGAGAAGCTTTGGAGGCTTGCAGAGAACTTCAAAATGTTGGGAACTCCAACAAAGGAAGAACTTGCCCTTCAGGGAACTGATGGTTATGAAAATGCCATCATCCTTATGAATCGCATTGCAAGTGCAACCAATATAATGCCAGGAGTATTTAAGGATGTTCAGGCATGTGCTTTCAGCAAGACGGATTATAGAAACTTGGGAAGTACAGAAGTGGTAAGGCAGATATGCCAAGAAGCGGAGAGATACAGTGACAAAGAAGACAAGAGACTCAGCTATTGGCTGGCTTCACGTTTTATAACTCCAGAATGCGTCTCAAATCAAATAAGAGGGAACTATGGACTACTCATTATGAACAAGGGCAAATTTGAGCAGGTTCTTACCTATCAGGCATATGTGGGACCGTATATTTACAGTTACCCTGTGCGCACTGAGGCAACTCCTGAGCCGAAACTTCTTATCGAAACAGATGGAGTTGATGGCTCTATAAATAAACCATGGAGATGTATTGTTAAATAAGGCAAATCATATAAGACAAGCAAATTTCTAAATTTAGTGAACCAAATTTCTGAAGAATAATTTCAGAATTAAAAGGAGAAGGAGAATAACAGCAATGTTATTCTCCTTTTTCACACAAAATTCACATTAAAACTATAATAAAAATATAGATTTTAGTTTTGACTCATAGTATAATTAACATGAATTATTGTGCGAAAGTTAACAGGAGGTAAAAATGCCTTATATAGAGTTTAAAAATGTAGGTAAACAATATAAAATGGGAGAAATAACAATAAATGCACTAACTGATACTAATTTTCAAATAGAAAAAGGAGAGCTTGTAGTTATAGTTGGACCTTCAGGAGCAGGAAAAACAACTACATTAAATATACTTGGTGGAATGGATAATGCAACTGAGGGAGATGTAATTGTTGACGGAAAAAATGTAACAAAATTAAAAGGAAAAGAATTAATAAAATATAGACGAGAAGATATAGGATTTGTATTTCAGTTCTATAATCTAGTTCAAAATCTAACAGCAAAAGAAAATGTAGAACTTGCAACACAAATTTGTAAAGACTCACTAGATACAGACGAAGTAATTGAAAAAGTAGGATTGAAAGACAGGAAAAATAATTTTCCTTCTCAATTATCAGGGGGAGAACAGCAAAGAGTAGCAATAGCAAGAGCAATAGCCAAAAATCCAAAATTATTACTATGTGACGAACCTACTCGGAGCGTTAGACTATAAGACTGGAAAACAAATATTAAAACTATTACAAGACACAGCAAGAAAAGAAAAAATGACAGTATTAATTATTACACATAATACAGCAATAGCACCAATGGCTGATAAAGTAATATACTTCAAAAATGGAGCAGCAGAAAAAGTAGAAATAAATGAAAAGCCTAAATCAGTTGAAAACATAGAATGGTAGAGCTTTAGAAAATAAATTTAGAAAGAGAGAATTAAAAGTGAATGTAGCCTTACTAAAAGACAGTCTAAAAGAAATAAAAAATACATATAAACGATTTATATCCATTACATTAATGGCTTTTTTAGGTGTAGGATTTTTTGCGGGAATAAGAGCAACTTCACCAGATATGGTAGATACAATTGATAAATACTATGATACACAAAATGTGTATGATATACAGGTAGTATCAACTTTAGGATTAACAGAGAAAGATATAGAAGAATTAAAAAAACGAGAAAATATAGAAGAAGTAATTGGAACTTATGAAAAAGATGGAAAAATAGAAATAGATGAAAATGAAATAATAACAAGAATTGCTACAATAGAAGAATTAAATAAACCAGTTGTATTAGAGCGGAAGAATGCCAGAAAAAAACACAGAATGTTTAGTAGAAAATAGTTTTTTAAAAGTAAATAACAAACAAATAGGAGATAAGATAACACTTGATGTAGAAAAACAGACTAATGACGAAGGAGAAGAAATAGATTATCTAGAAGAAAAAGAACTTACAATAGTTGGAACAGTACAAAATCCGTTATATATATCAAAAGACAGAGGAACAAGCACTTTAGGTGCAGGAAAAATTAACTATTACATCTACATATCCAAAGATAATATAAATGCAAAAGACATATACACAAATATATACATAAAAGTAAAAGAATCTAAAAAGTATAAAACTTCAAGCAAAGCCTATGAAGACTATATACAAGAAGCAATAGATAACATAGAAGAAATAAAAGAAGAAAGAGAAAAAGAAAGGCATGACACATTAGTACGGAAAATCACAAGAAGAGGTAGATGAAGCAGAAAAGAAATTAAGAGATAATAAACAAGAAGCAGAAAACAAGATAAATAAAGCAGAAAGAGATATAGAAAAAGCCAAAAATGATATAAAAAAAGGTGAAGAAGAAATAATATCAAGCACAAACAAGGCAGATAAAGAATTTGCAAATGCAAAAGTAAAATTAGAAAATGCAAGAAAAGAAATCTCAAAGAATGAAGAAGCAGTTAATACAAATGAAAAAGAAATAGCAAATAAAGAAAAAGTTATAGCTAATCTTCCAACTGAACAAAGAATATTGGCAGAAAAAGAGATAGAAAAAGCGAAAGTAGAAATAGAAAAAGTAAAAGCACAAATAAAAAGTGCTAAAGCTGAACTTTCTAAACAAGAAGCAGAATATGAAAAAAATAAAACAGCTACATATAATAAAATAGAAAAGGCTAAAAAAGAAATAGCTAAAGGAAAAGAAGAAATATCAAAAGGCGAAAAAGAACTAAGTGATAGTAAAAAAGAATTTGAAGAAAAGATTGCAGAAGCTGAGGAAAAATTGATAGATGCAAAAGAAAAGATTTCAGAAATAGAAACACCTACTTGGTATATATTGGATAGAAACTCAAATGCAGGATATGTAAGTTTTATACAAGATACAGATAGTATAGCTAATATTGGTAGAGTATTTCCAGTAGTATTTTTTGTAGTAGCACTTTTAATATCATTAACATCAATGACAAGAATGGTAGAAGAGCAAAGAATGCAAATAGGAACTTTTAAAGCACTAGGATATAGCAAAATCCAAATAATGTTTAAATATGTGATTTATGCAGGAATAGCATGTATTTTAGGTGGAATATTGGGAATGAGTGTAGGATTTGTGTTACTTCCTAAAGTAATTTGGATGATGTATGGAATGATGTACCAATTACCAGATATTATAGTAAGCTTCAACTTAGAATTTGGTGGAATGGGATTAATACTAATAAGTATTTGCATAGTGGGTGCAACAATATATACAGTTTTAAAAGAACTAAGACATGAACCAGCTATGCTTATGAGACCAAAAGCACCCAAAATAGGAAATAGAGTAATACTCGAGAAGATACCATTTATATGGAAAAGACTAAATTTTAATCAAAAAGTTACAGCAAGAAATATATTTAGATATAAGAAAAGATTTTGTATGACAGTAATTGGGATACTTGGATGTACAGCACTTATTTTAACAGGATTTGGAATAAAGGATTCTGTTCAGCAGATAGTGCCAAACCATTTTGAAAAAATATTTGTGTATGATATGCAAGTAACTATAAAAGATACGATAGAGCAAGAACAAAAAGATGAACTTGCAAAGTATTTAGAACAAAAAGAAGAAATAGAAAAAATAACAAAAGTATATATGACAGCAGGAACTGCAAAGATAAACGGACTTTCAGAAGATGTGCAGATAATTATTCCAGAAAATATGGAAAGCCTAGAAGGAATTATAAATATATATGATACAACAACTAAAGAAAAAACAAAAATAAATGAAAATGAAATAGGTTTATCAGATAAAGCAGCAGAACTTTTGAAGGTTAAAATAGGAGACAGTATAGTTATAAAAAACAGTGAAGATAAAGAAATAGAAGTAAAGATATCAAATATTATAGAAAACTATGTACAGCATTATGTGTTTATGTCAAAAGAAACCTACAAAAACTTATATAAAGAAGAATATGACTATAATGTAATACTTACAAAAAATATAGAGCTAACAAAAGAAAGTGAAGAAAATCTAACAAAAGAGATAATGAAAAAGGCTGAGGTTGCATCAGTAACTGATATGTCAGAATTTAAGGAAAATATCAAAGATACATTAGAATTACTAAATTATGTAGTGCTAGTTTTAATAATTTCAGCAGGATTACTTGCATTTGTTGTTTTATATAATTTGTCAAATGTAAATATAAGCGAAAGAATAAGAGAGCTTGCAACAATTAAAGTATTAGGATTTTATAATAAAGAAGTATATAATTATGTAACAAAAGAAACTATAATATTAACAATAATTGGTATATTGTTTGGACTAGGATTTGGATATTTCTTGTCAACATATATATTAGGAACTTGTGAGATTAATATGCTTAGATTCCCAAGAGTAATACACACAATAAGTTATGTATATTCAATACTTATAACAGTGGGATTTACGATTATTGTTAATATCGTAACATATTTTGCCCTTAAAAAAATTGATATGATAGAAAGTTTAAAAAGCATAGAATAAGAATTATAATTTATATACAAAGAGATTAATTAATAATTTTTCTTGCCTCCCCTTCTTAAGAAAATGTAATTCGCTTACGCTCAAACATTTTCTAAAGTGGTCACCCCAGCGTCTATCGAAAAATTATTAATTTAATCTCTTTTGTAATAAGTCCTGCTATTTTATATTTTCCAATTCTTCAATCTTATCCCTTAGCTCAGCAGCTTTTTCAAACTCTAAGTTTTGTGCATGAGCAATCATTTCAGCAGTTAATTTGTCGATAACAGCTTTAATATCCTCATCTTCTTTAATACCATATTCATTTTGAATATCTTCAACTATGGTAGCTTTAATTGTATCTCTAACACTCTTCTTTATAGTTTGAGGAGTTATACCATGAGCTTCATTATATTCTTTTTGGATTTTTCTTCTTCTATTAGTTTCAGAGATAGCTTTTTCCATGCTTTGAGTCAGTTCATCTGCATACATAATTACTTTTCCATCAGTATTTCTTGCAGCACGTCCAATAGTTTGAATTAATGACCTTTCAGAACGTAAGAATCCTTCCTTATCTGCATCAAGGATAGCAACAAGAGAGACCTCTGGTATGTCAAGACCTTCTCTTAAAAGGTTTATTCCGAACTAACACATCAAACTTTCCAATTCTTAAATCTCTTATTATTTCCATTCTTTCTAGTGCTTTAGTATCAGAATGCATATATCTTACTTTTATATCAAGACTTCCAAGGTAAGCCGTTAAATCTTCAGCCATTTTTTTAGTAAGAGTCGTAACCAAAACTCTTTCTGATTTTTCAGCTCTTATTCTTATTTCTTCTATCAAATCATCAATCTGATTAGTAACAGGTTTAACAACTATTTCAGGATCTAAAAGACCAGTTGGTCTAATTATTTGCTCTACTACATTTCCAGCAGAATTTTCCATTTCATAATCAGCAGGAGTAGCAGAAACAAATACACATTTATTTATTTTTTTCTCAAATTCTTCAAATTTAAGAGGTCTATTATCTAAAGCAGAAGGAAGTCTGAAACCATAATTTATTAAACTTTCTTTTCTGGCTCTATCTCCATTATACATTGCCCTTACTTGAGGAATTGTTGCATGAGATTCGTCAATAAACAAAAGAAAATCTTTTGGAAGGTAGTCAAGTAGGGTAAAAGGTGCACTACCAGGTTCTCTACCACTAATGTGCCTTGAGTAATTTTCTATACCTTGACAAAATCCAGTTTCTTTAAGCATTTCCATATCAAAATTAGTTCTTTCATCAATTCTTTGAGCTTCTATTAGTTTATTGTTAGACTTAAAATATTTAATTCTTTCCTCTAGTTCTTGTTCTATTGTAACTAAAGCTCCTTGCATTTTTTCTTCACCTGTTACATAGTGAGAATTAGGGAATATCATAACATGCTGTCTTAATGAAATAGGTTTTCCAGTAAGTGGATTTATTTCAGTTACTTTTTCTATTTCATCTCCCCAAAATTCAACTCTTATAGCTTTTTCATTTTGGTCAGAAGGATATATTTCTAAAATATCACCTTTAGCTCTAAAAGTTCCTCTCTTAAAATCCATTTCATTTCTTGAATATTGCATATTTATAAGTTTCTTAAGTATTTCTTCTCTTGAAGTTGTCATGCCAGGTCTTAGAGAAACAGTCATATTTTCATAATCAATAGGATCACCGAAGACCATAAATACAAGAAACAGAAGCAACAATGATTACATCTTTTCTCTCAAAAAGAGCAGCTGTTGCAGAGTGTCTAAGTTTATCTATTTCATCATTTATAGAAGCGTCTTTTTCTATATATGTGTCTGTTGAAGCGACATAACTTTCAGGTTGGTAATAATCATAGTAAGAAACAAAGTATTCAACACTGTTCTCTGGAAAAAACTCTTTAAATTCAGAATATAGCTGTCCGAGCAAGAGTTTTATTATGTGCTAAAACAAGTGTAGGTTTTTGCACTTTTTCAATTATATTTGCCATAGTAAAGGTTTTTCCGTGAACCTGTTACACCAAGCAATGTTTGAAACTTTTTACCATCTTCAATACCGTTTACTTAAATATTCTATTGCCTTAGGTTGATCGCCTGTTGGCTTATAATCTGAATGTATTTTAAACATAAAAATCTCCTTTACGATTTAAAAATTAATTACTATAATAATTTTTCTCCTAAATTTTTTTTTATAGTCCAATATCCTACTTTATCTGTTCCAACCCTTTGTAATATTCCTTTTTCTTTTAGACCATTAATATTTCTTTCTACTGTTCTTACAGTAGTTTTTAACTTAGAGGCTATTTCCTTTTGAGTTATATTTTGATTTTGTTCTATTAATCCTAAAACTTTTCTTTGTGTTGAATTTACACCGACATTTACACCGACATTTACACCGACATTTTTATTAATCTCATTTTCTTTTTCATAATTTTTTCTATAAAAAATTATAGTAAAACCTATTTTTTCTTTTCTAAATTCTACTTTTACTTGATTTTCTGTACATTCCTCATATATTCTTCTTATTCCAGAAGAATAAGTTTCTGTATCATTTGATTTGTATAAGATATTAGCAATTATCGGATTTCTAAACACTGAATGAGCTCTATTTTGTATATAATCTTCTGGTGTATATTGTTCTGGAAATGTTCCAGGATTATATATTTCTACCTTATTTTTAAATATTGAAATCTCAGTTCCTTTAGGATCTTGATATAATCTATGTGCATAACTATTTATAATAGCTTCTCTTATAGAATCTAGAGGGATTTCTGGGTATTCTTCTCTTTTATCTGTTATCTTTACGTTCCATATAATATTTTTTCTAATATATTCTTGTCCTATTTTTATCAAATCGAAAATGTTTCCCTCTACTTTATCTATATCTATAAATGTCGTTTTAGTATCTGTTGCAAAAATTGCCATTTGAAGTTCCACATTATTATTATCACAAAATAAAACCTTTCCTGCATTTAACAATTTATTATCTTTTAATAATCCTAATTTATTTAAAACATCTTCTTTATTTGTATATTGAAATGGTATCCTCTTAGCTTTATTTGCTCTTTCGATATAATCTTTCAATATTTCTTCATTAACATTGTCTATTGTTTTGTTTGAAACTTTTGAATCCCAACTTCCACTTTCATTTTCTGCTTTCAAAAATATTTTTCTCATTTCAGAAATGGAAAGTTTTTGATCTCTATCACTTACTCTTATATAAGCTTTTCCATCTGCAAAATATGGAACATCTTCTCCTTCAAATTCTACTAGAATGCAATCTTTATCTTCTATTTTTACATTACTTATTTTTGGATAGATTTTTGGTTCTATTTTATTTGAAATAACTTCTGAAATATATCTTAGTGTCTTTCCGCTAACTTCTTGCCCAACTACTGTTCCATCATCTTTTATTCCAAAATATAGTTTTCCATGTCTATGTTTATTTAATATAGAAACAATTGATACTATTGCTTCTTTTAATTCACTTGTAGATTTTTTTAATTCTGTTATTTCATCTTCTTGAAATTTATTATTCAATTAAAATCACCTCTTTATGGAATTTCTCTTCTTTGATTTTTCAACATAAATTATACCACATAGTACATTTGTTTGCAATATATTTTTAAAATTATAATAACCTCATCAGTTATCACATGCAAAGCTTATGGGTAAGGTATCAAAAATCTTGTTGTTTTCATAATAAAAGCCAAAAGGCAGACATACAATTCTGCTTTTGGCTTTAAGAACTTACTTAAATTCTTAATTCTCACTTAAATTTTATAAGATCCCATACTTGAGCCAGAGTTCGCCGTCTAATTACTGGGTGACAATTTCTCATAGGAAAGTTCATGTCAGTGCAGTAATACTCAGATTTATCGATTGGTTCTTCCTGAAGTGTTTTTTGAAGTTTTTCCCATCTCTTTTTTGCTTCCTCTCTTCTTCTTAGGTCAACATAAAATTGCTCTTTCATTTGAGAGTCACTCCTTATAAATAATTTTTAGTGATGCAACTTTTTTACCAATTTATTATAGCATTTTTTATTCATGAGTACAATATATTTGTTCTAATACTTAGGAAAATTTCTCTTTATACATATACTTTTTTTAAAAACAATGATATAATTCAAGCAAATGGAGAGAAATAATGAAAAAACAAGTAAATAACAAATTAGCAGCATTAATTATATTTATACTAGTAGTAATGATACTAGTTGCAATATATTATTCCAAAAAACAAAAAAATGTAATTATAAATGTTGACTATGAAGAAGCAACAACAAGAGTTGTTGTAGTAAAATCAGAAAATGATATGGCATTAGTTATGGATGATGATCCAGAATACCCTTCGGTATATAGAATAGGAGCTAGCAAAGACAGAGAATATAAACAAGGAAATGAATTATTAATTCATTATAATGGATATATCATGGAAAGTTATCCAGCACAATTTAGTCATATAACAGAGATAGAATTTATTAAAGAAAAAAGTGATATAGAAATACCTGAAAGCATATTAAAATCATGTTATAATTCAGAAGAGAATATAAGGGTTACTATACACGAAATATCTGATAGCGGAATAGCTTTGTCCATAGTAGATGCAAACAAATATCCATATAATTATCCTCATAATTATAAAATAAATAAGAAAGTCAAGAACAAAGATTATAAAGAAAAAGGAGAAATAATTGGAGAGAATACTAAAAACACTATTGCTGGATATACACGGAACAGGCCCAGAATATGTTTGGGAAGAAGTAAATAAAATCTCAAATATATCATGTAAAGATACAGAAGAAGCATTAATATACAATTTACCTAATATGAATGAAGAAAACCAATATAAAGTAGAAGGTAGAAAATTTAACTGGAGTAACTTATATGGAAAATTAGAGAAGCGGAGAATATCAATTTAGCTTATTTGGTGATAATACATATCCAATAACAATAGAAATTTTGGTAGATGAAAATGGAGTAGTTTCATATAATGAAGTTAGACTTTAAGGATAAATAAGGAGAATATATAATGCAAAAAATAGTAGATTATGCTTTAGTTATTGTAGCAATCATAATTTCCATAATTTTTTACTTTTCATTTGATTTAGAAGACATTTTATGGAATGGCTATGAAAGAAAAACAATTAGTAATGAAATAGCAAAAGGAGATTTAACAAAAGATTATACAGGAGGAATAGCAGGAGAGAATATAAAAATAATAACAAATATTGAAGAATGGGAAAAAACTTTAAACGAAGTAGATTATATCACTACAACACCTAAAAGTATTAGAAAAACTGATGTATATAGCCTAGCAAAATGGGTGGATAATTATACAAGAACTTCAACTGGCTCAAGTGGAAGAAGACTTGATGAGGTAAAACAAACCTCTTTAGATATTTCTGCAAATTACAGCCCATATTATATTATAGAATTAGAAGATGGAAATCATATACTTGCACAAATGAACCGTGGGATTGCAAAAAAAATTCAAAAAGGAGAAGAAATACAATTACCTCTAGGAAAAAAACTAGGATTTTCTAAAAAAGCGAAAACCATGCTAAAATCAATATGTGAAGAATTTAATGTTAATACTAGTCATGTATTATATACAATAGATAATAAATGGGAAGAAAAAAATGCAGATATGATATTTATTGAAAAATTAGCAATCTCAGTTGTTCTATGTATTATACTATCAGTTATATTAGAACTTGGATATAACAAAATCCTTGCCAATAATAAAGAAAAATATGAACTAGAATAATTGTCAAAACTTTGTCTTAATGCTATAATAAAAACAAATTTATAATTTTAAGGAGGAAAGCAAATGGGATTATTTTCAAAGAAACCAAAAGAACCAGATTATGATAAAGGAGATTGTGAAATAAAGAAAAAAAGAATTAGAGAAATATTTAATGAAACTGTTGAAAATGGAAATGAATATGAAGTTTTATATGCATATATGAATAGTTCTAAATTTGAACAAGGATTAATTTTTGATACTAATACAACGACTTTTTGTTATTATGTTGTAGGGTATCGCAAGAGTGATTTTGATGTCATATTAATTCAAGTGGATAGTGAATTAAAAGAGCATACAGCTGCATTTCATATAGAAATGGACAATGTTGTAAATGTATCTTATGATCCAAAGATTACAAAGGCATGCTTGCAATATAAAAAGGGATATGAAAGCTATGGAGAACTCTTAGATATTGGAGATACAAGTCGTAAAACCTTGTATGGTCCTAAAAATATAAACCAACCAGAAGAAAGAGAAAAGTTTTTAGACTTCTTAGAAGAATTCCGTAGTATACTAGAAGAGAAGGGTTATAAATTAGATAAATGGAAAAGATAAAAAAACTTAAAGCTGATACTAGATATCTGCTTTTTGACTATTAACAAATCAGAATTTAGGAGAAATTATGAAGATATTAAAGCCACAAAAAATGAAATCAGTAGAAGTAGAAAACAAGAAATTAAGAGAAGTAAAAGAAAATATAGAAGAAAGTATTTTTGAAAATCAAGAATGTAACGGTATCAATATACAAGATATTGAATTTGAATACTGCAAATTTATCAATATAATTATGCAAAATGCAGAATTAGAAAAAGTTACATTTAGAGATACTATATTTGAAAATTGTGATTTCTCTAATACAAAATTTGCAAACAGTTCTTTTATTAGATGTGAATTTAATAATTGTAAAATAACAGGTTGTGATTTTTCGGAAGATAGATTATATAATATTACATTTATAGAAACAAATGCGAATTATATAAATTTATCAATGGCTAGTATAGAAAATATATTATTTAAAGATACACAAATTAGAAATGGTTATTTTCAAGAAACAAAAATAAAAAATCTTTATTTTGAAAATGCAGATTTAACAAGGACACAATTTTTTAAAACGAGTTTAAAAGGGATAGATTTATCTAGTAGTAAGATAGAGCAAATTGCAATCTCAATAGAAGATATAAAAGGAGCAATAATCGAACAATTTCAAGCAATAGACTTATTGTATTTGTTAGGTGTAAAATTAAAAAACTAAAATGACATAGAATTATTATTTACAACCACACATGAAGGATATATTACGATTAGAGATAATCTATTAAGATAAAGTATTAATTTTGAAAGGCAGAAGGTTATTAATGAAAAGAAAAATTTTAATAATTTTGATACTTAGTATAATTGCTATTATATTTTTTATTTATCTATTATATCCAAATATACACTTAAAGAGTCTTGAAAAAGAAGTATCAAATATAATGTTGCCATACAATATCGAAAAAATAACATTAAAGAGCGCAATAGGAGATTCGGGAGGAAATGGAGATTATTCAACATTTCGCGTAGTTTTAGTAATAAAAACTGAAATGAAAATAGAAGAATTAAAACAAGAATTTGAAGAAATGAATTTAAAGTTTAAAAAACATTACAAAAATAACAATAATAAACCTATTTTCTATATTACTAATTGCAAAAGTAAAGATTTTAAATCAGCAAGAGATTTTTCAATATCATTTGATGAATTATCAAAAGTTCAAGACTATAGCAACTATTATTTCATAGAATTTGTTGAATAAAAATTAAATTAAGCAAAAAGTTTAGCCTTGCTAATTATAAGCTTTTAAGGATTTATTAAAACTAATAAATCCTTAAAAAAATTATAATTCAATTTTACCACAAGCAATTTTGGTTCCTGAATTTCCGACTCGGCTGAGAAGTAAAATCATCAGGCATATCATGAATAATCGCAACTTTACCTATAATATCATTTAATTTAAACTTATTAATTAAAACAGTCATATAAGAATAACCATTATTTTCAATTAAAGGTGGTAAATCTCCAATATGAAAAGGATGAGGACAGTTAGTAGTATTCAGATGAGATTTTGCATTAGCAAATTCATCATTTACATTACCAGTACAAGAAGTACCTTCATGAATGTGAAAACCAAAAAAACGACCTGTACACTGTCCTTCAGATTGAGGTAATCCATTAATCTTAGCAGTAATCATAATGCCAGTTTTAGTTTCCTTAAAAGTAACAACTCCATTTATGCTAGGATATTTTTTTCCACCTTTTATATGTGCTTTAGCATGATTAAAAAACATATAATACCTCCATTTATATTGCATAATATGCAATACGATAGAAAAATGTGAAAATCTAAAAGGCAGATAATCTATTGGAAATTATTTGCCTTTTGTGCTATAATAATTTTAAAAGAATTAATCTGTTTTAAGGAGATAATTTAATATGAATTTAAAAAGAGAAGAATTAAAAAAGAAAATATTTTTCACATTATATTTAATATTTTTTGCACTAACTATTTATCGGAGCAATTTTATGTGTTACTCACAAAGTAGATAATGCAGGATATGCAGCAATACCAATGCTAATTGGATTAGTTTTTAGTATGTTGTATAGGAATAGCAAAAAAGCAATAGAAGAAAATAAAAAATAGGAAAGGATTATAGATATGGAATATATATTTACTAGAAATATTAATTATTACGAAACAGATAGAATGGGAGTAGTACATCACTCAAATTACATAAGATATTTAGAAGAAGCAAGGTGCGAATGGCTAAAAAGCATGGACATGCCATTTGATGAATTAGAAAAAAATGGCATAACAGTACCAGTTTTAGGTGTAAACATTATATACAAAATGCATGTTACTTTTGGAGATATAATATCAATTAGGCCTTTTGTAAAAGAATATACAGGAGTAAGAATGACAGTTGGATATGAAGTAATAAATGCAAAAACAAAAGAAACAGTTATAATTGCAGAAACTAAACACTGTTTTACAGACCTAAGTTTAAAACCAATTAATTTAAAAAAACACAAAAAAGAATATAGTGAAAAACTTGAAAAAATGAATAAACAAAATAACACTAATTAAACAACAATTTGAAGGAGAGGTAGTATATGTACTATCCAAAACAGCTACCATATTTATTAGATAAAGAATTTAAAGAAAATATAGAATATACAGAATATAAAGTAAAAGAGATTGAAGAATATGCTATGTGTATATGGACTATGAAATCAAAGAAAATTGTAGAGAAAACAATATATAACTATATTTTACCAGATGCTTGTATAGATATAGTTATTGATTTCACAAACAAGACAATATGTTTTGCAGGTTTTAGCAAAGAAACAATACCATTTGAATTAAAGAAAAATATAGACTATATGGGAGTTAGATTAAAACCAAGTAGTTTCTTTATTCTTTTTGAAATAGATGCAGAAAAGGTTATGGATAATCAAGTAGATTACTTAAAGATAGAAAAAGAAAAAAGCCTAGAAAGCATATTTAATGCAAAAAATGAAGAAGAAAGAATAGATATTTTAAAAAACTATTTGCTAACAAAAATAGAAAGAAATAATAATAAAGAATATATAGATATTGTAGATGAATTATACTATAATCCCAAAGACAAAAATGTATTAGAATTAGCAAAGACATTTGGATATAATAAAAGACATCTAAATAGAGTATTTAAAAAAATATATGGTATATCACCTAAAGTATTATTAAATATATTAAGACTACATTTATGTTTAACATTATTAGCAGAAAATAAAGCACTAGATGAAATTATGAATATTTGTGGATTTTATGATCAATCGCATTTTATTAAAGAAATAAAAAAATATACAGGATATTCTCCATTAGAACTACTTGAAAAATATTAAACAAAATGTCCCTTTTTTACAATACAAAAGATATTCAGTTTTATACAATTATATTCGGAGGTATAAAATTATGTATCAATCAATCACAACCAATATAATGGTTAAAAATATAAAAGAAACAATAAAATTTTATGAGGAAAAGTTAGGATTTCAAAAAGTTTTAAGTGTTCCAGAAGAAGGAGAAATATTGAATTTTGCAATAATTGCAAAAGATAATATAACTATTATGTTTCAAGAGCAAAATAATTTAACAGAGGAATATCCTACACTAAAAGTAGAAAATATAAAACCAACATTTACTCTATTTATAACAGTAGAGAATGTACAAAAACTATATGAGGATTTGAAAGATAAAGTAGAAATTGCAAAAGAACTTCATAAAACATTTTATGGAAAAGATGAATTTGCAATTTTTGATAATAATAAAAACATATTAACAATATCTTGTTAATTTAGTAAAAAAACGAAAAGGCTTATTCTAGCAAAGAATAGGCTTTTTTTAGCTTATAGAACGTTCGGTCAACACCTTGACATGGTATAATTAAAATGATAACATGGTATTCGAAACTAGATAAAGGAGAAGAAAATGGAAGGTATTAGAGTTGGAAATAAAATTTCAAAATACCCAATAATTCAAGGAGGAATGGGTGTTGGAGTATCTATGCATAATTTAGCTGGAAATGTCAGTAAAGAAGGCGGAATTGGTATTATATCAACAGCTGACATTGGTTATCAAGAAGAGGACTTTGTAAAAAATCCAATGAAAGCAAATCTAAGAGCCATTGGAAAAGAAATAAAAAAGGCAAGAGAAATTGCAGGAGAAGATAAAATACTTGGAGTAAATATAATGGTAGCATTAAGCAATTATGCAGAAATTGTAAAAGAATGTGTAAAACAAAAAATAGATTTAATAATATCAGGAGCAGGAATTCCAAAGGAACTACCAGAATATGTAAAAAATAGTAACACAAAAATTGCACCAATTGTATCATCACTTAGGTGTTGTAAATTAATAGTAGGACATTGGATAAAAAAATATAACTACGTACCAGATATGATAGTAATAGAAGGACCAGAAGCAGGAGGACATTTAGGATTTAAGTCAGAAGAATTAGAAGAAAATACGAAACCAAAACTAGAAGATATTACAGAAGAAGTAGTAGAATATGTAAAGGAAATTGAAAAACAAGAGGGAAAAAATATTCCAGTTATAGCAGCAGGAGGAATATGGGATTCAAAAGACATAAAAAAAATTTTGGGAATAGGTGCAAGTGGTGTACAAATGGCAACAAGATTTGTTGCAACAAATGAATGTGATGCATCAATAGAATTTAAGAAAGCATATGTTAATGCAAAAAATGAAGATATAAAAATAATAAAAAGTCCTGTTGGAATGCCAGGAAGAGCAATAAACAACTCTTTTATAAAGCAAATTGAAAAGCAAAAATGTAAAATAGAAAAATGCTATAATTGTATAAAAACATGCAGTGTAGTAAATACGCCATATTGTATTACAAAAGCATTAATAAACTCAGTAAAAGGAGAAACAGAAAACGGATTAATTTTTTGTGGAAGTAATGTAAGTAAAATAAAAGAAATAGTATCAGTGCATAATTTAATGCAAGAATTAGTCTACGGATTGTGAGAAAACAAAGTAAAGGATAGGTATTTTGCCTATTCTTTTTCAATTTTGAATATAAATAAGGTTATTATTATTAAAAAATACTTACGGAAATTACCAAAAATAGATTATACTGACCTGTCAGTCTAAAGACATTTTCTAAAAAATGTATATAATATAAATGTAAAAATATTTTAAACATAAGAGGTTGATAAGATTAATGAGTGAAAAATTATATGAAATTATAAAAATAACAGACTTAAAAGACATGCTAAACAAGACAAAAGAAATATATGCAAATAACATAGCATATAAGATTAAAGAAAGTGAAGGAAAATATAAAACATTTACACATAAAGAAGTAAGAGAGATGATAGACAACTTAGGGACAGCCCTAATTGACTTAGGATTAAAGAATAAAAGAATTGCAGTAATAGGAGAAAACAGGTACGAATGGGAAATAGCATATTTATCAATAGTATGTGGAACAGGAATAGTAGTCCCATTAGACAAATCATTGCCAGAAAATGAATTAGAATCAGTAATAGAAAGATCAGAAATAGAAGCAATATTTTATTCAAGTAAATATGAGGAAATATTAACTAAAATCAAATATAGTAGTAAAAACAAATTAAAACATTTAATATCAATGGATAGAATGCAAAATATAGACGGAATATATTCACAAAAAGAATTAATAACAAAAGGTAAAAGCCTAATAGAACGAGGTAACAAAGAATTTATAGATGCAAAGATAGATAGTAGAAAGATGAGCATAATGCTATTTACCTCAGGCACAACTTCAAAATCAAAAGTAGTTGCACTATCACATAAAAACATATGCACAAATCTAATGGATATTGGAAGTATATTAGATGTTACACAAGAAGACACATTCCTTTCAATACTACCAATACACCATGTATTTGAATGTACAGTAGGATTTCTATTTTCATTATACAAAGGTGCTACAACAGTATTTTGCGATGGAATAAGGCATGTAGTAGAGAACCTAAAAGAATATAATGTTACAATAATGGCATGTGTACCAGGTATTTATGAAAGAATATTTGGAATGATTAGAAAACAGCTAGAAAAGCAAGGCAAATTAGAAGAAATACTAAAAAAAGAGGAAGAATTAAGAAATTCGGAAATGGCAGAAAAAAAGCAAGCCTTTAAAGAAATACATGACATGCTAGGAGGAAAAATAAAACTATTTATATCAGGAGCAGCAGCACTTGATAAAAACATAGAAGAAAGATATAGACTTCTAGGGATAAACATAGTACAAGGTTATGGATTAACAGAAACATCACCAGTTGTAGCAGTTGGAACAAATAAAGAACACAAAATAGGTTCAATCGGAAAAACAGTACCAAGCGTAGAAGCAAAACTTGTAGACATAAACGAAGAGGGAATAGGAGAACTAATTGTAAAAGGAGATAGTGTTGCACTACGGATATTATAATGATGAAAAAGCAACAGAGGAGAGCTTTGAAAATGATTGGTTTCATACAGGAGATTTGGCAAAAATAGATGAAGAAGGATACATATTTATAAAAGGAAGAAAAAAGAGCGTAATAGTCCTAAAAAATGGAAAAAATATTTTCCCAGAAGAAATGGAAAGTCTAGTAAACAAAATTGAAGGAGTAAAAGAATCATTTATTTTTGGAAAACAAAATGGAGAAGATAAAGACAACATAAAAATTAATGTAAAAATTGTTTATGATAGAGAAATTATAAACAATGTTTATAAAGCAGAAACAGAAGAAGAAATATATAAAGTAATTTCAGAAAAGATAAAAGAAGTAAATAATCAAATGCCAAAATATAAATCAATTAGAGGAATGATTTTAACAGAAGAACCATTAATAAAAACTACAACAAATAAAATAAAAAGGCAGGCAAACTTAGATGAAATTAACAAACTTACAAACTAAGATTTTAGGCAGAAATTACGTATTCTATAACGAAATAGATTCTACACAAAGTGAAATATGGAGAAGAATAGAAAATGGAATTATAGAAAATGGAACATTAGTTATGGCAGATATACAAACAGCAGGAAAAGGAACTCATGGGAGGGTTTGGCATACGAATAAAAATAATATTGCATTTTCATTTTATATAGAAACAAATTGCAATACAGATAGATTAAATGGAATAACAGTAGAAATTGCAAAAATTATAGTAGACATATTTAGAGAAGGATATAACATAAAATTAAATATAAAAGAGCCAAATGACATAATGTTTGAAGATAAGAAGATATGTGGAATATTAACAGAAAGTAAAATGAATTCAGAAAAAGTGAAATTCTTAGTAGTAGGGATAGGAATAAACATTGAAGAACAGAACTTTACAGAAGACATAAAAGAATTAGCAACCTCTATAAAAAAAGAGTTTGGAATAGAAATAGATAGACAAAGATTTATAGAAACTTTTTGTGATAGATTTGAAGAAAGATTGAAAGAGAGGACAAAAAAATGAAAATAGGATTTTTATTTCCAGGACAAGGAGCACAAAGTGTGGGAATGGGAGCGGACTTATACCAAAAATATGATGAGGTAAAAAAGGTATATGACAAAGTTCAAGAAATAACAAAAGTCAATATAAAAGAAATATCATTTGAAGGATCAGAAGAACTTTTAAGTCAAACAAAAAACACACAAATTGCAATACTTACAGAAAGTTTAGCGATATTAGAAGTATTAAAGAAAAATGGAATAAAAGCAGAAATGTCAGCAGGTTTAAGTTTAGGAGAATATACAGCATTAATAGAAGATGAGATTTTAAGTTTTGAAGAAGGAGTAAAGCTTGTTCAAAAAAGAGGACAAATAATGCAAGACTTAACACCAAAGGGAAACTGGAAAATGGCAGCAATACTTGGATTGGACGAAAAACAAGTAAAAGATATATGCGAAAAAGTAGAAAGTGGATTTGTAGTTCCTGCAAACTTTAATACAATAGGACAAATTGTAATATCAGGAGAAGAAGAAGCGGTAAATAAAGCTGGAGAATTAGCAAAAGAGGAAGGAGCAAAAAAAGTAAGCATATTAAACACAGCAGGACCATTCCATACAGAGAAATTACAAGAATGTTCAAAGGCATTAAAAGAAGAATTAATAAAAACTCCAATAAAGAAGAAAAAATCAAAAGTTGTAAAAAATATAGATGGAAGAATATATGAAGAAACAGATGATATAGTAGAAATTTTATCAAAACATATAATGAACCCAGTAAGATTTAGTACTTGTCTAAAAACAATGTATGACAATGGAATAGACACATTTATAGAAATAGGACCAGGAAAGACTTTAAGTGCATTTGTAAAAAGAATGAAATTTGAAACACCTATAAGTATTATGAACATAAATAATGTTGAAAGTTTAGAAAATACAATCGTGGAGGTAAAAAATAATGAATAAAGTAGCCTTTATAACAGGAGGAACAAGGGGAATAGGAAGACAAATAGCAATTGCACTAGCAGAAAATCGGATATGATATAGCAATAAATTATAGAACAGAAAATGAGGATTTAGAAATAACAAAAAAAGAAATAGAAAAGTCAAAAGTAAAAGTTTTGGCTGTAAAAGGAGATGTATCAAAGTTTGAAGATACAGAAGAAATGACAAAACAGATAATAGAAGAATTTGGAAAAATAGATATATTAGTAAACAATGCAGGAATAACAAAAGACATGTTACTTATGAGAATGAAGAAAGAAGACTTTCAAAGTGTAATAGATATAAATCTTGTTCGGAACATTTAATGTAACAAAAAATGTAATACCATATATGATGAAACAAAGAGAAGGAAGAATTATAAATATATCATCAGTAGTAGGAATAAGTGGAAATGCAGGACAAACAAATTATTCAGCATCAAAGGCAGGAATAATAGGATTTACAAAAAGTTTAGCAAAAGAAGTAGGAAGTAGAAACATATTAGTAAATGCAGTAGCACCAGGATTTATAGAAACACAAATGACAGATGTTTTAAAAGAAGAAGTAAAAGAAGAAATAAGTAAGAGCATTCCATTAAAAAGAATGGGAACAGTCCAAGACGTAGCAAATGTAGTGAAGTTTTTAGCGTCTGATGATAGTTCATATATTACGGGGCAAATTATCCAAGTTGACGGTGGAATGATATAAATTGCGTAAACACACAGCCTACCTTTTTAAAAATATCAAAAACGGCTGTTATGTAAGTTTTCTATGTTCAGACTTAAAATTTACTAATGTCCTGCAACGGGTGATTTTAATAATTTTTCTTGCGTCCCCACTTAATAAAATGTATTTCACTACGTTCAAACATTTTATAAAGCGGTCCCCCAACGTCTATCGAAAAATTATTAATAATCCCCCTGCGCGGACTTATAGATTGTTTGTCTGAACATAAAGAATGGATGAGAAAGAAAGGATAGAGAAAAATGGAAAAAAGAGTAGTAATTACAGGAATGGGAGCAATAACTCCAATAGGAAAAAATGTAGAAGAAACATGGGAAGGGATAAGAACAAAAAAATGTGGAATAGACAAAATAACTTTGTTTGATACAACCAATTTCAAAACTAAACTAGATGCAGAAATAAAAGAATATGATGAATTAAAATATTTTGATGCAAAACAAGCAAAAAGGCTAGATAAATCTTCACAATTAGCAATAATTGCAGCAAGAGAAGCAGTAGAAAATAGTGGGATAACAAAAGAAAATACAAATTTAGATAGAGTAGGTATTTTTGTAAGTTCAGGAATTGCAGGACTAAAAACAATACAAGAACAATGCGAAACTAATCTTCAAAAAGGAAATAGAAGAGTATCACCAATGTTTATTCCAATGTCTATTGCAAATATGCCATCAGGAAATATAGCAATAGAATTTGGATTCAAAGGCGAATCAATGAGTATAGTAACAGCATGTGCATCATCAACACATGCAATAGGAGAAGCCTACAAAACAATAAAACTAGGAGAAGAAGACGTAGTGATTGCAGGAGGAACAGAAGCTGCAATATGTGAAGTTGGAATAGCAGGATTTGAAAATATGAAAGCACTATCAGGAAGTGAAGACAAAAATAGAGCAAGTATTCCATTTGATAAAGAAAGAAACGGATTTGTAATGGGAGAAGGAGCAGGAATATTAGTCCTAGAAGAACTTGAACATGCAAAGAAAAGAAATGCAAAAATATATGGAGAAGTAATAGGATTTGGAGCAACAACAGATGCTTTTCATATCACATCTCCATGTCCTGACGGAGAATGCGGAGCAAAAGCAATGACAAGAGCATTAGAAAGTGCAAATATATCTCCAGAACAAGTTGATTACATAAATGCACATGGAACATCTACACATCTAAATGACTCAACAGAAACAATGGCAATCAAAACAGTATTTGGGGAAAGTGCTAAAAATGTAATGGTAAGTTCTACAAAAGGAAACATAGGACATTTATTAGGAGCAGCAGGAGGAGTAGAAGCAATCTTCTGTGTAAAAGCACTAGAAGACCAAATAGTTCCACCAACAATAAATTACAAAGAAAAAGACGAAGAATGTGACTTAAACTTAGTTACAAATGATCCAGTAGAAGCAAAACTAGATATTGTAATGTCAAACTCTTTAGGATTTGGCGGACATAACAGTAGCATAATAATTAAAAAGTGGGAGGAATAGGGATATGGAATATGAAAAAATAAAACAACTAATGGAAGATATGGGAAACTCAAAACTTACATCTATTGATATAGACTTTCCAGATGGAACAAAAATCAGCATGAAAAAAGAAAACATACAAGTAGTTGAAAAGAAAGTAGCAAAACAAGAGCAGATAGTAGAAAATATAGAAGAACAAGAAACAAAAATAGAAGAAACTGGGAAAATAGTAAAATCACCTATGGTAGGAACATTCTATTTAAAACCAGCTCCAGATGCAAACCCTTATGTAGAAGTAGGAAAAGAAGTACAAAAAGGTGATATTCTTTGCATAATAGAAGCAATGAAACTAATGAATGAAATGGAATCAGAATATAATGGGAAAATCAAAGAAATCCTTGTAAAAGATGGAGAACCAGTGGAATATGGTAAGTCCCTATTTATAATAGAATAAATTATATTGCAATATTGTTATATATATAATTTTTCTTGCGTCCCCTTCTTAAGAAAATGTAATTCGCTACGCTCAAACATTTTCTAAAGTGGTCCCCCAACGTCTATCGAAAAATTAAATATATAACATATTGCAGAAGTATTTTGCTAAAACAAATTGTATTACCATATTGCAATGATAACCGAATAAAAAGAAAGGATAAAGTTATGTTAAATAAAGAACAAATAAAAGAAATAATCCCACAAAGAGAACCATTTTTAATGATAGACGAAGTAGAAGAATATGTCCCAGGAGAAATGGCAGCTGCATATAAAAATGTAGATATAAACGAATGGTACTTTAAAGGACACTTTCCTGGCAACCCTATAATGCCAGGAGTACTAATAGCAGAATCTTTAGCACAAACAGGAGCAATTTCAATACTATCTATGGAAGAAAACAAAGGAAAAAACGCTCTATTTGGTGGGATAGATAAAATGAAATTCAAAAAAATGGTAGTACCAGGAGATAGGTTAAAACTAGAAGTAAAAATAATAAAAAGAAAAGGACCTATTGGTATAGGAGAAGGAATTGCAACAGTAAATGGACAAATAGCAGCAAAAGGAGAATTTACATTTGCAGTAGTTTAAGAACAAAAAAGAAAGGAGTGAAACTAATTGAACAAGATATTAATAGCAAACCGTGGAGAAATTGCAGTTAGAATAATTAGAGCCTGTAAAGAAATGAATATAAAAACAGTAGCTGTATATTCAGAAATAGATAAAGATGCACTTCACACAAGACTAGCAGATGAAGCAATATGTATAGGACCTGCAAATCCTAAAGAAAGTTATTTAAACATAAAAAATATTATAGAAGTAGCAAGGATAACAAAAGCAGACAGTATTCATCCAGGTTTTGGTTTTTTATCAGAAAACTCACAATTTGCAAAGATCTGTGAAGAATCACATATAAAATTTATTGGACCAAAGTCAGAAGTAATAGATTTATTAGGCAATAAATCAAATAGTAAAGAGCTAATGAAAAAAGAAGGAATACCAGTAATTCCAGGTTCAGACGGAAGTATAAAAGACTTAAGTCAAGCAGAAAAAGTATGTGAAGACATAGGATATCCAGTATTGTTAAAAGCAGCAAGTGGTGGTGGAGGAAAAGGAATAAGACTAGTAAAATCAAAAGAAGAATTAGAAACAAACTACAATATTGTAAAAACAGAAGCAAAAAACTCATTTAATGATGATGAAATCTACATAGAAAAATATATAAAAGAACCAAGACATGTAGAAATACAAATCTTAGCAGACGAACATGGAAACGTAGTTCACTTAGGAGAAAGAGATTGTACAGTTCAAAGAAATCACCAAAAGGTAATTGAAGAAACACCATCAACAATTGTTGATGAAAAGCTAAGAGAAAAGATGGGTAATGTTGCAAAAAAAGTAGCAAAGGCAGCTAATTATACAAGTTGTGGAACAGTAGAATTCCTAGTAGATAGTGATAAGAATTTCTATTTTATGGAAATGAATACAAGAATACAAGTAGAACACCCAATAACAGAAATGAGAACAGGAATAGATTTAGTAAAAGAACAAATAAGGATTGCAGCAGGAGAAGAATTAAAATTTAAACAAAAAGATATAAACTTTAAAGGACACTCAATAGAATGCAGAATAAATGCAGAAAATCCAAATATGAACTTTATGCCATCACCAGGAAAAATAAATGAAATGAACCTTCCAGGAGGAAATGGAATAAGAGTAGATACTGCAATATATAGTGGATATACAATTCCTGCAAATTATGACTCAATGATTGCAAAAATAATAGCATTTGGAACAAGTAGAAATGAAGCAATAAGCAAAATGAAAAGAGCACTAGAAGAACTTGTGATAGATGGAATTAATATAAACCGTGATTTCCTTTTTGATATAATTACAAATCCAAATTTTATAAGAGGAAATTTTGATACTTCATTTATTGAAAAAGAAATTTTAAAAGGAGAGGCAAAGAATAAATGATTGTAGATAAAATAAAGAAAAGAGAAACAGTAAAGATAGAAAACAAAAAGTCAAATATTGATATACCTATTGGTAAATGGGTAAAATGTGATAAATGTAAAGAAATAATATACAAAGAAACAGTTAGAGAAAACTTAAATATATGCCCAAACTGTGGACACTATTTTAGGATGCATATAGGTAAGAGAATAAAACTGATAATTGATGAAGGAACATACAAAAGGTTTGATTTAAACCTAGAAACAACAAATCCATTAGAATTAGAAGATTATCCAAAAAAATTAAAAACATTAAGAGAAAAAACAGGTTTAGAAGAAGCAGTAGCCTGTGGAACAGGTAAAGTAAATGGAGAAAAAGTAGTTATTTGTATAATGGATAGTGGATTTTTAATGGGAAGCATGGGAGCAGTTGTAGGAGAAAAAATTACATATAGCATAGAACAAGCAATTAAACTAAAACTTCCACTTATAATATTTGCAGTGTCAGGTGGAGCAAGAATGCAAGAAGGAATAATATCATTGATGCAAATGGCAAAAACAACAGCAGCACTAACAAAATTAGACGAAGCAGGACTTATATATATATCAGTACTTACAGATCCAACCTATGGTGGAGTTACAGCGTCATTTGCAAGTTTAGGAGATATAATATTAGCAGAGCCAGGAGCAATGATTGGTTTTGCAGGGCAAAGAGTAATAGAACAAACAATAGGAGAAAGTTTGCCAGAAGGATTTCAGACAGCAGAATTTTTGTTAGAGCATGGATTTATTGATAAAATAGTAGAAAGAAAAGACTTAAAAAGTACTATCTATAAATTAATACAATACCACAAAGGAGGGACTTTAAGTGAGTAGTAAAAAAATATCAGCATGGGAAAGAGTAGAAATAGCAAGAAATCCAAAAAGAAAGACAGCAATAGACTATATAGATAGCATTTTTGATGAATTCATAGAATTACACGGAGATAGAGCATTTAAAGATGATAAAGCAATAGTATGTGGTTTGGCAAAAATAGGTAAACAAAATTTTACAATAGTTGCAGAGCAAAAAGGAAGAACTACAAAAGAAAATATAGAAAGAAACTTTGGAATGCCTAATCCAGAAAGTTATAGAAAAGCTATAAGATTTATGAAACAAGCAGAAAAATTTGGAAGACCAGTTATAACATTTATAGATACAAAAGGAGCATACCCAGGAATAGGAGCAGAAGAAAGAGGGCAAGGAGAAGCGATAGCTAAGTCAATGTTTGAAATGGCAAAACTAAAAGTTCCAATAATTGCAATAGTAATTGGAGAAGGTTCGTCAGGAGGAGCGCTTGCAATAGGTGTTGCAAATAAAGTATTCATGCTAGAAAATGCAATATACTCAATATTATCTCCAGAAGGATATAGTAGTATTTTGTGGAAAGATGCAA
>CANPOS010000031.1 GCA_947575745.1 uncultured Clostridium sp.
GTATCAAATAAAAGCAGTAGCCAATAATGGAAAAACAAGAAGTACATGGATAAGAGTATCAAGTACAGTAGTAGCTCCACTAATAGAAGTAATATCAGATGGAGAACAAGAAAACGAATGGTATGGAAAAGACGACAAGCCTGTACAAGTAAGAATAAGTACAGACAACGAGACAGTAACAAGAGTATACTACAAAACAAACAAAGACGAAGAATTTACATATGTAGAAGGTAAAGTTGCAACTTTAACAATAAAAGACTCAGGAAGAACAATAATATATGCATATGTAACAGACAAGCAAGGAAACGAATCAGAACAAGCAAACAAAGAAATAAAATACGACAACATACATCCAGAAGTAGGAGAAATAGAAATAGAAGGAACAAAAGGAATAATAGACGGAACAGAAACAGGATGGTATGTATCAGAAGAAGTAACAATAAAACTAAACAACATGACAGACGAACCAATTGAAAGTGGAATAGAAGGATACTACTATTGGGAAATACCAGAAGGAAGTAGCCCAAGTGACATAACAGAAGAACAAAAGACATATGTAAAAGGAAGTACAGGACAAATAAAAATAACAAAAGAAGGAAAAGTAGCAATAGGGATCCAAGCAAAAGACAAAGCAGGAAACAAAACAGAAGGAACAAAGACAATAATAATACAAAAAGATAATGAAGCTCCAATAGACTTTTTACCAAGTATAGTAGAAGGGTCAATAACAGCACATGAATTTACAGTTACTGCAGGAACAACAGATGAAATATCAGAAATATCACATTACAACTTCTACATAAAACAAGGAGCAACAATAGTAAAAGAGCTAAAAAACAATGAAGAAGGAAGGTTCAATGTAACAGGCTTAGAAGGAGAAACAACATATAATATAGTAGTAGAAGCAGTAGATAAAGCTGGAAATATAAGAACAGGAACAGGGATAACAGTAACAACTTTGGTAGCAAATACGCCACCAACAAAAGCTGTAGTATCATTTAACACAAAAGGAACAAATTATATAAAAGTAAATGCAAAATCAACAGATGTAGATGGAGATAAATTAACATATACATTATATTATGGAACAAGTGCAGATAATTTAATAGCTTCAACACCATTAACAAATCAAACACAAAATGAACAGGTTTCAATAACTACTCCAACAAATTTAAACCAATATACATATTATTATTGGAGAGTAGATGTATCAGATGGAAAAGCAAGAACTGAGGGAGATGTACAAACAAAAATAAGAACATATTGCTCAGGAACGGGTTTAACATGCAATGGACCATTTGTGACTCCTAATGGAGCCCCTTGCACTTCTTCTAAGTGCTCTAACGGAGAAACTTATACTGTATGTGAAGGTAATATTCGAACAAAAACTAATGGGAATAAAGAAGTCCAATTGACTTGTCCTTATTGTGGATGGAGTGGAAGGTGGATTATTAATTCAGTTATGTATTGTACGATTTGTAGATACGAATGGACGTCGACTACTTGTGCTTGTGGCGGCTGTGGAAAATATTTTAACGGAAATAAGTACTTTCATGAACAAAATGGTAATTATTATTCTCATAGAATATATTCAACTTGTAATATTTGTGGTGGGGATGGAAAAGTAGATAAGGCTATAAATTGTAAACATAATAGAAGTTCAAGTCACCAACATTGTTCTCATGAAAAAACATATCAACATGACAACTAAGAAAAGTTTATCAAATTAAGATAGGTTATTCTAATTTAACATATATAATATAAAAAATATTAAAAATAAATCCTAGAAAGAGGACTATTAATTTTCCAATTTCTAGGGTTTACTTAATTATTCTTTTTAACTTCATCTTTAATATAGTTTCTCATATTAAAAGCTCTAAAATATAGAACTAAAGCGAGCAAAGTTGCAATGATTGCCAAACAATAAATATAAATAGAAAAATCATAAATAGGTGCACCAAATACATGAGCATTCAAATATCTAATTATTAATGAACAACCAATAGCTATATAAAATAAAACAGTTGCAAGTTTTCCATACCATTTGCTAGAAACCACTAACTCTTTTCCATAAAGGAAAGAAGCACCTGAAATCATTGCAAACTCTTTTACAATTACAATAGCAAGAATCCAAAATGGAATAATACCTTTAACACCTAAAGTAATAAGTATAGCTGTTTGAGTCATTTTATCAGCAAGAGGGTCAACTAGTTTACCAAAATCAGTAATTAAGTCAAACTTTCTTGCAATTGCTCCATCTAATACATCAGTTATTCCAGAGAAAACTAATAATATCAGAGCAATAACAAAATCCTCACAAGCTATTGTAAATACAATAGGTGGTATTAATAAAAATCTAATTATTGTTAGGGCATTTGGTACATATTTTAGCATATATAAAACCTCCATTTTAAGTAAAATTGCTATTATATTTAGTATGTTTATTAATTTAATTTTTAACCTCAAAAGTCAAAGAATTTTCTTTCAAATCAATATCTATGTGATTACCATTTTTAATTTCAGATTTTAAAATCCTTTCAGAAAGTTCATCCTCTATATATCTTTGAATAGCTCTTCTTAAAGGTCTTGCACCATATTTTAAATCAGTTCCTTTCTCAAGTAAATATTCTTTAGCATCTAAAGAAACCTTCATTGTCATGTTCTTCTCTGCAAGAGATAAACTTGTATCTGCTAACATTAAATCTATAATTTGTAATAGTTGTTCTTTATTCAAACTATCAAAAACTACAACTTCATCAATTCTATTTAAAAATTCAGGTCTAAAAGTTTCTTTTAAACTATCCAAAATTTTATTTGAATCAACAGTATGTTTTCCAAAACCAATAGAATTATTATTCAAGTTAGAACCAGAATTTGAAGTCATAATAATTATAGTATTTTCAAAGCTTACAATATTTCCTTGAGAATCAGTTAACTTTCCATCATCAAGAACTTGAAGCAAAATGTTAAAAACATCACTATGAGCTTTTTCAATCTCATCTAAAAGAACAATAGAATAAGGTTTTCTTTTAACCTTTTCAGTAAGTTGCCCAGCATCGTCATAACCTACATATCCAGGAGGAGAACCAATAAGTTTAGAAGTAGAATGAGCCTCCATATATTCAGACATATCAACTCTAATTATTGCATCCTTATTGCCAAACATTTCAAAAGCAAGAGTTTTAGCAAGCTCAGTCTTACCAACACCAGTAGGGCCAACAAATAAGAAAGAAGGAGGTCTTTTTGTAGTTTTAAGCCCAGCCCTATTTCTTCTTATAGCACGAGATACAGCCTCAACAGCATTATTTTGTCCAATAATTTTTTTATGAAGGTTACCCTCTAAATTTAAAAGTTTAACAGTTTCTTCCTCAGTAATTTTAGTAACAGGTATTTTAGTCCAATGTTCTATAACTTCTGCAATATCTTGAACAGTAAGTTCTTTTAGCTTTAAGTGTTTATTTATATTATTAATCTGTTCAATAAGTTGACACTCACGAGTTTTTAAATCAGCAGCCTTTTGATAATCTTCAGTTGAATCAGCTTGAGCAGCCTCATTTTTCTCATCCTGAACAACTTTTAATTCATTTTTTAAGATTTCTAATTTATATAAATCTTTATTATCAAGATTTATTCTAGAGCAAGCTTCATCAAGAATATCAATAGCTTTATCAGGTAAGAATCTATCATGAATGTACTTTTCAGACATAACTACAGTTTGACGAATAACTTCATTAGAAATTTTTACCTTATGGAAATCCTCATAATACTTTTTAATTCCATACATAATTTCAGAAGTCGCATCAATATTAGGTTCCTCAACAAGAACAGTCTGAAAACGTCTTTCTAAAGCAGTATCCTTTTCAATGTACTTTCTATATTCTTTAAGAGTAGTAGTACCAATAAGTTGCAATTCACCATTTGCAAGAGAAGGTTTTAAAATATTTGCAGCATTCATAGAATTATCACCGTTCTCCAGCACCAATAATATTGTGGATTTCATCAATAACTAAGATAATATTTTTTAAAGACTTACACTCATCAATAATACCTTTCATTCTAGCTTCAAATTGTCCTCTAAATTGTGTTCCAGCAACAACCGCAGTCATATCTAATAAATATACCTCTTTATTTAAAAGTTTAGCAGGAACATTACCAGATGCAATAGCTATTGCTAAACCTTGAGCGATAGCTGTTTTACCTACACCAGGCTCTCCAATTAAACAAGGATTGTTTTTAGTACGTCTATTTAAAATTTGAATAATTCTTCTAATTTCACTATCTCTACCAATTACTAAATCAATCTCATTATTCTTAGCTTTATTTGTTAGGTTAGTACCATATAAATCAAGAAATTTTTTCTTTTTCTCTTTAGGCTTTTTATCAACTTTAATTCTTTTAGAATTATTTTTATTCTCAGATTGTTCGCCATTTTGAGTATTATCACTAAAAATGTTCCCAATAATTGCACCTATTGGTACCATATTTTCAGAATCCTCAAGGTTCATATCCTGTAAATCCATATTATTAGTTATATTATTAAAAATAGTTTCAAACTGTTCAGCAACATTATTTAAGTCAATGTTACTATTATTTAAAACTGAATCAAAAGGCTTAATTCCTTTTTCTTTAGCACAATTAAAGCAATAACCAGTTACATGTTTAGGATCATCTTTAGTTGGAGTGTTAATAAAGATTATTGCTTGTTCTTTTTGACATACTGAACATAGCATAATTTAAGTCCTCCTTTTAAGCATTATATATCTAATAATAATATATTAAAAAAGGCAAAAAGTCAAGTTGATATATATATTTAGGTTATGATATAATAACTTAAATTTATTTAGGGGGATATGTAGATGGACGTAAGAAAAATATTAATAATATTAATTGTAGTAATATGTATATTTGCTCTTGGATATGGAGTATATTATCAAGTATTTAAGAGTAATGAACCAGATATTAGTACAAAAAACAATGTAGGAGTTACGACAGATACTGATACAATAGAGTTTGACGAAATATTTGACAATAAAATAAATTATCAGGGATATAATGTAAATAACCAAATAAAAATAGATCAGACTAAAGACTTAGTGTATACTAATTACACGAAAACAGAGATATTTGAAGAAAAATATGATATTAAAGCAAATATTCCAATTATCAATATAAATAGTGAAAAAATAGCTAATATAAATAAAGAAATAAATTCAATATTCCAAGAAAAAGTAAGTAGCATAGAAGCAAACAAAATTAGTAGTGTAGTTGCGCCAACAATATACACAGTAGATTATACAGCATACTTAAATGAAAATATATTATCAATAGTAATACGTTCAACTTTAAAAGAGGGAAATAATGCACAAAGGTTAATTATAATGGCGTACACATATAACTTATCAACAAATGAATTGATACCACTTACAAATATGCTTACAATAAAAGGAAAAGAAGCACAAACTGTGCAACAAGAAATAAGAAAAGAAATAAGACAATCAATAAGTCAAACAGATAACTTAGCAGCATTAGGATATACGGTATATGAAAGAGATATGACAAATGCTATGTATGATGTAGAGAACTCAAATAGTTACCTTTTAGGACCAAATGGAACAATATATATAATCTATGCTTATGGAAATACTAGCTATACATCAGAAAAAGATATTGTAGTGATAAAATAATATATAAAAGGACATGCAGTAAAAGCATGTCCTTTAATTAACTTTAGGAGAACCCCCAGTATAGCTAGGGGGTTTTCCTAAAGTTAATTAAAAAGAAAGTCCATTTCTGGACTTTCAAAATAAAAAATAAAAGGGGATGTTTTTCACTATTATTCTTAGTGTACTTATAATATAACAATCAAATTTGAACATTCTGTGAACTGGATGTGAAAGTTAGGGGGAGGAAATATTAAGAAAAAATTAACATGAATTAATTCTAGTACAAATCAATATATATTAAAAGAGAAAGGAATGTGATAGTAGTGAAAAAAAGATTTAGCAAAATAAATGAATTCCTAGAAATGCCAGAAGAAATAACAACAGACAAACCCAAAATAACAATACTAGGATTTGAAGAACTAGTCATAGAAAATTACAAAAACATTTTAGAATATGAAGAAATATTAATAAAGATAAATACATATATAGGAGCGATAAATATAAATGGCTTCAATTTAAAATTAATTCAGATGAACAAAGAAGACATTATGATAACAGGAAAAATCGACTCAATCGATTTTGAAGCAAATGAATAGTAGGTGATAACTTGATACTTAAAATTTTACCAAAGTATGCTTTTGGCTATGTAAAAATATCTGTTGAGGGATATTATATAGAAAGATTTATAAACACATGTATAAGTAGAAGTGTTTTATTATGGAATGTAAAAAGAGAAAAATTAACATATATGCATGCAAATGTTGGAATCAAAGAATATAAAATGTTAAAACAAATAGCAAAAAAGACTAACTGTAAAATTAAGATAGAAGGGAAAAAAGGTGTACCTTTCATAATGAATAGGTATAGGAAAAGAAAAATATTTTTTATACTTCTTATTGTAATTATACTTTCAATGTATGGAACATCTAAATTTGTGTGGAATATAGAAATAGAAGGAACAAACAATATACCAAAAGAAGAAATAATAACAGCACTTGAACAAAATGGACTAAAAATAGGAACAATGAAAAGGAAAATAGACACGCAAGAAATAATAAATAAAATAAGACTAGAAAGAGATGATATTGCATGGATGAATATAGACTTAAGAGGAACAAATATAATAGTAAAAATAGTAGAAACCACGAAAAAGCCAGAAATAGTGAAACAAGACGAATATTGCAATATTGTTTCAAACAAGAAAGGACAAATAACTAAGATAACAGCGACATCTGGAACTACACTTGTGAAGGTACGGAGATATAGTTACGGAAAACACAATCTTAATAGGTGGTTGGATGGAAGGAAAATACACAGGAACACGATATGTTCATGGTACAGGCGAGATAGAGGCAAAAGTGTGGTACAGCAAAAAAGAAAAAATGGAGCTAAATCAAGTATCCCTAAAGAAAACAGGAAAAGAGGAAAAGAAATATGATATAAAATTTAATAATTTTCAAATAAATTTGTATAAAAGTCTTCCAAAATTTGAAAAATATGATACAATAAATGAAGATAAAAAATTAAAATTATTTTCAGATTTCTATTTGCCAATAACCTTAGGGATTTCTACATATAGCGAGCTAGAAGAAGAAAAAATATCATTAACAAAAGAAGAAGCAAGAGGAAAATTAGTAGAAAAGCTAAAAACAGAATTGCTAGAAGAAATAGAAAACAAAGACAGAATAAATGATGTAAAAGTAAATATTATAGAAGAAGATGAAAGAGAAGTAGAAATAGAAGTCATATATGAAGTCATAGAGAATATTGGAACAGAAGAAAAGATAATATATTAATAAGGAGGAAAACTATGGAAGAAAGAGGACTAAGAGTTGCAAGAACGGATGGAGCATTTTTTTCAAAAATCTCAACAACAATAAGTAAGTTATTAATACCTACAAGGATAGGAATAAATGGTATGCTGATTACAATAAAAAGAAATAGTGTACTAAAAAACTATGAAGCATATCAAAAAAATGAAGAACCAGAAAAAGAAGAGGCACTTCAAAAAAAATATGAGGACACATTTATATTATACTTAGAATCTATCGACAAATATATTATGGATTCAATATACAAAAAAGTAAAATCCAGAACAGCAACACAGTATGAAGAAGAAGCACTTTCGAGATATTACACAGTAATACATTTAAAAGAAACACAATATTTAGAATATAAATATAGAAAACAAAAATATTTAATAGACTTAGACTACATATCTTTAAAAAATGAAAACAAAACAAAGCAACTTGCAAAATATAACTCATTTTATATATCAAAAATGGAAGGAATATATAAAGGAATATTAAAAAATTACTCAATACAACTTGCAGATAAAATATCATCATCAATATTAGATAAAGACGACATTTATGATAATATATTTGAAACATTAGAAGATTATATAGCAAATGTTTTACCTATAAAAATAGAAATAGAAGGAAAAGAAAAATATCAAGAAATATTAGAAGAATATGATAAATTCAATGAATTTTTAGCAGGAAAATTAGATGCAAGAGATCAGATAGAAAAGAAGATGTATTTACTTGCAATAAGTAGAAAACTATTTACACATAGTTTACCATTAGTAGTTGCAGAACAATGTTATGACAGATTAATAAAAGAAGCAAGACATGTAATAATCAGTAGTAAAACTGATAAAAAACAAGAGCAAGCATATGAACTATTAATAACATTAATAGAAGACTATAATATAAGACTACTATCAACTAAAATTTATTGGGAAGTTCCAGCAGAAAGAGACGAATACAAGAAATTCTGGGAGGAATATAAAGCAATTGACAAAAACACAATAGAAGGACAAAATAAAAAAGAAATATTATTCATTAGGGATGAACTAAAGAAACTAGAAAGCAACTTACAAAATAAGCATATCATAAGATTTTATAAGGACAAGCTTATAGAATATGGAGTTATGAAAAAACTAAAGAATTCATATAGTAGAGGAAAAAATTATACAAAAAGGAAAGTAACAGTATGAGAAAACTAGTAGAAATTGAGTATTTAGAAATAGAAGAAAACAAAAAATATGAAGAAATAGCAGACAAAGTATTTAAAAGTTGTTTTAAAGAAGAAAACCTATATGACTACAAAATATATATAAGTGTAATTCTAACAAATGAAGAAAATATACAAAAGATAAATAAAGAATATAGAAGTATAGATAAAGTAACAGATGTACTATCATTTCCAATGTTCGAGAAAAAAGAAATAGAAGCAGTAAAGGATAAAGAAGAAGTATTAGGAGATATAGTAGTTTGTATACCAGTAATAAGAAGACAAGCAATAGAATATGAACATAGTGAAGAAAGAGAATTTGCCTATATGTTAGTACACGGATTTTATCACATAATGGGGTATGATCATATGACAGAAGAAGAAAAAGTTATAATGAGAGCCAAAGAAGAAAAAATTTTAGATAAGTTAGGAATATTAAAATAAAAAGAGGAGAACTAAAATGAAAACAAAAATATTAATAGTAATATTAGCACTAGTAATTATTGCTTGTGGAGTACTTTTAGGAATAAAATTTATGAGTAAGAATACAAACACAGTAGAAGCGAATGTTACAGAAAATGACTCTCAAGAGGATGGACTAAAAGAAGAAGACAATACACCAAAAACTAAATATTCAGGAAATCAAAGAACAATCGCAGTCATGATAGATAATGTTGGAGATGCAAGACCACAAACGAGTTTAAACAAAGCAATGATAGTATATGAGGCATATGTAGAAGGAGGACTTACAAGATATCTTGCAGTATATAAAAATGAAGATATAGAAACAATAGGACCTACAAGAAGTGCCAGACCAGTATTTATAGATTATGCATTAGAAAATGACAGTATATTTGTACATTATGGTGGAAGTCCAAGAGCATTAGACGATGTAAAAAAATTAAAAATGGATAATGCAAATGGAATAGAATCACCAGCAAATGTATTTAGAAGAACAAAAGAAAAAGCAGCACCACACAATGCATTAACAGGAACAAATGTAATATGGGAATATGCAAAAAAACAAGGATATAGAACAACAACAAAAGAAAGAAATGTACTAAACTATGTAGTAGAAGAAGTAGAACTAGAAGAAGGAGAGGCAGTAGCAGCTACAACAGTTAATGTTCCATATTCAGGAGCAAAAGTAAAATATGTATATAATCCAGAAACTAAGCTTTATGAAAGATATTTTGCGAATAAATTGCAAACAGATTGGTTAACAAAAGAAACAATAACAACAAAAAATATAATAATAACAATAGCAAATAATTACTCAACAGACGAAGAAAATGGATATGGAAGACAAGAAATAGAAAACATCGGGAACTTAGATGGATACTATATAACAAATGGAAAAGCAATAAAAATAAAATGCGAAAAAACAACAAGAGCAGGAAAAACAGTATATAAAGACTTAGAAGGAAATGAAATAAAAGTAAATGATGGAAACACATATATACAAATAGTTTCACCAAGTATGGATATAACAATGGAATAAAGCAAAAAATGTAAATGAAAGTAGACGATTTTTGAAGTAGTTTACTTTCATTTTTTTAGATTTAAGTTAACTTATTTAAAATGATATTAATAACAGTCTTTGTAGTAGGCCTAAATCCATTAAAATATTTATTAAATGTTTCTGAATTACAATAATAAACCATATTTTCTGTTGCTCTAGTAATACTACACTTGATATTATGTATAGACTTATGATGGTAAAAAGATACTAGGGGATAAATCTCCTTTTGTAAATTTCCTTGAAAAGAATCTTGGTGTAAATAAATTTCAAATATTGTATCTATAAGGTACTTAGTACCATTATGATTTAAGTTGTATCCAATATTTGACAATTCATTAATAATCTTTTTATAAATCATGGAATTAGACTTTTCTTCTACAATACTATCAATTTTACTTAAAATTTGTTCGTATTGCCCAATTCCTTTTAAAACGGTATATGCGACTAAAGGACTTTTTAATATTTGAGGAATGTATTCTGCTTCTCCAGTTATAACAATAACAGAACGCTCATATTGTTTTTGCTTTTCTTTAGACAACATATTTAATACCTCAATCCCATTATAAATAGACATTTTTAAATCTAATAACACAATATCTATTTGATAAGAATTCATTAAGTCAAAAGCTTCTTTTCCATTAGTTGCAATCTTTATAACCCTTAAATCTTCTCTAGTAGAAACTATATCGTTTACTAGTAATTTTGCAAAATTAATATTATCATCTGCAATCAAAATTGTAAACATATAACACCTCTATTACAAATAATACTAATTGTATCATATTTCGACATTTTTCAGTATAAAAGATACAAAAGATATAATAAAAATTATTTTAGAACCTAAATTAAAAAATATTGACAAAAAAATTAAGTATAGATATAATTAATTTGAACCTAAGCAAAGTTCAAAACCAAAAGGAAAACCAAACCTATTTTAAACAAAACCAAAACTCCAAAGAAAGTATTTGGGGCTTTGTTGTAGAAAATCAAAAAACAAAGGGACGGTGGCAAGTGCCACCGTCCTTTGTGCAAGTGAGATTAGACGTGCATGCGGTTGTTTTCCTGAATCCCAGTGGGCTCAAAGAGCTTCTTCATTTCGGCGTAGCTCGCAGCGTGCCGATCATGAACCACAGTCCAGTAGGTGGGAGGAAATCTCTTTTTGAGCTCCTCGTGGATTTCAGAGATAATCTCCATGGTGAGGACGGCGTTCATGGGGATATAGATGCGTCCCTCGTAGCTGTCCTTGAAGGTACCAAAGAGGATTACCTCATCGCTTCCTTCGAAGCAGATCCGAATAAGCTGGAAGCCTCCAACCATGGAATCAGAAGAGAAATTGTAGCTGTGTGCCATAATGAACATCCTTTCTTGCAAAATATGATTTACCTAATTGGGCTTTACATATATATATTATAGCATAAAAAGCGAAAAAATGCAAATTTTTATAGACATTTGCAGAATAATATGATATAATAAAAAAATTCATGCTTAAAATTAGTGAGCAAGAATTAAGATAATATAAAAAGGAAAAAAGCTTTATGGAAAAATTTAAATCAGGATTTGTTGCAATATTAGGAAGAACAAATGTTGGAAAATCAACACTATTAAATTCTCTAATAGGAGAAAAGATAGCAATAATGGCAAATAAACCTCAAACAACAAGGACACAAATAAAAGGAATAGTAAATAGAGAAAATTCACAAATAATATTTATAGACACTCCAGGAATTCATAAGCCAAAAACGAAACTAAGTAACATTATGGTTGAAACAGCTTTTTCAAGTAGTAGAGATGTAGACTTAATACTACTTATAGTAGAGGCAACAAGTAATGAAATAGGAAAGGGCGATAGACTAATATTAGAAAAAATAAAAGAAGCAAATACAAAAACAATTCTAATAATAAACAAGATTGACTTGGTAAAAAAAGAGGAGTTGCTAAAAGTAATACAGATCTACTCAAAAGAATATGACTTTGAAGCAGTTCTTCCTATATCTGCAAAAAGTAGAGAAAAGAACGAAGAACTTCTACGAATAGTAGAGGATACTTTGAAAGAAGGACCTAAATACTATGATGAAGAAACCTATACAGATCAGACAATAAGAATGATAGTAGAAGAAACAATAAGAGAAAAAGCATTAAAATTATTAGACGACGAAGTACCACATGGAATATATGTAGAAGTGCAAAAACTAAAAAAGGGCAAGACAATGGAAAACAAACCTATATTTAATATAGAAGCAACTATATTTTGCCAAAGAGAATCACATAAAGGAATAATAATAGGAAGAAATGGAAGCAAATTAAAACAAATCGGGATATATGCAAGAGAAGACTTAGAAAAAACTTTAGGAGAAAAAGTAAATTTACAAACATGGGTAAAAGTAAGAAAAGACTGGCAAGACGAAGATTGGATTGTAAAAAAATTTAAAATAGATAATTAGAATAAGTATAAATAAACTAAAAATACACAGAATAGATAAAAGAAAAACAGTAGACAAAATAGGAGAGAAAAGCTTATGATAAGTAAAATGGCATGGAATACATTTAAGAATACAGGCGATATAAATACATTTTTAGAATTTATAGAAACAAAAAATATAGAAGAAAATTTAGCAGAGGGACAAAATGGGGATAGTAAAAACAAAAGCTATTATATTAAGAGAAAGTAATATGGGAGACTTCGATAAAATGTTAACAATGCTAACACCAGACTTGCGGCAAAATATCATGTGCAGTAAAAGGAGCAAGAAGACCCAATAGTGCATTCTTAGCAGGAACACAATTTTTATGTTTTGGAGAATATATACTATATAAAGGGAGCGGAGGCTCGTACCATATAAACTCATGTGAGCCAATCGAAGTCTTTTACAACTTAAGAATAGACTTGGACAAATTACAATATGCATCATATATAACAAAAATAGTAGAAGATATAACAAATGAAAATGATACATCGTATAACATTTTGCAGTTATTACTGAACACAGTATATGCAATATCAGAAACAGAGATAGACAAAGAGCTATTAATGTCAATATTTAAAATTAGACTATTATCGCTAATAGGGTTTACACCTAATGTGAATGAGTGCGTAAACTGTGGAAATAAAGAAAATTTGACACATTTTAGCATAAAGAATAATGGACTAAAATGTGAGAGTTGTTCAAAATTAGACAAAAGTGTAATAAAAATATCAGAAGCAACACTTTATGCAATAAAATACATAATTATGGCACCAGCAAAAAAACTATTTTCATTTAATATACCAGAAGAGTCTAAGGAAGAGCTACGACTAATAGCAAAAGTATACTTAGAAGAGAAATTAGAAAAAACATATAGATTTGAAAAATTTTAAAATAATTTAATAGAAGTGGGTAATATATATTATTTCTTGTGTCCCCACTTAAGAAAATGTAATTTACTTTCGTTCATACATTTTCTAAAGCGGTCCCCTCAACATCTATCGAAATAATATATATTACCCACTTTTTATCAATTATAAAAAGAAGTTTTACAAAAAATATAATTTTGTTCTATATCAGATTTATCCCGAATATACTATAATAAACAAGCTAAGCAAGATTTTTGTAAATTCGACAAAACGATAAAAACCGCTAATGCGTAAGACTATAAGAACTGTTACAAAAATTTGACAATTATAGAATTAAATAGTATAATCGGACTTGCAAAGGAAATTCCGTAAGATTTTCTAAGGTATAGGAAATTAATTCCGTGTTTTTCCAGAAGCAAGGAAAGAAAGAGAGGATAAAATCCTATGATAAAAAACGAACAAGCATCATTGTCCGTAACAAAAATTGCAATAATAACAATTATAACTATATTTGCATTAAGCATACGGAGTATTAGCATCAAGTACAGAAGTTAGAAATGTTAAAATTGTACTTTCAGATAATTGTGAGATAGAAGTATTTACTACAAAAACAGTAGTTGCAGATATATTGGAAGAAAATCACATTGTAATATTACCAGAAGAACACGTAGTTCCAAATCTGGATTCAGAAATCCTAGACAATTCTTCAAAAATAATAATAACAGGAACAACACAAGATATATCAGCAGTTACAGCCATTGCTAAAGAAAGCGAAAAAATACATTTAGATCAATTATTAAGTACTTATAATACTATTACAGAAAAAATAGAAACAATAGAAGAAACAATTCCTTATGAAACAGAAATAAAAGATGGTTCAAATTCTTCAAGTTCAAATACAACAAAAGTATTGCAAGAAGGTAAAGAAGGACTAAAAATAACAACATATAAAGTAAAATATCAAAATGATATAGAGATAGAAAGAGAAGTACTTAAAGAAGAAATTGTAAAAGAAAAAGTAAATAAAATAATAGAAACTACACATGTATCTTCAAGAAGTTCTTCTACTACAGAAAGAGAAAAAGCAAAAGAAACAGTGGCACCAGTGGAAATTACAAGCAATTCAAGTTTAGCAACTAAAGTTAAAGGAAAAACACCTACAAAGAAAACAATGAATACATCTGCATATACAGCTACAGATTGTGGAAAAAGCCATGATACAGCATATACAGCAAGTGGAGCAAAAGCAACAGCATGGTATACAGTTGCAGCAGGAAAAGGATATCCGATGGGAACAATAATATATATACCATACTTCAAAGATAAACCAAATGGTGGATGGTTTGTTGTACAAGACAGAGGTGGCTCAATATCAAACAACAAATTAGATATATATATGAGTACTAGCAATGAATGTGTACAGTTTGGAAGAAGAAATCTAGAATGCTATATATATGAGTAGAAAAATCAAAAGAGTAAGGGGGACTAATGATAACCTTTACTCTTTTTGGAATTTTAGATATTATAATAGTATTAAGGAGAATATGATAAAAATGTTTTTTCGATAGACGTTGGGGGACCTTTTTAGAAAATGTTTGAGCGTAAGCGAATTACATTTTCTTAAATGGGGACGCAAGAAAAAATATTTTTATTATATTCTATAAAATTAGAAATAAAAAAGGAGAAAAATCAATGAAACTTATATCTTGGAATGTAAACGGATTAAGAGCTGCAATAAAAAAAGGCTTTGAAACTTTCTTTAAAGAAATAGATGCAGACATATTCTGTATACAAGAAACAAAAATGCAAGAAGGACAAGCAGAGATAGATTTTGCAGAAGGATATGAAGTGTATTTTAATAGCGCAATAAAAAAAGGCTACTCAGGAACAGCAATATTCACAAAAATAAAGCCAATAAGTGTAAACTATGGAATAGGAATAGAAGAACATGATAAAGAAGGACGAGTAATTACACTAGAATTTGATAAATTCTATTTAGTAAACTGTTATACACCAAATGCAAAAAGAGAACTAGAAAGACTAGAATATAGGATGGTATGGGAAGACGAATTTAGAAAATATCTATTAAATTTAGACAAAACAAAGCCAGTAGTACTATGTGGAGACTTAAATGTAGCACATCAAGAAATTGACTTAAAAAATCCAAAATCAAACAGAGGAAATGCAGGATTTACAGACGAAGAAAGAGGAAAAATGACAGAACTATTAAACTCAGGATTTACAGATACATTTAGATATTTATATCCAAATAAAGAAGGTGCATATACTTGGTGGTCATACTTTGCATCATCAAGAGAAAGAAATATAGGCTGGAGAATAGACTATTTTATTGTATCAAAATCTATTGAAAACTCTATACAAGAAGCTTATATATATGATAAAATATATGGTAGTGATCATTGCCCCGTAGGACTTTTATATAGTAGAAAGGAAAGATAATAAAAATGCAAAAAAGAACACAAGAATGGAAGAAATACATAATATGGCTTATATTTGCACTGATACTAATTTGTATATATAAACTATTAGATAATTTTAGAGAAATAACAGCATGGATTAATGGACTAATAAGTATACTAATGCCATTCATAATGGCATTACTTCTTGCATATCTATTCTATTTGCCATGTAAAAAAATAGAAGGCGTAATAAAAAAATCAAAATTAAAAATTATAAAAAACAAAGCAAGATGGTTATCAATATTAATAGTATATTTAATCACAGCTCTTTTATTAATAGCCATAGTAAAATTCGTTGTACCAACTGTAACAGAGAGTGTAATGGAACTTGCAAATGCACTTCCAGGATATTATCAAAGTGCAATGGATAAAATAAATGAAATGCCAGAAGACTCAATAATTAACAAAGAGAACGTAAACTCAATATTTCAAGGACTAAACACAATAAAAATAGAAGACTATCTGAATATAGAAAGAATAACAGAATATGCAAAAGGCATAATAGGGCTTGCAACAACAGTATTTGATATATTTGTAACAATAATAGTATCAATATATTTACTTGCAGAAAGAACAGAAATCGTAAAATTTGCAAAAAAACTTTGTGGAGCATTATTCAACATAAACGCATATAAACGTATTGGAAAATACTTTAGAGAATCAAATGAAATATTCTTTAGATTTATATCAAGTCAGTTAGTAGATGGAATAGTAGTTCGGAATACTTACATCAATAGCAATGTCAATACTTGGAGTAAAATATGCAGTATTACTAGGATTTATGATAGGACTATTTAACTTAATACCATATCTAGGAGCAATAATCGCAGTAGTAATTGCAGGACTTATTACTCTATTAACAGGAGGTATATATCAAGCAATATGGATGCTAGTTATAGTTATAATCCTTCAACAAATAGATGCAAATATAATAAATCCAAAAATAATAGGAAACTCATTACAAATAAGCCCAATACTTATAATATTTTCAGTAACAGTAATAGGCTCATACTTTGGGATAATAGGTATGTTCCTTGCAGTGCCAATAGTTGCAGTAATAAAACTTATGATAAATGACTTTATCAAATATAAAGAAAGCACAAAACAAGAAGAAATTAGTGAATAAGCATTTAGAGAGGAAAATCAAAAGAAATGGCAAAAAAAATACTAATAACAGAAAAGCCATCTGTTGCAAGAGAATTTGCAAAGGTTTTAGGAATAAATGGAGCAAACAGAAATGGATATTTAGAATCAGAAGAGTGGATAATAACTTGGTGTGTTGGACACCTAGTTACTATGTCATACCCTGAAAAATATGACGAGAAGCTAAAATTTTGGAGACTAGATACCCTGCCATTTTTGCCAAAAGAATATAAATATGAAGTAATACCAAGTGTAGAAAAACAATTCAATATAATAAAAGAACTATTATTAAGAGAAGATATAGATACAATATATGTATCTACTGACTCTGGGCGAGAAGGAGAATATATATACAGACTAGTAGAGCAAGAAACAGGAGTTAAAGGAAAACAAAGAAAAAGAGTTTGGATAGACTCGCAAACAGAAGAAGAAATAAAAAGAGGAATAAAAGAAGCAAAAGACTTAGAAGAATATAATAGCCTTTCAGACTCAGCATATTTAAGAGCAAAAGAAGACTATTTGATAGGAATAAATTTCTCAAGACTTTTATCAATAATATATGGAAGAAGAGTAGCAAAAGAAATAAACGAAGAAAAAATATCAATATCAGTAGGAAGAGTTATGACATGCGTGCTAGGGATGGTAGTATCAAGAGAAAGAGAAATAAGAAACTTTGTAAAAATACCATACTATAAAATAATTGGAGAATTTGGAGGAGAAAAAACCTTTAAAGCAGAATGGAAAGTAAATGAAAAATCAGTAATGTATAACTCTCCAAAACTATATAATGATAGTGGATTTAAAAAAGAAAATGAAGCAAAAGAATTTATATCTACATTTCAAGGAAAGCCAGCAGAAATTTTAGAAGTAAAAAAATCAAAATCAAAAGAAAACCCACCATTATTATTTAACTTAGCAGAAATACAAAATGAATGTACAAAAAGATTTAAAATAAAGCCAGATCAAACATTAGCAGTAATACAAGAGCTATATGAGAAAAAGCTTGTAACATATCCAAGAACAGATGCAAGAGTACTCTCAACAGCAGTTGCAAAAGTAATAACAAAAAACTTAAATGGAATAGCAAAAGGATTTAAAGACGAAGAAGTGCAAGGATACATAAAGCAAATGGCAGAAGAAAAATATTCAACGAATATTGTAAAATCAAAATACGTAAATGACAGCAAGATAACAGATCACTATGCCATAATACCAACAGGAGAAGGATATGAAAACTATGATAAATTAGGAGATTTACAAAAAAATGTATATAAAATAATAGTAAAAAGATTTTTGAGTATATTTTATCCACCAGCAGAATTTAATAAAGTATCAGTAACAGTTCAAATAGAAAATGAAGAATTTAACACAAGTCGGAAAAATATGTACCAAGAAAGGCTATTTAGAAATATTAAAACCAAAACAAGAAACGAAAAAAGATGGTGAAGAAGAAAGCGATTTAAGTATACTAGGTTCACTAAAAAAAGGACAAGAAATAGAAATAAAGAATTTTGAAACAAAAGACTCAGAAACATCACCACCAACAAGATATAATTCAGGCTCAATGATACTTGCGATGGAAAATGCAGGAAAATTAATAGAAGATGAAGAATTAAGAGAGCAGATAAAAGGAGCAGGAATAGGTACAAGTGCAACAAGAGCAGAAATAATGAAAAAACTAGAAAAAATAAATTACATTTCGATAAATAGTAAAACACAGATAATAACACCAACAGAAAAGGGAGAACTTATATATGATGTAGTGCAAAAATCCATGCCAGATATGCTAAACCCAAAACTGACAGCAAGTTGGGAAAAAGGCTTAGATATGGTTGCAAAAAAAGAAATACAAGCAGAAGAATTTATGCAAAAGCTAGAAAACTATGTAAAATCAAAAATAGACAAACTAGTGATTAGATAAATAAAATTATGTAAAGGATACATAAATCACAAAAATAAAAGACTAAGCATAATATATCAACATAAAGGAAGGTGAAAATAATGTATTCTTACATAATAAATGGAGGAAAAAAGTTAGAGGGAGAGACATATGCATCAGGTTCAAAAAATGCATCACTTCCTATAATTGCTGCAAGTATTTTAAATGGAGGAATTACAAAGCTGTATAATGTTCCTAATATACATGATACACAAATGATGTTTGAAATACTTAAAAAATTAGGTTGCAAAGTGAAGAAGAATAATGGTAAAATAATAATTGACTCAAAAAATATAACAAGTTATGAAATACCAGACGAACTAATGAGACAAATGAGATCATCAGTTATAATAGTAGGAGCAATAATTCGGAAGAATGAAAAAAGCAAAATTTTCATACCCACGGAGGATGCGACATTGGAACAAGACCTATTGATTTGCATTTAAAAGCTTTTAAAACACTTGGAATAAATATAAAAGAAGAATCAGGTAATATAAAATGCAGTACAGAAGAAATAACTTCAGCAGAAATACAATTAGATTTTCCAAGTGTTGGAGCGACAGAAAATATTATGCTTGTATCAGTTTTAGCAGAAGGAACAACAACTATTAAAAATGCAGCTATGGAGCCAGAAATAATAGACTTAGCTAATATGCTTAACAAAATGGGAGCAAAAATCGTAGGAGCAGGAAGCAACGAAATAAAAATAACTGGAGTAAAAAATCTAAAAGACATAAGTTATAACGTAATGCCAGACAGAATAGAAGCGGGAACATTACTTTGTGCAGTTGCAGGAACACGGTGGAAAACTAAAACTTACAAAAGTAGTTCCAGAGCATTTAACACCAATTCTTCATAAACTAGAAGAAGCGGGATGCCTTTTAGATGTAGGAAAAGACTATATAATACTAGAAGCACCAAAAAAATTAAAAAATATAGAAATCAAAACAATGCCATATCCAGGATTCCCAACAGATATGCAATCAGTATTTGCAAGCATTTTAACAACAGCAAAAGGGACATCATTAGTAATAGAAAACATATTTGAAAATAGATATAAATATGTAAATGAATTAAGAAAAATGGGAGCTAAAATTACAGTAGAAGGAAAGATTTGTGTTATAAAAGGCACAAGAAAACTGTTTGGGGCAACAGTAGAAGCAACAGATTTAAGAGGAGGAGCAAGTTTAATACTTGCAGGACTAAATGCAAAAGGAAAAACAACAGTAAACCATGCACAATATATTCTTCGTGGATATGAAAATCTGGATAAAAAACTAAATTCACTAGGTGCTAGAATAGAATTAATTTAAAAAAGAAAAATTATAAATTATCTTGCAAAGGTTATAGTAACTTTTGCAAGGTAATTACAAATAATTATTTTGATAAAAATAAGGAAAGGAGGCAATAAATGTCCAAAAAAAACAAAAGAAGAAAACCACAAAAAGAAGAAGACGAAGAAATAATCATAGGATATAATACAAGACAACGAAAAAAAGACAAGCCTCCTAAAAAGAAGAAAAAATCGAAGAATGTATGGAAAAAAATAAAAACAATATTACTAGCGTTATTAAAAATAGTACTAATATTAGCAACGATTGTAGGAATAGGAGCATTTTTATTTGTATCACCAGTATTCAACATAGTAGAAATAAAAGTAGAAAACGCAAGTAAAATAAACGAAAATACATATATATCATTATCAGGGGTAAAAACAGAAGAAAATATATTTAGGATAAATAAATCAAAAATAATAGAAGGAATAAAAACAGAAAGTTATGTAGAAGAAGTAGAAATAGGAAGAGAGCTACCAGGAACAATAATTATTACAGTAGAAGAAAGAGAGCCAAAATATAGGATAGAAAAAAATGGCGGATTATATATGTATATAGATAAAAATGGATATTATCTAGAAGAAACCACAGAAAACACAAATATGCCAATATTAAGAGGAATTAAAACAGACATAGAAAATTTAAAACCAGGAGACAGAATGATAGAAGAAGACTTAGAAAAATTTAATGATTTAATAAAAATTATAGACGGAGTAAAGAGCAACAATATAGAAGAACTTTCAATAATAAATATGTCAGACAAAAGTAATTATGTATTGGAATTTATATCAGATCAAAAGAAAGTAATGCTAGGAGATATATCGAATTTAAGTACAAAAATGATATGGATAAAATATTTTATGACAAATGAAGGAAATAAAAAAGGAATTATACATTTAAATACTGAAAATGTATATTTCGCACCAGAAGAATAAAAGGTTTAAGTAAGTGAGGAGAGAACATGGAGAATAAGTCAAGAATTGCAATAACAATAGGTACTATGTGTATGTTATTAACTTGTGCTATTTTAATACAATTAACAACTATTAAAGAGGCAACTAAGATAGTTGGAACAATTTATGCTCAACAAAGCCTAAAGGACGAAGTATTATTATGGAAGGCAAAGTATGAGAATTTATATAAAGAATGGGAAAAGGCAGACAAAAAGCTAGAAGAAACAAGGAAAATAGCAACAACAGACAATAAAAAAGCAAAAGAATTAGAAGAGGAATTATCAATTACAAATAAACTATTAGGTTTAACAGAGGTTACAGGAAAAGGTGTAGTAGTAACACTTGCAGACAATACAGAAACCAAAAGCAAAGATTTAGATATTGATATAGACATAAGAAATAGCTTAATACATGCAGAAGACATAGTAAATATTATAAATGAACTAAACAATGCTGGAGCAGAAGCAATATCAGTAAATGGGCAAAGAGTAGTATCAACAACATCAATACCTTGTGCAGGAACAGTTGTAACAATAAATGGTGTAAAACTAAGCTCTCCATTTAAAATATCAGCAATAGGGAATCCAGAAGTGCTATTAGGAAGTATAATAAGACCAGAAGGATACTTAGAAATGATAACAAATGGAGGAGCAATAGGATATGCTAATAAATCAGACAACATAGTAGTAGCTAAATATAGTGAAGCACTTACGGCAAAATATATGAAAACAGTAAAATAATTTAAAATGAAGGAGAAACAATATAAATATGAATAAAACTAAAATTATAATGGCAATAACAATTGGAATAATGAGTTTTATGATGATATATGTAATGTTAATTCAGTTTAGTATTGTAAATGAATATGATGGAGAAGAAGTAGAATTAATGAGAGAAACTGAATTAAAAGAAACACTTGCATCATATAAAGAAAAATATGAAGAAATCAATAATCAAATAATTGATATAAATACAAGAATAGAAGAATATCAAAAAGACGAAAAATCAGAAGAAGATGCAATCGCTTTATTAGAGGAAGAAGTAGAACAAAAAAATATGCTTCTTGGAATAACTGATGTACAAGGAGAAGGAATAGTAATAACTATGAATAATCCTTCAGACTATACAGAAGAAGATTCAAGACCTATAAGTGCATCAGACTTGGTAATGCTTATAAATGAACTAAGAATGGCTGGAGCAGAAGCAATATCAATAAACGGACAAAGAATAATAGCGAAAAGTGATGTAGTTGAAATTAGAGAATCAATATTTCATATAAATGGACAAAGAGTGACAGCACCATTTACAATAAAAGCAATAGGAGATATAAAGTATTTAACAAGTGCTCTAAGTATTAAAGGCGGATATATTGATACATACACTAAAAATGGAATTAAAATACATTTAGAAGGACAAAGTAATATAGTTATTGAAAAATCTACACAAAATATGACTATAAATTATGCAAAAGGTGAGGAGGTAAAAAAATGATAATACTTGCAATAATAATAGGATGCTTAGTAGGAGTAGTACTAGGACTAAATGCTCCAGCAATTTCGTACATATACTCAGACTATTTGGCAATAGCAATAATTGCAGCACTCGACTCTGTATTTGGAGGAATAACAGCAACACTTAAAGAAAAATTTGATTTTAAAGTATTTGTATCTGGATTTTTTGGAAATGCAATACTTTCAATGCTATTAATCTTCTTAGGGAAAAAGCTAAATGTTGACATATATTTAGCAGCAATAGTAGTCTTTGTAGGAAGAATGTTCAATAATTTGACAATAATAAGAAGATTTTATCTAGAAAAATGGGATAAATTAAAAGAACAAATCAAAAAAGAAGAACAACAAGAAAATAAAGAAGAAAAATAGTTCAAGAACGTAAAAAAGCTAATGCTTTGAGAATAGAAGCAGAGGCTTTTTTGTTGGGAGAACTTTACCAAAAACGAATAAATACAAGATATTAGAATAGTTCTTAAGATATAACAAAACTATTACAAAAATATTACAGAAATATTACAAATCCTATTGACATTTTTTGCAAAATATTATATTCTTAAGTACGAGAAAAATATAAAAAATGGAGGAGTTAAGATTGGCAATAGGTGATATAATTGTAGGCTTAGATATAGGGACTTCTAAAGTATCTGCTATTGTTGGAGAAGTTAATAATTTTAATCAAATAGAAATTATTTCTCAGACAAAATGCAAATGCCATGGATTACAAAAAGGTAAGATTGTAGACGAAGACGACATTAGTTTATCAATAGCCAAAACAATTCAGGATGCTGAAGATGAAGCCAATTTAAAGATACACTCTGCTTATGTTACAGTTCCAGGAAAATACATAACAATAGTTCAAAACCGTATTATCAAGGAAGTAAAAGATAAATATGCAGGAATATCAGTAAAAGACGTTGGTGCAAGTATAATGCAAGTCAAGGACATAGAAATTCCAGAAGGTAAAACAATTATAGATATTGTCCCTGAATGTTTCATATTAGATAATGGAGAAACAGTTCAAGATCCAGTTGGGTGTCTAAGTTCAAATTTTACTTTGCAAGCTCAAATAATATTAGTAGATAAAGACTATATGAAAAAAATGAGCCTAATATTTAAAAAAGCAGGAGTAGAATTAGATGGAATGGTTCCAACAACATTAGCAGAAAGAAACCTAATATTGGATAGAAACGAGTTAAATGATAATATAATGCTTTTAGATATTGGGGCTGGAAATACAGAAATAGGAGTCTTTGAAGGAAATAAATTCGTATATACAAATACATTACCTTTAGGTGGAGACACAATAAGAAAAGATATAGAATTAGTATTAGAGATATCAGAAGAAGAAGCAGACAAATTAAAAAGACAATATGGATTAGCATTAAAATCATTTATAGATAATGACCATGATATATTTTTAAATACTTATAGGGGTGAACAAAAGAATAAAACAATAAAAAGTTCAGAACTTATAGAAATAATAGAAGCTAGAATTGAAGAAATATTTTCTTTAATAAATAGGGATATTATAAATCAAGGTATAAAACAAAGAATAAATAATGTAGTTTTAACAGGACAAGGAATAACTAACATTAATAAAAGTGACGTAGCAGGAAAAATTATATTAAATATACCAGTAAAAATATCAACAGGAAGATTAGTAAGCACAATAAAACCAAGTTTTAGAACATCTTATGCGTTAGTTAGATATGTCGCTTCAAAGCCATTTTCAAAATCTGTAGCAAGCACAATAGATGTAACAACAGATGAAAGTATTTTTAAGATAATACTAGAGAGAATAAAAGAGTTTTTTTATAGTTAAAATGTTAAGGGAGGAACAAATAGTATGGTAGGTTATGACGAAATGGAAAAGAATATGGATGAGAATGCAGTAATAAAAGTAATTGGTGTTGGAGGAGCAGGAAACAACGCTGTAAATAGAATGATAGCAGGAGGAATAAGAGGAGTAGAATTTATATCAGTAAACACGGATAGACAAGCCCTAAAAAATTCAAATGCAAGCACAAAAATACAAATAGGAGAAAAAGTAACTAGAGGATTAGGGGCAGGAGCAAACCCAGATATAGGAGCACAATCAGCAGAAGAAAATAAAACAGAAATAGCAGAAGCATTACGAGGAGCAGATATGGTATTTGTTACAGCTGGAATGGGCGGAGGAACTGGTACAGGAGCAGCTCCAATTGTTGCAAGCAGTGCAAAAGAAATGGGAATACTTACAATAGGAGTTGTAACAAAACCATTTACATTTGAAGGAAAGAAAAGACTATCACAAGCAGAAAGAGGAGTAGAAAGCTTAAAAAGTAAAGTAGACGCATTAGTAGTAATACCAAATGATAAACTATTGCAAATAATAGATAGAAAAACATCAATGGTAGATGCATTTATAATGGCAGATGAAGTATTAATGCAAGGAGTACAAGGTATATCTGATCTTATTGCTAACCCAGGACTTGTAAATCTAGACTTTGCAGATGTAAAAACAATCATGTTAAACACAGGAATGGCACATATGGGAATAGGAAGAGCAACAGGAGAGAACAGAGCAGAAGATGCAGCAAAACAAGCAATTCAAAGCCCACTATTAGAAACATCAATAGAAGGAGCAAGAGGAGTAATTATAAATATTACTGGTTCAAGCTCAATAGGATTACAAGAAATCAATACAGCAGCAGAACTTGTACAAAGAAGTGTTGATCCAGAAGCAAACATTATCTTTGGTACAGCAATAGATGAAAGCCTAGAAGATGAAATAGTTATAACAGTAATAGCAACAGGATTTGATAAAGACAGACCAACAGCAAATATGGGAGTAGAACAAATAGTATCGAAAGCATGGGACAAAAAAATTACATCAGTACCAACATCAATAGAAAGTGCTAACCCAAATTCACAAGACTTAGATATACCATCATTTCTTAGAAAAAATAAAGGTATGAATAAATAAAAATACATATTAAATGGGAAAGAATGAATACAGTAATTCTTTTCCATTTTTTCCTTTTATGTCAGTGAAAATGAAGCTTTTTCAAACATTAAAATATGTTAGTAATATGTTTTTATAATATAGAATAAATTATAAAATAGATATATATAAAATATATAGAAAAAAGCTAAAAAAAATTCAAAAAAAGTGTTGACATGTGAAACTAATTATGTTATTATAATAATACACTAAGCAAAACGATAAAAACATATTAAAAAGTGTATATAATTTACATATACAAACTAGTAATATATGAAGGGAACAAAAAAGAAAAATGCAGTTGATTACTGGTTTTTATTTTGCCCTAAAATACTTAAAAAAATATTTTGATTTTTTTAAAAAAAGGTATTGACAAAAGTTTTGATAAAGTGTATAATTAAAAAGTTCCACATTCAAGGAACAAAAAATAATATTGCAATGGCAAATTGCAAAAGAAAGAGTACATTGAAAAGTAAACAAAAAATCCTTTAAGAAACCAAGCGGAAATAC
>CANPOS010000032.1 GCA_947575745.1 uncultured Clostridium sp.
TTATCTTCTGTATTTCCACCTGGATTTTCTCCTGTGTTATCCCCTGTGTTTCCACTTGGATTTTCTTCTGTGTTATCTCCTGTATTTCCACTTGGATTTTCCTCTGTGTTATCTCCTGTGCTTCCACCTGGTGTTGGATTATCTTTTTCTTCATCTTCTGGTAGCTTTGGATCATCACTTGGATTTTCTTCTGGTGGATTTACTTCCACTATTATTTCTGGTACAGCTTTAAACCAATTAGCAAGTCTTTCCATATCTGCACCCTCTGAATCTTCATCCTCCATTATTCTCCAATTACCATCAGAGTTTCTTCCATAGAATGATCCACTTATTGAATTTGATTGTGCTGTTGGTTTTTCTCCAATAGTTTCGTACTCATCTTCTGTTATTTCAAATTTTCCCTTTAGTAACCATACATATCTGTATTTTCCATTTGATTTTTTACTTCTAAATCCTAACGCTAATTCTGGTGCTATGTCATCCTTGTTTTCTACTAGGATTCCGTTTACTATTTTAGCCCCTTGAATTAAGGATCTAGTTTTTAATTGTAGTTGGTTAATCTCAATTTCTACATCACAAGAATCAAAGTTGTTTAAAATTTCCTCTACAGAGTCATCTGAATATAATTTTTCACTTGATGTTTTTGGTGATATTTTTGCTTTGATTGACCTTTCTAATTTTATTGGTGTAGCATATTTAATCCCTGTTGTTTTATCTTCTTCTACAACTGCTACTGTTAGATTTTCTAGTCCTATTTGTCTTGGCATTTTTTATTCCTCCTATTTTTTTAATTTTGTGAAAGAGCAGGAGGATTTCTTTTCTAATTTTCTGTTTTATATTCTGGTAAATAGCAAGTTATTGCTTTATGATACATTCCTGTATCTTTTTCATAAAAATCTTGGCAAGTTATTTGGTAAAATCCATTTTCTTTTAATGATTTTATTACCTCATTTTTAATTTCCGTTGGATCCTCATTTGAGAAAACATCTACTTGGAAATCGTGTCCTATAACCTCATCCACATCTTCGGATGTCAAATCGGTTTTTTCTAACACTTCAAAGTAAGTAATATATTTCTTTTCAGTTCCTGTGTAAGTGTCAAACTCTACTGGATAATTCAATTTCGATAATACATTGTAGATTGTTTCGTGTGCATCCATTATTTTGTTATTTCCTTCCCTATTATCTTTTTAAATATTTCTAGCGATTCCATAACTTTTGCTTTATATGCAGGTCGCATAAATGGTTTTTTGCCATAATATTGGCTAGACCATGGACCACTTGATGCACCCCATTCAATAAATTTGGCATAAAAAAATGGCGAGTTATCGCCTTTAGTAAATCCTACTATTACTCTTTTTTCTGTACCTTTTTGTTCTACATCACTTATTTCTATATGGTCAGCCATATGTCCATGTCCTGATGTTCCTGTTGGTGATTTACTTTTTCTAGCCCTTCTTTTTGCTTCTTCCTTTACTGGTTTCGCACATTCTTTTAATGCTTTATCTACTACTGAATTCAATTTGTTTGGCATTGCATCCAATTTTTGATATAATTCTTCAAACCCATATAATCTAATATCTGTTTCTGTTTTTCTACTCATATTCCAATTGCCTCACACTTTAATTTTAGTTCTATATTTGCTTCATTTACATTTTCAATAGCTTTTAAATTATATGGTCTTTTATAGAATATTCTGTATTTTTCTGTATCTGATAATTGTTTTTCTAGTATTGAATTATATCTAATTGTTATCTCACACAATTTTATTGGATTCACTTTGTTTGATTCTTCTGTTTCATCTTGTATGCCTGTTTTTATACTTGCCCATACCTTTTTATAATCTTGCCATTCTTTCTTTACAATTCCTCTACTATTTTTGGTTTCTATATAATTTTGAATTGTTATCCTTTTTCTATATTCTTCTGTTTTAGTCATTTGCATCACTACTTTCTGTGCCATATCGTAATTGTAACATTAGGCTTTCTACAGAATAGCGAAGTGCTTTTTTGTTACCAAGTATATCCCTATTTTCATACCAATGATTCACAAGCATTGCTTGACAAAGTTTTGCTTTTTCTGAATCTTTATTGTAGTTCTCTCCACAGGCTTCGGCAATGTAGCTGTCTGCTGTGTTAATTAATGTTTTAATTAGTGTATCTTCATCATCATTGTCTATTCTGCAAAACTCCTTTGCTTCTTTAAGTGATAACATTTTAAGCACCTCCTATTCTTTATTTTTTATCCCTCTGGATTTTCTGTGTTAGTTTTATCTCCTGTATTATCTTTAGTTGTTTCATCTTCTCCAAATGTTCCCCATTCTGTTCCACTTGAAGAATTATCTTTATTAGTTGTAGTTCCTTCTGTTATAGTAAGTTCTCCATAGATGTAGGCATCATTATCTGTTTTGATTACATCGTATCTTTCTAGAATTCTAATAAGAGTAGCATTTTTAGTGAAACCTGCTTCTTTTGATTTTGCTATTTCATATCTTGCACGATTCACAAATGTTATTGCTTCTTCTAGGTTTCCATAGAAGATTGGTGCTTTTCCATTTTTGCTTGGAATATCATTGTTTGAATATACATCTATACTTAAACCTTTGAACATTTTTTGTGTTGGATTCTTTGGATCTGGTTGTAAGATTGGTCTACCATTTTCATCTACTGCATTGTCCAATTCATCAAATCCATCTTGATTTGTTACAATTACACTTCCTGGTATTAATGCAGGATCTAGGTCTTTATTTAGTGACCTTTTTAATGCTTTCCAGTCTGATAGTGCTTTTGCAGTTTTATCTGCTACCATTACTGCTAAAATGTCGGCATTTTCTGTTTTTACTGCTTTACGAGCAAACCATCTTCCAACATAGCTCATTAGTCCTGATTGTTCATCTGCAAGTAATGTATTTGATACTGGTAGAATTGCACCTTTATTTTTGATGCTATAACCTTTTGTTTTGAATTTTGGTCCATCTTCTTGAGGAATTTCTTCCATCTCATCGATGTCTGTTAATAAACTCATTGTGCTATTATTTTCATATACAAATGAGCCAGAGATTACAGTTGTTCTATATTCTCTTACATGTGTTCTTAATGATTTGTATTGTCTTTTGTATTCATTGATTCTAGTATTTTCATCTTGAGGTACTAGGATACTTCCATTTGGCTCATCAGTTTCTGTGTCTGGTCTTTCTATTAGAGCATTTTCTGCTGGTGTTAATCTTTTTCCCATCAATGCTTTTAAGAATGCCTTGTTAACATCTGGTTTCTTATCGGCAGTTGGCTCTGTTACTGGAGTACCTTCATCCCCTTGTAATTCTTCCTCCATTTTTTCAATTTCTTCGGCTTGTTTAATTTGCTCATTTAGAGTTTTTGCTTCCTCTGTTTTTGCTTTTGCTTCCTCTAATTTTCCCTCATTAGATAGTTTTTTTGCTTCTGCAACTAGTGCAGCAAATTTTTGTCTTAATTCTCTTAAATTCATGATAAAATCCTCCTAATTTTTAAATTTAGAAGGAGCTTAAAATTTGTTCTTTTTCTGTTTTATACAAATTAGACTTATTGCATTTCCAACAAGTCCAACTCAATTTTTAACTTTTCTAATTCGACATCATCTTGCATCTTTTTCATCTTATCTTGTATTTGTTTAACACTATTTTGGATGCAGTTGTTAACCGCCTTTTTAGTAAAGTCAAAGGCTTTTTGACTAGCTTCTGGATTGTCTGAATATAACACTTCATCGATGAAACCTAGCTCTTTTGCTCTATAAGCATTCATCCAAGTTTGTTCTTCCATCATTTGTGATAATTCTTCATTTGATAGTTTAGTTTTTAGTGCATACGCATTTACTATGGCCGCTTCTACTTCTTCTAATCTCGCAATTGCTTTTGCAAAATCGTTTTTGTCGCCCCAGTCAAATGTGCTAGGCAAATGTATCATCATCATTGCTGTTGGTGACATTTGAATTGTATCTCCAGCCATTGCAATGAACGAAGCGGAACTTGCAGCAAGTCCATCTACTTTTACTGTTACTTTTCCTTTGTGTTCCTTTAGCATAGTATATATTTGACTACCTGCTATGACATCTCCACCTGGAGAGTTTATCCAAACGGTTATGTCTTTTCCCTCAAACTTACACAATTCATCTTTGAATATTTTTGGAGTTACTTCATCGCCCCACCAAGTTTCGGATGCAATTTCTCCTTCTAGTCTTAACTCTGGTGTATTAGTTTCTATATCCTTTGTCCAATTCCAAAATTTATTGATTCTCTTGCTCATTTTCTTCTCCACCTCCTTCATCCTCTTTTTCTTCCTTTACATCTTCTTTTGTATCTTCTTTTTTTTCGGTGTGATTTTCGGTAGTTTCGGTATTTACTTTTCCCATTTGGTATTCTTCCAACAATTCTAGCAATGTATAATTCAAACTTATAAGATGCTTTTTACCTAGTCCATTTTCTAATTCTGACAAATCTTCCTTATTTCTTATTTCATCAATGTTGTATGCACCAATTCGTTCCATTATTTCGTAGTATTCGGCTCTAGATTTACTGTCGCCTCTTAACTCTGAATCTACATTGTATTTGCAATAATATTTCTTTTGCTCTGTAGGAGTAAATAATTGATATTGTATTGCCTGCTCCCAACTCACAAGTAATGGTTGCAAAGTATTTTTTACAAAACTTATTGCTTGATGTTCTATATTTGAAAAGGTTGCGTGTTCTAAATCTCCTATCATATGTGGTGGTACATTATATATTCTCGCTATGTCTGTAGTATTTAGCTTTTGTGTTTCTATAAATTGTGCATCAGCTTGGCTCATCGTTAAATCTTGATAAGTTATTCCAGAGTCTAATATTGCAATTCTATTTGCATTTGTCATTCCTGTGTTCATTTTTTCCCATTCTTCACGCACTATCTTTTTGGCTTCTGGTTTTAAGGTTACACCTGGTACTGTTAATACACCTTTTGCAGTAGTACCATTCTTGTAGAATTTTGAAACATACTTTTGAGATGCCATTTGGCTTCCTATTGTTTCTCTAGCTACTGATATTGGAGACATTCCTTTTAGTCCTGTGATTCCTATATTTCTTATGTGTAACACATTTTCATATTTTAATTTTACTGCTTGTCCATCTGGAAGAACTGTTGTGTACCAGACTTTTCCGATGGTTTTTTTCATCTGTTACTATTTCTGTTAATGCTGGATTCAATATCCAAAGTCCTTTTGGATATCCATCTCTACCAAATTGTATTTCTGCGTAAGCATTTCCATATAGTTGTCTATGCATTTCCATTGTTTCTTTGAACTCGTATGGTGTCATATATGGATTAGGTCTATTCTCAAGTAAATAAGCTACTGCGTGATTATATTCTCTTTCTTTTTTTCCACTTTTTGTTGTATATGTGTGTAATGGTAATTTTGCTACACTTTGACTCAATAATCTGATACAAGCATATACCGATGCCATTTTCATTGCTGTTTCTTCACTAACAGTTTCTCCTGACTCTGTTTCCCCTCCTGTTATCCAATTGATTAACCACTTTGAGGGAGTAACTATGTTGCTTTCTTTTTCTGCAGTTGGCTTTTCTTCATCTTTTGTTATTAAATTTTTCAATACATTTCTTATACCGCAATTTTCTCCCTCCTTCTAAAATGAAAATTCATCTCCTAATATTAGTTTGTTCAAATCTATTGTTGTATCTAGCATTCTTGCCCTACTATGACTATTTACCATTGCTGCAGCTGGATCAATTCTATTTTTACTTTTCGCCTTGTCTAGTGCTATATTTCCGTTTGGATCTTGACGAGTGATACAATTAGATATTGCCCAAGTTAACACAGGATTTTGGTTATGTACTATCCTTTTTTGATATACAAGTGCTAAAATATCTTTTGTTGGCTCTGATAAAGTTGCATATCCTTGCCTTACTGCTACCATAACAAAGCCCTCATTTTCCAAGTCATTTGCTAATTGTGTACTATTCCAAGGATCAAAACATATTTCCTTGATTACGAATTTTATGGCCGCTGTCCTTATGTATGCTTTTACAAACTCGTAATCAATGACATCTCCTGGTGTTGCTGTTATATATCCTTGCTTTATCCACACAGAGTATGGAACTCTATCCACTTTTTCTTTTTCTAGCACTCTATTTTCTGGCATAAATGAGTGCGACAACATTACATATCTTCCATCATCAAGTCTAAATTCTAGGTTGACAGATGTTAAGTCAGTTGTTGCGGATAAATCTATCCCACAATAACATTCTTTTCCAAGTAATTCTGATTCTGGTATAAAATCATTACACAAGTGCCACTTACTCATATTCATCCAAGCCACATCAGAGTTTACCCATTGGTTTAGATATAATCTCCTAAATCCTGCCTCTAATGATGGTATTTCTTTGGCTCTAGTTGCTGTTTGTCTAAATTCTTCTATGCTTCTAAAAACCCCTAGAGCAGGATTGGCAATATACCATGTCTTTTCATCCCAAATGTCGGCATCTTCTGGTGCTTCATATATTACTGGGTAAAATGTTTTATCATATTCTTCGCCTCTTTCTCTTTTACCTATTTGCATTTTTGAATATTGGTATAATTCATAGCAAATTCCATTCGTGTCAGCTCCTGCAGTTGTTATACTTATAAATAATGGTTGCCTACGAGCACCCATTGAGGTTTTTAGTACATCATATAACTCTCTATTTGGTGCTTCGTGAATTTCATCATAGATTACTACATGTGCATTAAATCCATGAGCAGTTGATGCTTCGGCAGATATTGCTCTATAAAACGAGTTAGTGTCATATCTTACTATTCTTTTTTGTGATTCTATAATTTTACATCTACTTGATAATGCACGATTCATTCTAATCATTGCACAACAAGCCTGGTAAACTTTTGTTGCTTGCTCTCTGGATGTGGCCGCAGAATATATTTCAGCTCCATATTCATCATCCATAAATAAGCAATATAACACTAGTGCTGCAATTAACTCGGTTTTTCCATTTTTTCTAGGTAAAAAAATAAAGGCTTCACGAAATTGTCTGAATCCTTCACTATTTACTGTACCAAATAAATCTTTTACAATTTTTTCTTGAAATGGCATCAAATTAAATGGATGCTTGGCGTACTCGCCTTGAGTATTGCGTAATAATTTTACAAATGACACCGCTCTATCTGCTTTTTGCTCATCAAACATTATGGCATCGACTTCCTAAACAATGATTCCATTTCATCTTCATCGCTTTCTCCTGGTAATAGTATTCTACCTCTACTACTTGGAGTTAGTCCGAATTCTGTCATAAAATCCTTGCATAATTTTAAATATTTTTGAGCAATAGCAACTTGTGGCAATTGTTGAACATATTTACTCTTTTGGTTTGGCTGGAATATTGTGCTACCCAAATCATCCATTTGTTTTTCTGCTTCTACATATCTGCTCCAACATTTACAGTAGGCTTCTAGTGCCTTCGTATCCGCTTCTGTTAATAATTTGCAACTTGATAACATTGGTGCAACTCTATTCCATTCTTCTTTTGCAACGGCATCTAACCACTCTGGTGCAGGTGGAAATTCCCCTGGTCCGTATTCTTTCATTTTGACTTCATTACTTATCCTATCCTCGATTCTTATCTTTGAGGGATTCCCATTCAATATGTGCATTTGAGTAGGTTTTGGTTTTCTTCCTGGTGTTGCCATATTTCATCCCTCCTACTTAAATATTTCATTGTATGTATATTCCTTGTTATCTCTAATAATTGTGATTCCTTCTGTTTCTTGTTTTTCTTGTATGTACCTTTTTACTATTGCATCACAATAAATTGGATCTAGTTCTACAAGGTATGCAGTTCTATCTAGTTTTTCGGCTGTTATTAGTGTGCTACCGCTTCCACCGAATAGGTCTAGTACAATATCTCCTTTTGCAGAACTATTTTGCATTAGTATTCCTAATAGCCCAAGTGGCTTCATTGTAGGATGCAATTTATTTTTCTTTGGTCTATCATATTCAATTACACTAGTTGGTACTTGTTTTTGGTATTCTTCTATTAGTTCTAATAGTTCCTTTTTGCTTAATTTCTTTAGTTCATCTATATCTGTTTCAAAAATTGTAGATTGACTCCTACCTCCATACCAAGTATGTCCGCTTCCTTCTTTCCAGCCATACAAGATTGGCTCATGCCTCCATTGGTAATCTTGACGACCTAGTACAAATTGATTTTTAAGCCATATCAAGCATTCCGCCATTTTATATCCTGCATCTACAAATGCTTTTCTAAACGAGTAACCTCCTACATCGGAGTGGAACACATAAATTGGAGCTCCTTCTCTAGAAAAATCAAACATACACTTAAATGCATAATATAAAAATTTTTCAAAGTCATCCTCATTCATATTGTCATTCATTATTTGCATTCCTGTACTATTAGATTGATAATTTACATTGTATGGTGGATCTGTAATGACCAAGTCTGCATTTTTTCCATTCATTAGTCTTTCTACATCTGCTCCATTCGTGCTATCTCCACATAGTAATCTATGTCTACCTAGTAGTATAATATCTCCAGAGAGAATATAAGAAGTTTCGTTTTCTAACACTTTTTCCAAGTCAAAGTCATCCTCTATTACTTCTTCTTGTACCCCTAGCATTCCTAATTCTGCAATGTCAAATCCAGTTATTTCTGCTAGTCCTATGCCTTGTAATTCTGTCAACAAGTCTTTTAGCTTGGTTTTATCCCAGTCGCCTGATATTTTGTTTAGTGCTATATTTAGAGCCTTTTCTTTGTCTTTGTCTACATCTATTACAATACATTGAATCTCTGTATATCCCATTTCTTTCAGAACTTTATATCGTTGATGTCCACCTACAATTGTTCCATCTTTGTTGATAATTACTGGATCCACATATCCAAATTCTTGTATGCTTTTTCTTATTTTCTCAAATTCTTTATCTCCTGGCTTTAAGTCTAGCCTTGGATTGTATTCTGCTGGTTTTAATTTTTCTATGTTTATGCTTTCAAAATTCATTTTTACTCATCTACCTTTTCCCATTTTCCGTATTTGCTTCCAATTTGTCCTTTTGCTGCTAGTTTTTGATATATTGGATTCTCTCTTAATTCCAAAAAGTCTATGATTCCTTTTGGAGTCAAGTCATATATTTCTTTGACCATTTCCTCTAGCTTTTCATCTGCTACTTTACCAGTTCCAAATGTATTGATATTTATAGATACTGGCTCTTTAACACCTATTGCATATGCTAATTGCACTTGACATCTATCAGCTTGATTCGTTGCTACTATTTTCTTGGCGATATATCTTGCCATATAAGCTCCTGACCTATCTACTTTTGTTGGATCTTTACCACTAAAGGCTCCACCACCATGTGGACAGTATCCTCCATATGTATCTACAATTATTTTTCTACCAGTTAAGCCAGAATCTCCTGCTGGTCCACCTACAACAAAATTACCAGACGGATTTACTAGTATTTTCGTATCTACTAGTAGATTGTCTGGTATTACTGGTTTTATAACCTTTTTTATTAAGTCTTTTTCTATTCTCTTTTGTGGTATTCCTCTTATATGTTGCGTTGATATTACTATTGTGTCTATTTTTACTAACTCATTATTTTCATATTGGCAAGTTACTTGCGTTTTGCCATCTGGTCTTAAGTATGATATTCCGTTTTTTTCTCTTATGTCAGTTAGTCTATTTGCTAGTTTCCTTGCATAATATATTGCTGCTGGCATATAATCTTCTGTTTCATTTGTTGCATATCCGAACATCATTCCTTGATCCCCAGCACCTAGATTTTCTTCTTTGGTTGCTCCTGCTATATCTTCTGATTGTTCGTGAATTTTTATATCTATTTTACAATTCTTATAATCGAATCCTAGGCTTTCATTATCGTATCCTATTTCTTTGATTACATTTCTTACTACTGCTTCATAATCTACTTTTGCTTTACTTGTAATTTCTCCAATTATAAGAACATATTGCTCTGTTACTGCAGTTTCTACTGCTACCCTTGAATATTTATCTTGCTTTAAGCATTCATCTAAAATTGCATCACTTATTTGGTCTGCTACTTTATCTGGATGCCCTTTTGTTACTGATTCACTTGTTATATATCTCATTTTAATTCTCCTTTTTTTATATTTTATAAATGACTTGTAATAACCTCCAAAGTAAGTTATAACACAACGCTAGGAGGTATTTGTTATGTTTAATCAACAGTTTTTACACGATTTCTACAATGGAGCTTATTGTCCATCTGATAATGCTGGTAGTGATTCCTTTAAGGCTAGAAATCTATCTCAAAAAATTGATAAGGTTGAAAAGCAACTTTTTAAAAGGTTGGATAGGAAATCAAGAAAGCTCCTTAATCAATTAATTGAATATCGCAACGAAGAACTAAATGATTTCGCTTTTAGAGCTTATTTTGATGGTATTAGTTTTGCTACTACCATCTTAATGAACTCTTTAGATGAGGGCGATTAAAAATAGGCCCCCCCTTACCTATTTCCCGAAATAATTTACAGAGTTCCCCTCGCCGTTCCCCCTGCTCACTTTTTTAGAGATTTGACCTGGGGGCGGTAACGGAGTTGATTCTCATTATTTGTTTTTTAATGTCATTGTAGATGTTACAGTTTTGTATCATCTTCTTTATTTCTTTTTCATTTAGTTTTCTATGTCTTTGTTGATGACATGATTCACATAGGCATATCATATTGTCTATTATGAGCCTTAGTTGCCACATTATTTTTATTGGTATGATATGATGTACTGTTTGTGCTGGTACTACATATCCCATCTTTAGACAGTCTTGACATAGATAGTTATCTCTTGCTAGTGCTGATTTCCTTGCTTGTTTCCACCCTGTTGTCTTGTAGAATGCTTGCTCTTTATCATCAGTCCTATGTTGGTTATATCTTCTATTTATTATTCTTTTTTGTTCTAGTTCTATGTATTCGTGTTCCTTGCAGTACCTATTCCTTGTTAGGTTGTTACACCCTAGCTTATTGCATTTATGTAGCTTCTTTAATGGCATTGTTATCTACTCCTACTACTATTACCCTTTTATAAGGAGTAAGCCAAGTAGTGTTGTTTCTACTTGGCCCATATATGAGTATTACAAAAGGGTATTACTTTTGTTGTTTATTTTTTTGACCAAAATTAAAAGAACACCAGTATTCCCAGTATTCTTCTAACTTTAGCAAAGCATAAACAGAAAAAGAACAAGATTTCTCCTGCTCCTTCACACTATTATTTTAGCACTTTTTCAAGTTCAATTACTGCCACATTTTTGCCAAATAATTTTTTATTTTTTGTATATTATTTCTTTTATGTCCGATACATTTATTATTTCGTGTCTTTTGTTTTCTCCTGCTATTTCTATTAAGCAATTATTTCCATTTGCATTTAGTATTGTTCCTTTTTCATTATTATTTAATTCTACTACATCAAATACTTTAACTTTCATATCTTACTCCTTCTATTTTGCATTATATCACAACTTTTTTATAAATGGAACAAAAAGTCTAAAAGACTTGATAAATAAGCCTTTGTAAGCTACAATAACAAAAATGTGAAAGGAGTGATTTTGTATGTTAACAGATAAACAATTTCAAGATATAGGAAAAAATGGAATTACTTTTGAACTATCCAAAAATGGTAAATATGCTAATATTTACAAAAAAGGTAAATTTGTTAGTTCAATATTTGGAACAAAAAATACTGTTTACTTTTGTGGTAAAGAATTTGTGGAGACTACTACTAAAGAAATTATTAAATTTTTAAATGATAATAAATTATAGGAGGTGTTTACTATGTCAATTACTCTAAGAGAATTAGTTGATGTCATTTCTGGAAGTATTAATCAAGTATATCGACCAAGAAATCTTTCAGAGAAATTTTACTCTGTTACTAACATTATATATAATACTGACTCAAAATTTAAAGATGATGTTGGTGGATTAGCTATTCTAACAAAAGATGAGCATCTATTTACAGTTATTGTAGCAAAAGTAAAATAAGGAGGAGCTATGAAGAAATTAAAACAAATTGGTTATGTACATTTTTATATTGCTGATGAGTGTTTGGAAATCTATTCTATTATTGAAGATATGTGCAAAGGTTTAGAACAATATGTTTCTGCTGTTAGGTGTCAAAAAGACTATGCAGATATTGAATTCAAATATTCTCCTTATGTTACACATTATAGTATAAAATGTGGATTCAATAAACATCATATGTTGCTTATGGATACATATCATCCTTTAGAACATGTGAAATCTTATGGCATTCCTTTTGTTGATTGGCAGAGATATGATGATGCCTTACATGAATCACAACAAATATCTATTTTACAAAATAAGGTACTTAAAAATATTAAATGTACATTTCTTAAAGTAAATACAAAAAAATAATGGATTCATCTCCATTATTTTATTTTTTGTTCTAATTTTTCTATTCCTTCCTTAATTGCAATATTTATTAGTACATAAATTGGAATATTATATTTCTTTTTCATTTTGTTTAATGTTTCTAGTGCTGATTTTCTCATTATAACTGAATGCTTTTCTAGGTCTTTCATTTCACGCATTGTTACTTGCTCTTTTTCTGCTAATTCATATATACATAAATTGATGATTTTACTTACAGATGCATCAAATTCATTTTCTGATAATCTTATTAATTTTTCATATAAATCCGATTCAATATCTAATGTTCTTTGACTTAAGGCTTCTTTTCTTAATAAAGTATCTAGCATTCCCACTTTATATCGCTCCTTTCTATTGTACTGTATCGAATTTATTATAAAATATTTATGCTTATAATATAATGTTTGTAGAACGAATAAATAATATGCGTTCAATCGTTGTTTTTTGTCTTTTTTTGTGTTATACTAGTATATAGTAGTAAATTATTATAAAGGAGTGATTTTATGATGTTCGCAGATTTTATATTGCAATGGATTTATTCATTACCAGTTGAGCAACAAGGTCCTACAACCGTTATGATATGTTTGTTCTGTCTTGAATTGTTATTTGGATTATTATCTATAAAAGCTACTAACGATTATGTTCGTGCTGTTAAGAAATCTAGAGGCTATTAAGCCTCTTTTCTATATACTTTTATTTAATCACTTGACAAATTTTTACTTTTAAGTTATACAAACGCACAATGGTTTTCTATTAGCTAATAAACCTAATTTTTTTATAGGAGGTAATAATGTATAAATTTATTGAGCAGCGAGATACTACTGATGCTTTAGTTGAACTTATGAAGGACATCACAATATCTAATTCTGACAAGGAAAAAATTTATAATACTATTATGATGTTTAGAAACACTCCAAAGCAACAAGACAGATTTGTACGAGCTTTTGGTTTAAATCCACCTAATTTTAGAAAAGAAAGCATACAAGAAATTGCTCAATCATATAATTGTTCAGTTTCTGCTATACATAGTTCTTTATTAGCTGTACAATCTACCTTATATCGCATCCCATATGAGTATTTTCTAGTTATTAAGGAAATATACGAAAAGTACAAAAATTAGTATTATTGAGATTTCTAGCATTATGTTAGAAATCTCTTTTATATTAGCCCCATTTCTTTTCCAACATATTCAATTATTTTCCCCTTCATTCTGTAGTATGTTCTTTCTGATACTGGGAAATCATAGCAGACTTTTATTTTATTATTTGCATCTGTTTCTTTGTAGTTCATTTCAAAAAATCTTTTATGATCAGCATCAAGTTTCTTTAGGGCATTTTCAATACATTCTTTATTATATTCCATTTTATATATTGCCATTGGAGTTGATAACCTTATTACTTTGTCAAGTGTTGGATCTGATTTATTATTCCCTTTTGGTTGTCCATCTGCAGGTGGAGGACTTGATGAGATAATATCTTGCCTTATGGCTTCTATCTTTTTTTCATAGCTTTTATAATTAGTTAATTCATAATCTATATAATTATATACTTTTTTATTTATTCTCATTTTCGTTCCTCCTTAGCAATTTATTATTTTCTAATATTTTTTGTACATCTTCTATACTGTATGCTATTCCTGTTATTGCACCTGCTTCTTTTAATTTTTTTAATGTTATTTCTTGCAATTTGGTTGGAGTGTTTCCTGGTACTTTTACCTCAATACATACTATTTTTCCTGCATACACACACATAATATCTGGTAGACCTATTACCGAATATTGATTTCCATGATTTTTCCAGACTACCGCATTTGGAAGATTATCCTTTAAATACTTTTGTATTTTTCTTTGTAAAACACTTTCTAACATTTCGATTCCTCCTTTAGCAGTTTTTTTAGTATTTCTTCTAATACATTTACTACTATGGAGTTTCCTGCTTGTTTGTATAATTGTGTGTCGCTTGTAGGAATTCCTTTTGCTTTGTAAAAGTCAGTATCATCAAATCCGCATAAGCCTCCAACATTCAAGTGGTGTCAATCTTCTTATTTTATATTCTGGATATTTTTCTTTCATCACATAAGTAGGATTTCCTTGAACAGCTTTTACTGTTGGTGTTATTCCAGTTTCTGATATTACTCTACCTGCTTCATGTCCACTTGGAAAACAATTCCCCTCTACCATTATTTTATTTGTATTTACCAATGTGGCTTGTCTGCATCCAGTATCTAAAGTTTGTGCTACACCATGTCCTACTCTACCTCTTTTTTTATTTGAATATGGAAAACTCATGTTGATGCTATCTCCTTCTGTTGCTGTGTCATATCCTTTTTTTGTTGCGTTTATTACATTTATCATAGGTTGTCTATATCCACCTTGCATTGTATCTAATGGTGGAGCGATTCCCTCTTTTTCATATACGCTTCCTGCTTGGTGTCTTTTTCCATCTTTGTCAAATATTCCACCTATTCTTTCTACCATAACTTTTGGTTTTATATTTCCCCCCTGCATTGCTGTTACTGTAGGTGCTATTCCTTTGTCTGAATAAACTTTATTTGATGACCTATACCAGCCTTTGTTATTCAAATCTCCTGCCTCTATAATATTTCCGTTAGCATATCCATGTGTTCCTGCAATTATTGTCGGACTTATTCCATCTGGAGAATATACTTGACCTGCTTGGCTATTTGGTGTTACTTCTCCAACTTTTGCAATTTCTCCATTATTTTGTTCTTTTGCAATAAATCCTTTAATCATATTTTCTGATAGAAAATACTTTTCATCTACTTCATTTTCAAGTATATCTTTTAACCTTAACCCATTATCAAACTCTGTTGGAAATTCAAATGTTCCTGTGTCTATATCTTTTCTAATGCTGACTATAAAGACTCGTTCCCTATTTTGTGGTACACCAAAATTCTTGGCATTAAGTACCCTCCAATAGTTATTGTATCCTGCATCTTCCAAATCTTTTAGGATCATATCAAATGTTTCCTTGAATCTCTTGCTTGTTAAATTTTTAACATTTTCTATGATTGAATATTTTGGCATTGTTTCCTTTAGTATCCTTATGCCTTCATAGTATAGTCCGCTTCTAGTTCCTATTTCTACACCTTTTAGTTTTCCTGCTACTGATATATCCTGACAAGGAAAGCCCCAAGTCATCATATCAATTTTCTTTTCTGCATTAACAAAATGTATTTCTCTAATATCTCCTAGGTTTAATTCTTCGGATTCATTATGTATTGTACAATAACTTTTTATAGCATATTTATCAATTTCACTAAATCCTACTAACTCATAAGGGATATTCTGTCTTTTTAGTGCTTTTTCAAATGCACCGATTCCGAGTAAATAAGCTCAATAATTTCATATTATTTCATCCTTTTTCTACTTATTTACCCTTTTGATTTCTCAATTATCTCCTTCCAAATCTCGACATATTTTCTGATTTCCATTTCGAGTTCGGTTATACTCCTTTTTTCATTGTACACTCTATCTATTTTGCACAATTGCATTCCATATTTCTGGTCCAGCTCTGGATTTTCATTCAAAAATTCGATTTGTTTTCTACTTAAATTTCCTGGACCATATTGTGCCATATAATCTATTAACTCATTTGCCTTTTTAGGTGTAAATGATGCTAATTGTTTTTTCTCTAATTCTATGATTCTTTTTACCAATTTTTCATATTCTGGTTTCCATTTTTCCAATTGTTTTTCTGGTAATTTATCTGCTTTTTCTTTTCGTTCCAATAGTTTTGCTAATTCTTCATCCATTTTTGTTACACTTTCTTATGTGTAACAAGTGTAACAATGTGTGACGCATTTTTCGTTCATATTTCAATACTTTTAGCATTTTGTCACACATCACACATTTTTTTAACATATACTATATAGAATAAAAAAAATTATGATTTTCTATTTTTATATTTTTTTGTTCCTATATGTAAAATTACATTTTATGTGTGATTTGTGTTACATTTTATGTATTATTACAGCCCCAACATTTTCGCTGTCACACAAACCGTTACACATGTGTTACACATCACACTTATTTTTAATCAAATGGACATTCCCTCATATCCGTTTTAAAAGCAATGAATCTTTGTGTCTGTCCATCCCATCTTTTTGTTACCAAGTTTCTACCTTGATTATCTTTGTCTATGTAATCCCTATCTGCTAGTCCTTTTAGAATTTTTCTATAACTCATTTTTTGTTTTTCTAATACGCCTTGCAATATGTGTGGTAGAATATAATATTTTCCTTTGTCTATGATTCCATATCGCTCATATCCATACGAATTTACTGATATGCCTCTGACATCTACAAGGTCAAATGAATTTTTATTACTTATTACCCAACTATGAATATAATCATATGCTTTTTCTACAATGTCGCTCTCTTTTACTGTTGTTAGGTTGTCTAGTAATTCTAATCCCATTTGATAGCTTCTTTCTTCAGTATCAGTTTCATTGAATAATAATTCACTTTGTAATATATCTGCTAGGATAATTACTGCTATTGCTGTTATATGTGTACTAATTTTGTCTTGAGTATCATCTTTTAATCTAGCAACTATATCCTTGTATCGTTCTTTTAACTCATTTCTTTTTGGATATCTTATTATTAATTCTTCTACGAATTTCTTACCTGCAGTTCCATAGTATGATTCACTTATTTCGTGCATTTTTGCCGCTTCTTCTGTGCTATAAAATGGTGTTCCTGTAATTTCTAATGCTCTAGTTATAATTCCTGATTGTGAGGTCATTGTACTGATTGGCTCCTCTCCTGTGGTCAGTATGAAACTACGCCAATTTGATATTGCCTGTGTGCCTCCTGTTTTGCTACCTCTTAATTTTCCACTTCCAGTACCTAGCATATATACAAGGTTTTCTATAAATGCTTGGTTATCTCCTGCAACTTGTTTTTCATCTATTCCAACTGGTAGATCATTGAATAATGTTGCCCTTCTTTCTAATCCAACTTTTGTTGCATTAAATGATACCATTAAGGCTTCTGGATTCCCCCATACTGATAGTGCTGCTTTTAGTAATGCTGTTTTTCCTACTCTAGAATCGCCCCATAGATGAAAAAATACTGTCCTATGGCTTAGGTCTTTTAGCAATGTTGCACCAAATGATGCGGCCATCATTCCTCTGAATATATTGTTATATCTATATGGTTTTATATGTTCTATCCATTCTTCCAATGTTCCGCTTTCATCATATGCATCTATCCACTTCTGTCCATTTCTATCTACATCAAGTATAATGTCGCCAGGCACACATGGCAAAAACTTATTTCCATGCCATCCTAGTTGCGTTACTGTCCTTTTTACTGGCAATATGTCTTTATTATCTGCAAATAATGAATCAAGGTATGTTACCATCTTTTTCGCATTTTCACTTGTTATTGCTATTCCTATATCTGTTAGAATTGGCAAGTTCCTTGATTGGAATATTGTACTTCTAGGATATATTGCAAAATGCCATTTCTTATCTATATAGTAAGTAATCTCTATCTTTTCTTCATTGCTTTCTAGACTTTTTATTCTACTATTTATGAGCATTGGAGTTGAACATATCAATACATTCCCACCCATTTTATCGTTATGTGCAAATACTCCTGTTCCATTTACTAACCATCCTACTGGGATTTTCGGTTGAATCGGTGCTCCTGGTATAACAACTTCTGGTTTATTAACTATTTGTTCTATTTCTAGCTTCGTTTTACTTTCTACGATATTATTCCATATTGCTATAAAATCCTTTTGCCTTTTTATATGTAGTTCCGATGGATCTTTTACACCTACAGAACAACATTCAATTTTATACACTTCGCCTTTATATTCTGCAGTTAATAAACCCTTGCAAACTGATTTCACAAAAGTATCTCCACCAGTATCATTTTCGTGGTGTATGTATATTTGTTTGATATCCTTTATATCTTCTACCCAAGCCGAATTAAAGGTACTCGCTCCTGGTACTCCTAAAACTGGTATATTATAATATGATAATGTATGAGTATCACTTTCTCCTTCTACTAACACTACATATTCTTGCTGTCTGATTTTTTCTATATTTTGTATTCCATATAACCATAATTTTGAGTTTTGATTCCATTTGAAATCTTTATTTGTACCTCTTTTCCTAGTGCCGACTAATTTTCGTTCTTTATTGAAATATGGTATTCCTATGTAATGTTTTAGATTTTTCAAGCCCCATTCTTCTTTTAGCCAGTCTGCTGGTAGTTTCTTTTCGTGTGCATATATGTCTATTGTGTAATCTTCAATTGGTACTACATTATCTATCCCTATTTCTTTGTATATTTCTTTGGCCGCTTCTTTTGTTCCTATATTTTTCATTTGTGAGACGAACTTTATATAGTTTCCTTCTTCTTCACAAGCAAAACACTTATACCTTCCTGTTTTTAAATCCACAGAGAAACTTGGTTTTTTTTCATTTCCACCTTTATGGAAAGGGCAATTTGCTTGTATTGAATTGCCCTTTTTCTTTACATTCTTCAAGTATTTACTATACTCGGCTTCATAATTTAATTTTGAATCTATATCTACTTCTGCCATGCCAAATTACCCCTTCCTATTATTTTAGAAAGGCAAATCCGTATCATCTGTATTTTCCTTTGAATATTCTTCTGCTTGTACTACTCTAGTTGTATTTTTCATTTCTGCAGCATACTTTCTTACCTTTTCTTTTACTTCTGGTGGTAGTATTTCATCCATTACAAATGTTGCTTGAGCATAAGTAATTCCACCTTTACTTTCTGCTTTCTTTAGTGCTATTTTGGTTATTACATCGCATGGTCTTAATCCTTTTGCTACGATTCTTTGAAGATATTTTCCAAATGGACTTATGCTAGTTGCTGGTAGTGTTAAAAGCATTGGAAAGGTATCTCCACTTCTTAAAATATATAATCTACGCATATTTTTACAAGCTTTTCCGATTCCATCAATTGCAGTTCCATATTTGTTATTTGGACATGATTCACAGCTAATTGATTCTCCTTCCATATTTACACCGATATGTCCATCACAAGAAAAGCAGTCAGGTGCAGATTCAGTTCCATCGTATGCATCCTTGTAGTATGCATTTATAGGATATTGATCTACTATTACTACTTTCAGTTCCTTCACGACATCTGGATTCTCTGGATCATCTCCTGGAACTTCAAAGGCTGTTGTTCCTCCTGCTGGGATTTTAATTTTGTCAAATGATAAGTTAAATCCATCTAGTTCATCCATTGGAATTTCTTTATTTTCTATTCCCATTATAAAATTGGTTTGATTTGTTGTTGTAATTTCTTTGCTCATTGTTATATCCTCCCATTCTTTTTAATTCTTTTTTTAGTCTTAAAATTTCTGCATCTTTATATTTATCTATACTGCTCAAACATCTTAATGCAACTAATGTCAAGCATATTATTAATACTACTTCTAACATTTTATGCCCTCCTAGTTCCTATTGTTGTTTTTTCATATAAGCTAACAATATTTTGTAAGTATTCTGGCAGTTCTTCTGTTGTTTCCCAGCCTTGCTCTTTTACAAAACTTTTAAAAGTCTGTGCATTTACTTCTTCTTTTACTAACCCTTCATATCCATTTTCTTTCAATGCTTCTACTAATGCTACTTTGTTTTCTGCAAGTACATTTGGTATAATTGTTGTTTTTAGTGAAAAGGTAACTCCATTTTTATCTTTAAAATTTTGTATTTCTTCTTCTGTCATTAGTTCTATTAATTTATTTTGCTGTATTTCTATTTGTTGTTTTACTCTTTTTAAATCTTCTTCTAACTCGCTTTTTTCATTCTTTAGTTTTAGCAAATCTGCTGATGTACTCATCAGTTGTTTTGAATTCATTTATCAGCGCCTCCCTCGTTTTGTCGTTTTTCTTTTTCATTTTAAGTATATTATTTAATATGTTAATCTCTCGTTGTGCTATTTTTTCTTCTTTATTTCTTTGTAAAAAATCAAATTCATTACTTAATGTCTTATAGATATATTCAGATTCATTTGCTAACACCGAAAGCAAGTCATTTTGCAAATCTATAAAATCTTCATAATCATTTGCTTTACTTTTTAAATAATCTAATTCTTCATTCTTATTCATTTTCATCACTCTCTGCTATTTTTACAAATATTTCTCCAAGCTCTATAGCAGCCTTCCCAAATACTTTTAGCAATTCTGCAAATTTCTTTTCTATGTCATCTTCAGTTTCTTCTGTATTTTGTTTTGTATTATCTGAATCATTATTATTTTTATCAATAATAATTGTAGTTCCTTTTGCTTCCTTAATTTTTTCTACTATGTCTTCCATTTTAATTTTGTCTGGATGCAATTCGCTTAAATTAAATACAAGTACCTCATCATCTATAAAGTCTATAATTATACATTTACTTCCTTCTTTTGTTTTTACAATATTTCCAATTTCATATTTTTTCATTTTCTTTCTTTCCTTCCTATTCAAAATATTTTCTCCATTCATCTACTATGGTTGTTGATATATCTCCTTTGTTATCCAATACCTTCATTAGCCTTGTATCTATTGTATTTTTAGCAATTAAGTGTATATGGTTAACATTGTTTTTTTGTCCTATTCTATGTAATCTTGCCATTGCCTGGGTATAATCGACATAGTTAAAATCTACGCTGTAAAATACAGATGTGTCTGCTGCAGTTAATGTGATTCCTAGTCCTGCTGTGTGTGTCTGACATATAAATACTTTCACATCATCCCTGTTTTGAAAGTCATCCACCATTTGTCCACGCTCATCCATTTTTACTTGACCTGTGATCCAACTGTATTTTATTCCTTTACTTTCTACTAGCTTTTTTATTGCAGAAATTTCATCCAAGAAAACTGCAAATATTACTAGTTTTTTATTTGAATCTATTACTACATCGTTTATGATTTCCTCAAGTGCATCTAGTTTTGCATTACTAACAAACTGTGTTTCTTTATCATCATTATTGATAAATCCACCTGTTATTTGCCTTAATCTTAATGTTTTGGTAAGTACATTGGTTACTGTGATTTCCCCTTGCTCTAATTCCATATAGCATTCCTTTTTTATCTGGTCATATATTTTCCTACTACTTGGCTCTAACTCACAGTATCTCATTGTTTTTATTTCTTCTGGCAAGTCTAGTGCTTCTTCTTTTGTTACTCTATATGCAATGCTATGCATTTTTTCTATTAGTTCATCTTGGTTGATGTATCCAATTACTTGATGGCCTCCATAGCCACCCATTCGCACATACCTATTTCTGAAAATATAAAAGCTTGTACCATATATTGTTTTGTCTACAAATCTGTATTGACTAAATACATCTAACGGATTATTTTGTATTGGTGTTCCTGTAAGTAGCATTTTATATTTTGCTATATCTCCAAGTTTGTGCATTGCTTTACTCTGTGCTGCAGTATGATTCTTTATTCTTTGTGATTCATCACATATAATCATATCTGGATTCCATTCTTTTAGGTCATCAAACATTCTCCAAGTTGATTCATAGTTGATAACTGCTACTTTTAATCCTTTTCCAAATACAAGTTCTTTTAATTTCTGCTTTCTTTTGTTCATAGTTCCTTCTAGTGTTATAACAGTATTTTCAAAATCTGCATATTGCTCTATTTCCTTTTCCCATACAGGTACTACCGATGCTGGGCAAACAACAAGAACTTTCTTTATCTTTTCATTTAAGTAAGCTCTACCCATTACTGCTATAGTTGTTAATGTTTTCCCAGTACCCATATCCATTAATAATACTGCTCCTGACATAAGTGGCCTCCTATTTTATTTCCTTAAATATATCTTTTAAGTCTTTCTTATCTATACCCATTGCCATAAATGATGCCATAAGTCCTAAAGATAATTTTTCGTTTAATTTTCTTTCCATTTCATCTAATTCTTTGGCTACTCTTTGTGTTACATTTCCTAATACAGTTAAGTCTATTATCAATTTTTCTTTGTTATCAAATTCAATTTCAAATGTAACCTCTGGTTTAATTCCTATGTGTTCCTGTGCTTTTATACTTTTGATTTCTCTATTACCCCTTAAATTCATTATTTTTTCCATATACTTTTTACTCCTTTTTAAATAAATTCATTAACTTACAAGCTATATTATAGCCTTTTATCTGGTGTTGGTATGGTTTTACTTTTATTGGCATTGGCTCTATTTCTACAGATTCACTTGCCATTTTTTCTTTTGTTGCTTCCATAATGTGTTCGTATTGTTTATTCCCATAGTCAATTATTTCTTTTCCTACTACACATCCAATTTTCTCTAGTCTAGTAATATTATCTTTAGTACATGGAACTATCCAAGCTTTTCTTTCTTTTTTCCACTTTGGATCAAACAATTTGCTTTTTATAAAATCTTTATATTGGTAGCTGTCCGTTAATACTATTTGTCCATCTTCAAATGATGCTATCATCTATACTATTCCTTGTATAAATTTTCATAGTATTCTTTAGCTTCTTGATATGTAGCAAAGTATTCTCCTTTTATCCAAGTTTTATCTTTTAGCAATTTTGTTGTTACTACATATGGATTCATTGAGTTATTTTTTATAAAAATTATTGTTTTTCCAAGCTTTACATCGCAATTCATTAGCTCACATGTTCCGAAATTTGGATTTTCAAATTCCATCTAGTTTTCCTCCTTTTGCAAAAATTGAGCCTTTACAAATGGCTTTGATTTGTGTTATAATGTGTACAATTAATTATTTAATTAAGTGCAAAGTAAAACAATTTATGTTCCTGATATACAATTTATTGTTCTGCTTTGTTCTTTTTTATTGTCTATATATTGATAGAACAGTTTTGGTGATATGTAATAAGTCCATTTTGAACTTAACTTTACTGCGGATCCAAATGGAAATCTATTGTTTCTTAAGCCTATTCTTACAAATTGCTCTGATGTTCCCATTAGATTAGCTGCTTTTTTTATTGTTACTTTCTTTTCATCTGCATCCATTATTTCCTCCTTTCTTGTATTTCTTTTGTAAAGAGTTGATGTTTTACTTATTTCTTTTGTATTTAATTGTAAAAAAATAAGCCTATCTATCCAACAGTTTCATTTCTGGGAAGATATTCTCGACCTTTTCTTCAAGTATTTTTGCTATCTTTCTTTTCTTATTGGTTGGAACATCTATATCCTTATTTTCCATATACGAAACTGCTTGTTGTGTTACTTTTAGTCTTTTGGCTAATTCTTTTTGGCTTATATTCTTTTTCTTTCGTATATTCTGAATATTATTATACATATTTCCCACCCTTCCATTTGTACACATTTCTTTTGTACAAACAGTATTATATAGTCATTTCTTTTGTATGTCAATACTTTTTAACAAATTTCTTTTGTAAAACCACTTGACTTGTACAAATTATTTTTGTATAATAGTTTTAAAGGAGTTGATTTACTTATGAAAAATAGGTTATTTGATTTAAGAACTGAACGCAATTTATCTCAAGAAGAATTGGCTAAACAAATTGATTATTCGCAACAAATTATTAGCCATTATGAAAGTGGAAAGAATCAAAAAGTTAGTATGGATTTTGAAAATAAAATATGTGACTTTTTTGGTTGTTCACTAGATTATTTGAGATGTCGTTCTAGTATAAGGAACGAGCAAAAATATGATGACACTTTAAAAAAGGTCGCAGGAATGATTGAGGAATTTTACAAAGGAAACGGAAATGAAAAAAGACAAGACCTTACAGATGAAGAACTTGCCTCTTTTCTTGAGTTTATCTCACAATTTAAAGATTTGCTCCAAAAGTTTCCGAAGTAGTATTATTTATTGGAATTACCCTTTAAGTATTCCTTTATAAATATTAATACTGCTCTTAACTCGATATCGTTTTCTTGCAATAACTTGCATAGTTTGTCAAAATTCGACATTTTGTTTACCCCTTTTTTAGTAATTTGACTACAAATACTACTTCGTTTATTACAACATATAAATGGGTACTATTGCTAGTTTTATTACTTCTTTATAATTATAACACATTATGTCAACTTTTGCAAATTATGGAATTACTTTAGTATTTTCTCGTTCCTAATAAAGGAGGAGATTATGCGAAATCCTAATGGTTTTGGATGTGTATATAAGGCTCCTGGCAACAGACGAAAGCCTTATATTGCTCGAATAACGATAGGTTGGAATGATGAGACTGGTAGGCAACAATTTAAAAATATTGGTAGCTATGTTACTTATAAAGAAGCTATGGCTGCTCTTACAGATTACAATGCTGACCCTTATGATATTGATGCAAGTAGAATTACTTTTGCTGAACTATATGATAAGTGGTCAAATAATAAATTTCCTAAAATAAGCAATTCAATGATGCTTAGTTATAAAAACGCTTTTAAAGCTTGTAAGGAGATTCACGATTTACCTTTTATAACAATTAAAAAGCATCAAATCCAAACAGTTATTACTAATAGTGATAAGACTTTTAGTGGTAAGGAACGTATGAAAATGCTTATTAGTCAGATGTCTGACTATGCTATGGAAAGTGATATTATCAAGAAAAATTATTGTAAATGTGAAATTGATTTAGGCGATAAGCCTGATAAGTCTATTATCAGAATTCCTTTTACAGAAGATGAAATCAAAACCTTATATAAATCATTACATGTGTATCGTTATACTGACACTATTTTAATGATGATATTCTCTGGTGTTAGACCTAGTGAATTACTGTTGGTTGAAACTGAAAATGTACATTTAGATGAAAACTACTTTATTTGTGGTATTAAGAATAGTAGTAGTAAAAATAGAAAAGTTCCTATCAGTAGCTTTGTAAGACCATTCTTTGAAAAATATTATAACGAGGCAATTGCTTCTGGATCCAAGTGGTTGATTCAAAATACTGAAGGACAACAAATGAAATATAGTAATTATAATCGTGATAAATTCCATAAGATTATGGAACGATTAGAACTTGAACATCGACCTCATGATGGTCGACACACTTTTGCAAGTATGATGGATAAAATCGAAGCTAATAAGCTTTGTACTCAATTAATTATGGGCCACTCGCCTAGAGTATTAATTGATAATGTATATGTCCATAAAACTGTAGAAGAATTGCAAACTGAAATTGACAAGTTAGAATCATTATTTAATTTAGATGAAATGTTATCTCTTATAGATGCTGCATACTGGAGAAATGAATATCAATTTTTGAACTTTGCTCCACCTCCAGAAATCGCCCACATAAGTGCATAAAATTTCTCTAAATAACTAAACCGTGCTACCGCTAATATACCCATAATATACAAAAACGCCTACAACCCTTTATTTTAGGCGGTAGGCACGAGTTTTGTTATTACTAGTGCTACTAATGTTATTCCCTTTTCTTTCTTAAATTTTTTCATCATTCTTCTTTCCTTTCTTTTGTATTTTTTTCAAAAATCATCTTATCTTTGTTCTATTATAGAACAATATTACCATAATATTATTATAAAATCAATAAAAATGTTCAAAAACAGAACATTCTTTGGAGGTTCATTATG
>CANPOS010000033.1 GCA_947575745.1 uncultured Clostridium sp.
TCATAATTGAATTTTAATTTTTATGTTTACTTTATTTGAGAATAATGATATAATAATTACAAAGTCCTCTTAGCACAGAGGACAAATAACTTAGAAAGGGGAAGAAGAATGAGAGGAACTGTCATAGGTTCGCTCAGACTCGACAAACTCACAGTAAAGACTGAAAATGGGTATGTTTCTGTGACTTTAAGACAGGAAGATATCCCTGAGGTCAAGAAAGAGTTTGGTGTGGAGTATGCGAAGGACATAATCGACAAGGAAATCGAAGTAGACGTTGGCACACACCGGATTTATTCTGTGACAGAAGAAGACACCAAAGGCAAGAAGACACCTGGAGTTCTGTGCAGTAGTTTCCGCTTTTAATCCCCAGCCGCCTAGTCCTGTTATCAGACTAGGCGGCTAAAACATTTAATCTATAAAAATTTCAAAAACATATTTTAAAATCAAAGAAAATAATATATAATATATAAGGTCAAGAAGTTTTAAAAAGAGGTAACTTAAGAGTGAAAGAATTAGCAGAAAAACTTTTAAACTTAGAAAGCATAAAGAGATGTTTTCAAAAAGAAAAAATAAGTCCAATAATAATATTGGGCTTATCTGACATATCAAAATCTTGTATAGCAGGACTAATAAAGGAAAAAACAAAAGGATCAGTATTGGTCATTACATATAATGAGCTTCAAGCACAAAAGCTACACAAGAATATAAAAAGTATAAATTCAAATGCAATATATATACCAAGAAAAGATATAGTAACATATGAATATGATGCACAAAACATGGATATTCTCTATTTAAGAATGAATTCAATAATAAAACTATATAATAATGAAGCAGAAATAGTAATTGTAAGTATAGAAACATTAATGCAACCAATAATATCAAAAAAGAAAATGTCAAATTCTATTTTAAAACTAATGGTTGCAAACGAATATAATATAGAAGAAATCAAAGAGAAATTAGTTAATTTAGGATATAAAAGGTATGATTTAGTAGAAGGCAAAGGAACATATAGTGTAAGAGGAGACATATTAGATGTTGCAATAGATAGTAAAAAAGGAATTAGAATAGAATTCTTTGGTGATGAAGTAGATCAAATAAGATACTTTGAAATCTCAAGCCAAAGATCAACAGAAAATGTAAATCAAATAAAAATCTATCCATTATCAGAAGAGATAGAAGAAGAACCAAAAGGAAGTCTATTAGAGTATTTTTCAGAAGAAACAATAATTGTATTAGACGAAGAAAACAAAATAGAACTAAGAGCAAACAATATATTAAATGACAACAAATTAGCAATAAAAGACCTAATAGACAGAAATAAAAAAGTACCATATATTTTAGAAAATATGTATGATATAAATAGCATATTTAATAAAATAAAAGAAGATAAAAAAGTCAATCTAGAATCACAAGACATAATTTCTAAAAAAGAAAATGTAATAACATTAGAATATGAAGAAATACAAAAAATAGAAGAGATATTTGCAAATGAAACTAAACAAGAAAAAGAAAAAAAACCATATATAGCAAGAAAGAGAGTATCAAAAGACTTCAAAGAAGGAGAAAGGGTATCATATGCAGATTTAAAAATAGGGGATTTTGTAGTACACAAAACAGTAGGAATAGGACAATATATAGGAGTAAATACAATAAAAACATGTGGGATAACAAAAGACTATATAAAAATAAAATATAGAGGAGAAGATACCCTATATATTCCAACAGACTCGTTAGATAATATTAGAAAATATATAGGTGGAGGAGAAAAAGCACCAAAGCTTAATAAACTAAACTCTAAAGAATGGGAAAACACAAAAAACAAAGTAAAATCTAATCTAAGAGAAGTTGCGAGAAATCTAATAGAGCTATATGCGACAAGACAAAAAGTACAAGGATTTGCATTCGAAAAAGACACTCCTTGGCAAAAGGAATTTGAAGACACTTTCCCATATGAAGAAACAGAGGATCAACTAAGATGCATAGAAGAAGTAAAACAAGATATGGAAAAAGCAAAGCCAATGGATAGACTACTTTGTGGAGACGTTGGGTATGGAAAGACAGAAGTTGCAATAAGAGCAGCATTTAAAGCATGTATGAGTGGAAAGCAAGTAGCATACCTTGTTCCAACAACAATACTTGCAAACCAACAATATGAAGGCTTTAAAGAAAGAATGGACAAATTTGGAGTAAAAGTAGAATTATTAAATAGATTTAGAACCAAAAAAGAGCAAGACGAAATAGTAAAAAAACTAAAGCTAGGAAATATAGATGTAGTAATTGGTACACACAGACTTTTAAGTAAAGATATAAGATTTAAAGACTTAGGACTTTTAGTAGTAGATGAGGAGCATAGGTTTGGAGTAAAAGACAAAGAAAAAATCAAGGAAATGAAAGCGAATGTAGATGTACTTACAATGACAGCAACTCCAATTCCAAGAACATTGCACATGTCAATAGTTGGAGTAAGAGACATGTCAGTAATATATGAACCACCACAAGACAGGAAACCAGTAAGAACTTATGTCTTAGAATATGACGAAGAAGTAATCAAAGAAGCAATAACAAGAGAATTAGAAAGAAATGGACAGGTATTTTATCTATATAATAAAGTAGAAGGAATAGAGAAAAAAGCAGAAAGAATTGCAAAACTAATACCAGAAGCAAGAGTTGCATATGCACATGGACAAATGGGAGGACAAGAGCTAGAAAATATTATGTTAGACTTCATTGAAAAAAAGACAAATGTAATAGTTTGTACTACAATATTAGAATCAGGAATAGATATACCAAATGCTAACACGATAATTGTAGAAAATGCAGATAGATTAGGATTAGCACAGTTATACCAAATAAGAGGAAGAGTTGGAAGAAGCAACAAAGAAAGTTTTGCATATATAACATACAGAAGAGACAGACTTTTATCAGAAGTTGCAGACAAGAGATTAAAAGCAATAAAAGACTTTACAGAATTTGGTTCAGGATTTAAAATAGCATTAAGAGATTTGGAAATAAGAGGAGCAGGAAGCATTATAGGAGAAATACAACATGGACACATGGAACAAGTTGGTTATGATATGTATTGTAAATTATTAGACCAAGTTATGAAAGAAATGCAAGGACAAAAAGTAGAAGAAGAACCAAAAGATAAGGAAATACAAATAGATATAAATGTCTCAAGTTATATACCAGATGAATATATAGAAAGTAGCGATATGAAGATTAATATATATCAAGATATTGCATTATGTAGAAATGAAGAAGAAATATTAGATATAACAGATGAGATAATAGATAGATTTGGAACAATGCCAAAAGAAGTAGAAAATTTACTTGAAATAGTAAGAATAAAAAACATGTGTAGAGAAAAGAAAATAGAAAAAATTATGCAAAAAGAAAGTAAAGTTGTATTCTACTTTGAAGAAGCAAGTTTTGACCCAAGCTGTATTGCAAAATTACTTGAGATATATAAAACAAATATTAAATTTTCGCCTTCAGCCTTGCCATATATAACTTATAAGATAGATACTGAAAAATCTGTAATCAAACAAATAAAAGACTTTTTGCAAAATGTATAATATCAACTTAAACGAGAAAACTACACTATAAAAGGAGATTAAAAATGCAAGTAATTACAAGTAAGGATAATGAAATTATAAAAAATATAAGAAAGCTAAAAGAAAAAAAGTACAGAGACAGTTCAAATGAATATATAGTAGAAGGCATAAAACTAATAGAAGAAGCAATAGAAGAAAATGCTAATATAAAAACAATTGTAGTATGTGAAGAGTGCATAAAAGATAATTGCATAGATCAAAAGCTATTATACAGAATAGCTAAATATAATTGCATATATGTTGCAGAAAAAGTATTTAGTTTGCTTACAGATGTAGTAAATCCACAAGGTATGCTTGCAGTATTAGAAAAGACAAGCAGTGAGGACAAGATGAAGTATGATGAAGATATAATAGTTGTGCTTGATGGAATACAAGATCCAGGAAATCTAGGAACTATTTTAAGAACAGTAGACAGTGTAGGACTAACTCAAATAGTATTATCAAAAACAAGCGTAGATGCATACAATCCAAAAGTTGTACGTTCAACTATGGGAGCTATTTTTAGAGTAAATATAATAGAAGCAGAAGATTTAATAGCCACTCTTAAGAATATGAAAAAGCATAAATATAAAATAGTTGCAACATCTCTTGCAGGACAAGAAAATATATATGAAATGGACTATAAAAAAACAGCAATAGTAATTGGAAATGAATCAAAAGGAGTATCGAAAGAAATATTAGAAATAGCAGACTCAAAAACAAAAATACCAATGCTTGGAAAAACAGAAAGTCTAAACGCATCTATTGCAACAGGTGTTATTCTATATGAATATGTAAGGAGAAAAATTGAACAATAATCAGCATCTTGCGTCGTTGCTACTCAGTCAAGTTTCAATCAACGTGCATCAGCACGCCTCATGAAATCTTTCCCTCGTGCGCCTAGCAATATACTAATTCTTGTTCAATTTTAGACTTGATTTTTAATAGACACAAGTATATAATACAAATACAATAGAACAGAAAGGAAGTAAAAAATGCAGTTTGAGAAAATAGAAGAAAATATAGGATATACATTTAAAGATAAGAACTTGTTAAAAAACGCATTGACACATACCTCATATGCAAATGTACATGGAGTAGAAAGCAATGAAAAGCTAGAATACTTAGGAGATAGTATATTAGAATTTGTAACAAGCAAATATCTATATAACAACTATAAAAATTTAAAAGAAGGAGAAATGACTAAAGTCAGAGCAACAGTTGTATGTGAGCAAAGTTTATATGAAGTTGCAAAACGCCTTGATTTTAGTGAGTTCTTGATTACAGGAAAAGGAGAAAGATCTTCTGGAGAAGTAAGAAACAAAGCAATACTTGCAGACAGTGTAGAAGCAGTTATTGCAGCAATATTCCTAGACAGCAATATAGAAAATGCAGAGAAATTTATAGTAGAAAATTTAAAAGATTCAATAGAAATAGAAAGTAAACATGTTGGAATAAAAGATTATAAAACAGTACTTCAAGAAAAACTTCAAGAACATGGAAATGTAAAAATAGAATATGAAATAATATCAGAAAAAGGACCAGACCATGATAAATATTTTGTTGCACAAGTACTTTGTGACAATAAGATATTAGCAAAAGGAAGCGGAAAAAGCAAAAAATATGCTGAAATGCAAGCAGCAAAGGCAGCACTTGAAGATATGAATAAATAGGGAAGTGAAAAAATGAGAAAACAATATAGAGAAACATTTATAGGAAGCTTTACAAATATAAATAAAAGCGAATATGAAGATATATTAAGAAAAGAAAATTCAAAACTAACAGATAAGAGATTTAACAAACTAAAAGTAGCTATTGCGCCAAATTTAGTAGATAAAGAATTATTAAAAATATTTAAGGAATATAATGTATCAACAGTAGAATTAGAAGCACAATCAATGAACGACTATATATTAAAAAAATGTGGGTATGTACATAATCAAGAAAATATAATAAAAGCCACAAAAATGATAAAATGGAAAAGACTAGGAGTATCTTTACAAGTAGGGATAGGATTGCCAGATAGCACAAAAATAGATGAATTAAATACAGCAAGAGAGCTTGCAAAACTAAAACCAGATGCAGTTAGGATATATCCAATGGTAGTTGTAAAAAATACTAAACTAGAAGAAGAATTTGGAAGTGGAAAATATGAACCATTAACATTAAATCAAGCAATAGAAAGATGCAAAGATGTAATTTATGAATTTAATAGAAAACGTGTAAAAAAGATTAGCATAGTAAAACAAAATGAATTAAATGAATCAGAAGAAACAGAAATAATAGCAGGTCCATACCATGTAGAATTTGGACAACTTGTAACAGATAGTATTTGGTATGACAGTATCGTAGAAAAAATAAAGAACTTTAATGTAAAAGTAAGAAAAGTAAAAATAGAGGTAAATCCAAAGGAATTGCCTAATATAACTGGTTATGAAAATGAAAACGCAAATAAACTAAAAGAGTTTTATGATGTAGAAATAAAATCAGAAGGTAATCCAGACATAAAAATAGGAAAGTCAAAAATCACAGTTATGGAAGTATACAGCAATTAGTAAAATACATAAAAATCCTTTTGTTGTAAATAATACAATGAGAGGATTTTTTTATTATGAAATTTTTGAAAGAAACATTAATTACGATTACAGGTTGTATTTTTATGGCACTAGGAATAGTTTTATTCTTACTACCAAATCAATTATCTTCAGGAGGATTTAGTGGAATTGCAACACTTTTGTATTATCTATTTGGATTTAAAGTAGGAACAATTACACTTCTAATGAATATACCTCTTTTCATAATAGCATATATAAAACTTGGAAAAAAATTTCTTATTAGAGCAATAATACGGAACAGCAGTATTATCAGTATTATTAGATATATTTGAAATTATGTTTGTTAATGTAAAAATAATAACAGAAGATAAACTTTTAGCAAGTATCTATGGTGGATTAGTAGTAGGAGTAGGAAATGCTATAATACTCAGAAATAATGCTTCAACAGGAGGAACAGAACTATTAAGTAATATAATATCTAGAATATTTCCAACATTAAAAACAGGTAAAATGCTTGTAATATTAGATATAATAATAGTTGGAGTTAATATGGTGCTCCTAAAACAAATAGAAATAGGGCTATACTCAGCAATATCAATATATATAATAGGAAAAATAATAGAAGTAATTGCAGAAGGAACAAATTACACAAAAATGATATTTATAGTATCAGATAGTTATGAACAAATTTCAAAAGAAATAAGCAATAATTTAGGTAGGGGAAGTACAGCAATATATGCAAAAGGCATGTACAAAAATGAAGAAAAGATGGTACTTTGGTGTGTAGCATCTAAAAATGAAATAATAAAAATAAGGCAAATAGCAAGTAAAATAGATAAAAACTCCTTTATGACGATATTCAATGCAAGAGAAGCCTATGGGCTTGGATTTAAAGAAGAATAATATTGACATTATGATAAAATAATGATAAAATTATAAAACAAAGGAGGAGAATTAAATGATTAATATAAGGCCAGTATCTGACTTAAGAAATAAATATCCAGAAATAGAAGAATTAGTACTAAAAGAAAATGAACCAGTTTATTTGACAAAAAATGGATATGGCTCTATTGTAGTGTTGAGTATAGAGGAGTATGCTAAACTAATAAATGATGCAAAATATAATGAGTATATAGAAAAAGCATTAGATGAAGCGGACAAAGAAGCAGAAAATCCAGAAACAAAATACTATACACATGAAGAAATATTTGGCAAATTAAGGAGGAAACTAGATGAGTAAACAATATGAGATATTATATTTGCCATTATTCTATAAAGATTTAATAAAAATAACAAAATATATAAAAGAAAGTTTAAAAAATCCAATAGCTGCGAATAGTCTTATCGCAGAAATAGAAAAGGCAATTATAGAAAGAGCTTACAGCTCAACTGATTATGAGGAATATTATTCGAACAGAAGAAGAAAAGATACATATTATAGAATATATATAAGAAATTATACAGTTTTCTATACAGTAAAAGGCAATATTATGAACATAAGAAGAATATTATACAGTCGAAGAAATTTTGAAAAATTCATATAAATTTTAATTTCAGATTATATCTAATCAAACATTTCAAAAAAATTTTATTAAAAAACATATTGACATTTATTAAAACATGGTATAAAATACAAACATAAATTCGAAGAACAAAAGTTTAAAGGAGAGATACATATATGATAAGTACATTACATATAAAAAATGTTGGAATTATAGATGATATAACAATAAACTTAAATGAGGGATTAAATATATTAACAGGAGAAACAGGAGCAGGAAAAACACTTATAATAGACTCACTTCAAATAATTTCAGGAGGCAGGTTTTCCAAAGAAATGATAAGAAAAGGTGAAGAATTTTCTTATGTAGAAGTTTCAATGTATCTCCCAGAAAACAAACAGAATATAGAAGAAAACGTAGTAGTATCAAGAGAAATATACTCTAATGGAAGGAATACTTGTAAAATTAATGGAAGATTAGTTTCAGTAACAGAACTAAAAAACTTTATGCAAACAATTATAGATATTCATGGACAACATGAAAATCAAACATTACTAGATACGAGCATGCATATAAAATATTTGGACGGAATGGCAAACAAAGAAATATTTAAGTTTAAAGAAGAATATAATGTGCTTTATCAAAGATATAATGAGCTAAAAAAAGAAATATTATTAAACTTTGGAGATGATAAAGAAAAACAAAGAGAACTAGACTTACTTAAATACCAAAAAAATGAAATAGAAGAAGCAAAACTGAAAGAAGGAGAAGAAGAAGAACTAGAACAAACGAGAACAAAAATGTTAAACTCAGAAAAAATATCTAAAAACTTAAATGAGGCAAACTCGAGAATAAACGAAAGTGCAATAGACTCAATAAGCTTAGCAATTAGAGCAATGGAAAAAATAGAAGAAATAGACACAAAATATGAAAAATCTTTGAATAGCTTAAAAAGTATATATTACGATATACAAGAATTATCAAGAGATATAGAAGAATATAGTGAAGAAGCATACTTTGATGAAGAAGAAAGAAGCAAAGTAGAAGAAAGACTAGATATAATTTATATGTTAAAAAGAAAATATGGAAACAGCATAAACGAGATAATAAAGTATAATGCAGAAGTAAATGAAAGAATAGATAAAATAGAAAACTCAGAAGAATATGTTAATAACTTAAAAAATGAACTAAAAAAAGTAAAAGAACAAATGAAGAAAATCGCAAGTGAAATGACAAAAATAAGGAATGAATATTCAATAAAACTAGAAAACAAAATAAACAAAGAACTAGCAGAACTAGAAATGCAAAATGCAAAATTTTCTATAAAAATAGAACAAGAAGAAAAATTTGGAATAAATGGATTAGACAAAATAGAATTCATGATTAGTACAAATATTGGAGAAGACAGAAAGCCACTTGCAAAAATCGCATCAGGAGGAGAAATGTCAAGAATAATGCTAGCAATAAAAAAAGTAATAGCAGATATAGACGAAGTATATACAATGGTATTTGATGAAATAGATACAGGAATAAGTGGAATAGCTGCAAATAGTGTTGGAGAAAAACTAAAATGTATATCAAAAAAACATCAAGTATTATGTGTAACACATTTAGCAAACATAGCAGCAAAAGGAGATTATAACTATTATATAAACAAAGAAGCAAAAGAAAATAGAACAAAAACAACAATAAAAACATTAAATGAAGAAGAAACAATAAAAGAAATAGCTAGAATAGCAAGTGGAGATATAAATGACATAACATTAGAACATGCAAAAAATCTAAGAAAGATAGCATAATAGAATAGATACAATAAAGATAGGTTATTTGAGGCGGTAAAATGTTGCAACCATACACCTTAATGGTTAAAAGAGAAGTATGGACAGCGACTCCTACCAAATAACCAATTAGGATATAGAGCTATGGAAACATAGCTCTATTAATTTATAGAAGGGTAACTAAGTGTTTTTTTATGAAATATATTGCAAAAAAACTTAAGTTGTGATATAAGTGTATCTAGAGGTCATATAAAATAAAAATATGAAAAATATAAAAGACTATACAATAAATGAATTAAAAGAAGAACTAAAAAATCTTGGAGAAAAACCATATAGGGCAGAACAAATCTTCAAATGGTTATATCAAGTTAATGTAACAAGCTTTGAAGAAATGACAGATTTGTCATTAGAACTAAGAGAAAAGCTAAAAAATGAATATAATATTTGCAATTATAATATAATAGAAAGACAAGTATCAAAAGATGGAACAGTAAAATATTTATTTGATATATTAGACGAAAATGCAATAGAAACTGTGCTTATGACTTATAAGCATGGAAAAACGATATGTGTATCTTCCCAAGTAGGATGTAAAATGGGATGCAAATTTTGTGCATCAACAGGAATTGCATTTATAAGAAACTTAACCTCAGGAGAGATAGTAGAACAGCTTTTAGCAGTACAAAAAGATTTAAATATAAAAATATCTAATATAGTATTTATGGGGATAGGAGAACCATTAGATAACTTCGACAATGTCATGAAAGCAATAGAAATAATAAACTATCCTAAAGGATTGGGAATTGGGGCAAGACATATTAGTATATCAACATGTGGACTAGTTCCAAAAATATATGAAATTGCAGATAAAGATTTACAATGTACACTGTCAATATCACTACATGCATCAAACAATGAAAAAAGAAGTAGCATGATGCCAATAAACAATAAATACAGTATAGAAGAGCTTATGAAGGCATGTAGATATTATATAGAAAAAACAAACAAAAGAATTTCATTTGAATACGCCTTGGCAAAAGACAATAACGATAATGAACAAGATGCAAAAGAATTAGTAAAATTATTAAAAGGAATGCTTTGTCATGTAAACTTAATACCAATAAACAAGATAGAAGAAGGCAAGTTTTCCAAAAGTACAAATGAAAACATAATCAAATTTAGAGATTATTTAAATGGCAAAGGAATAGTTGCAACTATTAGAAGAGAATTAGGCTCAGATATAGATGCAGCTTGTGGGCAACTAAGGAGAAAAAGGGGTGAAAGAAGGTAAAAAATGGAAGTTCTAGCAAAGTCAGATAAAGGGAGAGTAAGAGAGCAAAATGAAGATTATTACTATATACCTGACGAAAATAAAAAATTAAAAATATATATGTTAGCAGATGGAATGGGACGGATATGAAGGACGGAGAAATAGCAAGTAGATTAGCAATAGATGCAGCAAAAAGATACATAGAAAACCATTTCGATTTAATACCAGATTATAATAGGGAAACAATACTGAAACTGATTAGAGACTCTATGGAATATGCAAACAAAATAGTATTTGATGTAGCAAAACAATCAGAAGACTTAAAGAGTATGGGTACTACTTTAGAAGTTTGCTTAATATATAATAATAGAGCATATATTGGACATATTGGAGATAGCAGAATATATCGAATCAGAGATAAATTTATTAGAAAATTAACAACAGATCACAGTTATGTAGAAACACTTGTAAAAGATGGAACTATTACAAAAGAAGAAGCAAAACACCATCCTAAGAAAAACATGTTGATGAAAGCATTAGGCTGTTTAGAATTTGCAGAACCAGATGTAATGGTAAAGAATTTTCAAAAAGGTGATATTATAGTTATGACATCTGATGGTTTAACCAATATGGTAGAAGAAAGTAAAATATATGAAACTATAATAAATAATTTTGAAAATAGCGATGAAATGTTGGTAGATATGGCAAATGAAGCAGGTGGTGTTGACAACATAACAGTTGTTATTATAAAAAACTAGGGGAGTGAAAGTAATATGAACTTAGAAGGAAGATTATTAGGTAATAGATATGAGATATTAAAAAAAGTAGGAAATCGGTGGAATGGCAACTGTATACAAAGCAAGATGCCATGTATTAAATAGATATGTAGCAGTAAAAGTATTAAAAGATGAATTTACGACTGATGAAGAATTTATAAAGAGATTTAATACAGAAGCACAAGCTGTTGCAAGTCTTACACATCCAAATATAGTATCAGTATATGATGTAGGACATGAAGGTGACTTGTATTATATAGTAATGGAATTAATACAAGGAAAGACTTTAAAAGAAATTATTGTAGCAGATGGGGCACTAAGTTGGAAATGGAGTGCAAATGTTGCAATACAAATAGCATCAGCACTTGAAACAGCACATAGAAACAATATAATCCATAGAGATATAAAGCCACATAATATAATAATCACAGAAGATGGAATAGCAAAAGTAACAGACTTTGGAATAGCAAAATCAGTATCAAATTCTACCATAACAGCATTTGGGACAACACTAGGATCAGTACATTACTTTTCACCAGAGCATGCAAGAGGAGGATATACTGATGCAAAATCAGATTTATATTCACTAGGAATTGTACTATATGAAATGTTAACAGGGAAAGTTCCATTTGATGCAGATACACCAGTATCAGTTGCATTAAAACATATGCAAGAGGAACCAGTAGAACCAATAAGACTTAACCCAGCAATACCAGTTGCTATAAATGATATAGTAATGAAAGCAATGAAAAAAGATCCAGCACTTAGATATCAAAGTGCAACAGAAATGCTAAAAGATTTAACACTTGCACTTAAAAATCCAGATGGAAGATTTGTAACCTCAGAACTTCCAACAGACGATTTCCCAACACAAGTAATACCAACTCTAGAAAAAAAGAGCATGGAAGAAAAAATAAATGAAAAAGATAAACAAAATGGCAAAAAGAAAAAGGGATTTTATCAAAGGCATAAGGGACTAGTAATAACATTGATAGTAATATTACTATTTGCACTAAGTCTAGGAGGAACAATACTTACATTTAATTTAACAAAATCAAAAGATGCACAAGTACCAAACTTAGTAGGAAAATCAGTAGAAGATGTTGAAAATAGTTTAAAAGATACAAAATTTAAATATGAAGTAATAGAAGAAAAATATGATGTAACAATAGATAAAGGATTGGTTATATCACAAACACCTGAATATAAAGCAGATTATAAAATAAAAGAAGATACAAAAATAGGAATAGTAGTAAGTCTAGGACAAAAATTAACAATAGTACCTAAAGTTACAGGAAAGACAGAAGAAGAAGCTAAAGAAGAATTAAACAATAAAGATTTAGAAGTAGTTGTAGTAGAAGAATTTGATAAAAAAGTAGAAAAAGGAATTGTAATAAAACAAGATGTTGAACCAGACAAAGAAGTAGCAGCAGGAATAACAGTAACTATAACTGTAAGTAAAGGTATTGAAGAATCAGCAGTTCCAAATGTTACAGGAAAACTAAAAGCAGATGCAATTACTGAACTAGAAGCAGCAGGACTTACAGTAGCAACTGTACTTACAACAGAAGATAAGACAAAAGAAGATGGAACTGTTGTAAAACAAAGCATAGAAGGTGGAACAACAGTAGAGAAAGGTTCTACAATAACAATAACAGTTAATCAAATCCAACAAGCAGTATCTGGAACAGTAAAAGTAAACCTTAAATCAATATTAGGATATACTCCAAAATATGAAGAGAAACTAAATCAGACAACAAATACAATAGATAAAGTTGCAATAGATCCTCAATCAGTAGAAGTAAAAATTGTAGTTGATGGAGAAACAGTATATAAGAAATTACACAAAGAAAACGAAACAAATATATCAGCACCTATATCAGGTATTGGTACAGTAACAATAAAAGTATTTGTAGATGATGTATTAGGAAATAGAACAAAGACAGTTAACTTAAATAATGAAAAAGAAATTGTATTTGAATAGTATATATTGGGCGTGGTGTTCCACGCCCAGAAAATTCTATATAATTATTGACAAATAAATAAAAAGCATGTATAATAAATAGTACGGTAAAAGTGTTTAAGGAGGAACGTGCTATGCTAGCTAAAGCTTGGAAAAAAATAGGACTATTAATCTTAATCATTGCTTGTCTATTTAATATAGTATCAAAATTAGTTTCAAAGATACCATATATGGACCAATTATCACAATCAGCAGAGTATGTTTCAAAACAAGAAGAACAAAAATAATTTTCTAATAGATAAAGATAAAAAGAAAGAGGTGAAAGACATAATGAAAGAAGGTTTACATCCAGAATTTACAGATGCAACAATAACATGTGCATGTGGAAATGTATTAACAACAAAATCAACAAAAAAATCAATGAACGTTGATATTTGCTCAAAATGTCATCCTTATTGGACAGGTAACTTAAAACAAAGCACAACAGGTGGCAGAGCAGATAAATTCAAAAAGAAATATGGTATTCAATAAAAAAATCTGGGATTATCCCAGTTTTTTTTATTAAAATAAATGACAAAATTTAATCTTTATAGTATAATGTGAATACATAAAGAAAATTTTATACAATAAAATTGTATAATTTATTTAGAGATTCATATAAATTAATAAAAGGAGGAATTTTCATGGAAGAAAATGAAAATAAGGAAAAAGTAGTAAACACTCAAGAAATTAAAGAAGAAACATTTAAAACTGCTAAAGAAGTAAAAGAAACAATAAAAAATGTAGACATAAAAAAAGATGCAAAAGCAACAACAGGATTTATTACAGAAATGGTAAAAAAACCATTAGAAAGACTTAAGGAAATTGCAACAGATAAAGAACATAAAGATTTTAAATATGCTATTGTACTTGCAATAGTTTGGATAATAATATCAGGAGTATTACATATAGCAACAAGATATTCTTCAATAGACAATTTCTTTGCATATAATTTTACAAAGCATTTTTTAACTTTATTAAAAGCAATGGTAGCTCCAATATTGGGAATAATAATAATGTCAATTATAGTGTTCGTTATAAATAAAAATAACAAAAAGTCATTTATCACTATACTTACATCAATCACAGCAGCAAAAATACCAGTTATAGTTGCAGATGTAATTGGAATATTATATTTAATAAGCTCAAGTATATCAAGATTATTAAATCCATTTACAATGTTTTGTTCAGCAATAAGTATAGTATTTATATTCTTTGCAATAAAAGCTCTATGTGAAGAAGAGAATAATACGAAGTTCTTAAAAACATTTATTATAATAGAGGCAATTTACTATGTAGCATATTTAATAATATCTTACTTAGAAATATATATTTAAAATTATAAACAAAAAATATGTGCTATTTTAAGGTAGCACATATTTTTTTGTTTATATGTAAAATAATAATTATTTTTTAGAATCCTTTTCTTTAACGACTTCTGAGATAGCTCCAAGGCTTCCTAAAGCTTTAGTTGCATCGAAAGGTATAAATACTTTATTTGCTTGACCATTTGCAACTTCTTTTAAGGCTTCTAATGACTTTAATTGAACTAGAGTTTCATTTGGATTTGCTTTCTTCATTGCAGAATAAACTAATTCAACTTCTTGAGCTTTAGCTTCAGCAACCATTTTAATAGCTTCAGCTTCACCAGTAGCACGTCTAATTCTTGATTCTCTTTCAGCTTCAGCAGCTAAGATAGCAGCTTCTTTTTGACCTTCAGCAATAGTTATTGCAGATTGTCTATCTCCTTCAGCTTGAAGGATAGCAGCTCTTTTATTTCTTTCTGCATTCATTTGCTTTTCCATTGCATCACGTATATCAGCAGGTGGAGTAATGTCTTTGATTTCTACTCTATCAACTTTACAACCCCATTGGTCAGTTGCTTCATCAAGAATAACTCTTAATTTATCATTAATCATATCTCTTGAACTGAATGTTTCATCTAAGTCCATTTTACCAACTATATCACGAATAGTTGTAATTGCTAAATATTCAATACCTTTTCTTAAAGATTGAATTTCATATACAGCCTTTGCAGGATCTGTAACTTTGTAGAAAACTACAGTATCTATTGTTATTGTAACATTATCTTTTGTAATAACTCCTTGAGGTGGAATATCCATTGTTTGTTGTTTTAAACTAACAACAGAACGTACATGATCGAAGAATGGGATAATAATTGTAAGACCAGCATCAGCTGTTTTATGATATTTTCCTAATCTTTCAATGATGTAAACCTCAGCTTGTTTAACGATTTTTATTGATTTAAATGCAATTATTAAAATAATTACAAGTAATACTATTAAAAACCACATAATTAAAAACCTCCTTTTAATTTATATATAATTTTAAAACATTAAAAACTAAATTTTAGCAACTATTGCTTTAACACCGTCAATAGAACTGACTATGACTTTATCTCCTTCATTAAAAGTAGTATTGTTTTCAGTTATTGCAGTCCATTTTTCAGAACCAACTTTTATTTGTCCAACTCCTGAAACATTGTCAAATGACTTAGTAACAATAGCTTCTTTACCAATTATTGAATAAGCATTAGTTATTACTTTTTCATCTTTTTTAATAACAAATTTTTCAACAAAAGGTCTAGTAAACACTAGAAAAATTGCTGAAAGAATTACAAATATAGCCATCTGAGCGAAGACATTAGAAATTACTAAGCTAAGTAAGCAAGTAACTAAAGCTGCAATTCCTAACCAAAAAATCATGAAACCAACAGTTGCAATTTCTACTACGAAAAAAACACCAGCTGCGATTAACCAAATTTGCCACATAAGTTTATATCTCCTTTCATAAACTTTACTATACTATTATACTACAAAATTTGCAAAAAATAAATAGGTTTTCATAAAAAAAGTGATTTTGCGACAATCTTCTACGTCTCCAATGTCGCACCCAATGTCACATCTTAGTCTTCATATAGATCTTCTATATATTCATTATCTGAAAAAGCAATTATAGTTCTAAATAGGGTAGGTAATACTAAAAGTCCTAGACCAAAGAAAAATCCATGACCAAATTTTTTAGAAAGTTCGAATCTTCCTATAATTGCAACAGCCATTAGTGCAAGCCAACCTATAACTGGAATAAACACAAGAAGTAATAACCATGGAGATAAACCACATATTTTTAAATGAATAATATCTCTATAAATTGGAATAAGAGTAGCAAAGCCTTGTTTACCAGCCTTACGGAATATGAAGCTAGTTATAAAAATTGAGTAAATAGCAATTATAGATAATATAACCATAGCAATTTTAACATAACGATTAGAAAATAATAGCTTAGATGCAATGCTTAATTTAGTTTTTAAAGACGTTTCAGCTAAGAGAGTAGTCAAAATTTCTTCTAAAGAAGCACCTTTTTTATACATTTCCATAAGTTTGTCAATATCTAAATCATTTTGAACAATATCAATAACAGCTTTAGAATCAAAGGTTCTAAGCATTTTCTCAGATACATTTAAAGCATCTTTACTTACACCTGCATCAGTTAAAACTTTTTTATTATCTTGAATCAAATCTGCAATTTCTTCATTAGAAATTACATCAGAAAGTTTGTCATATATTCCAATAACTTCTTTCATATTAATAGCATCAGTATTAATAGAATTTAAGTTTCCATTTGAAACCTCAGATTTATTTATATCATCTACAATAGCAGAAGTATCAAGACTTTTAAAATCGATGTCATCAAGTGCTTTTTTCAAGTCATCGACTTTATTTTTGTCAATGCTATTTAAATTAATATCATTAACATTAATATTCTTGATTTTTTCAGGCGAAGGTGCTGCAAAAGAAGCAGTACAAGCCACTAAAAGTAAGATAACAATAGATAAAACAATAAAATTAACATATTTTTTCAAACTAAATCACCTCTTGATAAAATTATATTAATATTCTATTATATAAATGCAGTAAAGTCAATTTGAAATATCTAAAAATATATGTTAAAATTTGTGTATAAAAGAAAGGAATGAATATAATTATGAGAATTATATATGCAACTACAAATGAAGGAAAGAAAAATCAGGTACAAGAATTTTTAACATACAATAATTATAATTTAGAAATAGTAACATTAAAAGATATAGGATTTAATGAAGAAATCGAAGAAAATGGACAAACATTTGAAGAGAATTCTATGATTAAAGCAGAAACAGTAAAACATTTTTGTAATAAAAATAATATAAAAGGAATAATAGTTGCAGATGATGCAGGACTTATGGTAGATGCCTTAAATCGGAAGACCAGGAGTACACTCAGCAAGATATGCTGGAGACCATGCACCACAAGAAGTAGTACTAGATAAATTATTAGAAGAAATGAAAAATGTAAAATACGAAGATAGAACAGCGAGATTCGCTTGTGTGCTTACAGCAATACTTGAAAATGGAGAAAAAATAATATGTAAAGGGATAACAGAAGGAAAAATAGCAATGGAAAAAGGCACAATGGGAAAATTAACATTTGGACCAGTACTAATTCCAAAAGGATTTGATAGAGTAATGAATGACCTAACAGAAGAAGAATTAGGTCATACACATAGACAAAAAGCATGGAAAGAGCTTTTAGAAAGGTTAGAAAAATAGGAGGAAAAGCGTGAAACTTAAAAATGTATTTGGCCATTTGAAAACAGTAACAAAACATAAATGGACAGTATTTAAACTATCAGTAAAAGCAGGAATACCAATAAGAGGACTATTACATGATTTATCAAAATACTCATATACAGAATTTTCAGAGTCTGTTAAATACTATCAAAATGGAAAAAGAAGTCCAATACCAGTTGCAAGAAATGAAAAAGGATATTCAGCAGCATGGCTACATCATAAAGGAAGGAATAAGCATCATCTAGAATATTGGTGTGATGCAGATGCAAAAGAACCACCAATAATACCTTTTAAGTATTGTGAAGAGCTGATATGCGATAAATTAGCAGCAGGAATTACATATAATGGAAAAGAATGGAAGAAAGAATTTGAGTTAGACTATTGGAATACTAAAGAAAGATACAAAGTAGTTGCAAATGAAAAAATTAAAGAATTTATTACAGAGGTATTTGAGCAAGTTGCAGAACATGGAATAGACAAGACAATCAGTAAAAGAAATTTGAAAAGAATATATGATAAATATTGTAGTTAAATATATTAACAAAATTTGCAAATTACATACTGAGGCTGTAAAAAGACAAATATTAACAGCCTCAGTAATAAAAACAAGCAGATTTCAATTTTCTATAAGTCACTTTCATATAAATCCTTAACATATACATCTTTATCACCAGAACCGTCAATATAACCAACCGTAACAGTATCATTATTTAATTCTTGAATCCAAACAGGGTTGTCCTCATAAAAAACATCACATTTTTCTTTATTTTTTAAAATTTCACGAACTCTTCTAACTTCCATATAAAACCTCCAACAAAAAAATATTCTTTAAGAAAGTATATACATAAGCTCCATAAAATATAACTTTAAATGAATAATTTTTTTGTTATGACAAATAATAGGTTTAAAGTAAATAAAAAGGAGGAATAGTTTTGAAAGCAACAGGTGTAGTTAGAAGAATAGATGATTTAGGAAGAATAGTAATTCCAAAAGAAATAAGGAAAGTACTTCGTATAAAAGAAGGAGACCCACTTGAAATATTTACAGATAAAGAAGGGGAAGTAATACTTAAAAAATATTCTCCAATAGGAGAACTTTCAGAATTTGCAAGTGGATATGCAGAAACATTGTCAAGAACAACAGGGCATATAGCTTGTATAACAGATAAAGATACAGTAATAGCTGTATCAGGAGCATCTAAAAAAGAATTCTTAGAACAAGATTTGTCAAAAGAGCTAGAGCAACTTATGGATGACAAAGAAGTATATTTAAGTAAAGAAAATAACGAAGTATCAATACCAGTAACAAAAAATGAAAACAAAGAAAGAAAGTTAAATTCACAAGTAGTGTATCCAATAATTGCACAAGGAGATGTTATAGGAAGTGTAATACTTTTATCAAAAGATTCAAAAACAAGAATGGGAGAAACAGAAGCAAAAGTAGTGGAATCAGCAGCAGGTTTTCTTGGAAGCCAAATGGATATTTAATAATTAAAATTAAGGGGCGTTTTAAGAGTTTTATTATGAAATTTTTGAAATGCTTCTTAATTTTAAAAATATTACTTTAATCTATTGACACAAAAGGGTTTTATGATATAATAAATCTAAAGAAGCAATGCAGGAGGACGTACATGGGAAATGCTACTAAGTTTTTTCAAATAGAGCAAAATGATTTTAGCAATATGAGTGATGAAGAAATAATTTTACATATAAAAGAGGATACAGATAATAAAAAAGAAGCTTTAGACTATTTATTAAATAAATATAAAGAACTTGTCTACATGAAAGTAAGCAAGTATTTTATTATTGGTGCAGAAAAGGATGATATATTCCAAGAAGGAATGATAGGGCTTTACAAAGCAATACAAAGTTTCAAAGAAGACAAGCATAATACATTTAGAACTTTTGCAAATATGTGTATAGAAAGACAACTAATTACAGCAATAAAAACTTCAAATAGACAAAAACATATGCCACTTAATTCATATTTGTCATTAAACACATCTGCATATGATGATGACGATAAAACATTATTAGATATTTTAAATAATACAACAATGGAAGATCCATTAGATACAATAACAAAAAAGGAATATTATAAATTAATAGAAGAAACTATAGATAAATCACTAAGTGATTTTGAAAAGCAAGTCTTAAGAAAATTTATAAGAGGAGATAGTTATGTCAAAATTGCAGAAGAACTTGATTCTCCTGTAAAATCAGTAGACAATGCTATACAAAGAATAAGAAAAAAAGCACTTAAAGGAATAATAACTAATCAAGAAAACATGTAAGATAAAGTGCCAACATAGCTCAGTAGGTAGAGCACTTCCATGGTAAGGAAGGGGTCGGCGGTTCGATTCCGCCTGTCGGCTCCATTAAGTAAAATCGTCGCACCAGACGAAAACATTGATAAATCAACTGTAAAAGGTTGATTTTTTTAATGCCTTTATCTTGAAAAAGGAAGGATGGTGTGGTATGATTAGTATCGTTAAGAAGAAAAACAAGATTAAAAGAGAATTGCTCTCTAAAATTGAATGGGCTTGTA
>CANPOS010000034.1 GCA_947575745.1 uncultured Clostridium sp.
CAATGGTAAGTATAAAAGCAGTAACAGGAAAAGAAGGAATACTAGCCTCATCAAGCAATGTTGCAAATCAGTATGTAATAGAGCAATACAAAGAACAAATAGAACAATTAGCCAATAGTATAATCCTAAAAGATTCATTAATACGGAAAAACGACAACAGTAACAAGTATGGCAGAAGAAATGGAAAAAGAAGACTGGATAAAAAGTGCAGTACCAAACGAAGAAGCAAAGGATATAATTGTCACAACAACAGATGGATACATATATCAAGTATACTATGACGAAGAAACAGGAAAAAAAGAAATAAACTATATAGGAAAAGAAGATGGAGAAGGAATACCAGAAATAACAGCAAGCTATGACAAAGTAAAAGCTACTATTACAGCAAATGCGAAATGCAAAGGTGGAATAAAAGAAATACAATTAATCTACAATGGAGAAATAGTACAGACACAGCCAGGAGAAACAGCAAACTTTAAAGTCGAACAAACAGGATGGTATGAAATAAAGGCTATTGCAAACAATGGAAAAACAATAAGCACATGGGTAAGAGTATCAAGTACAGTTATTGCTCCGCTAATAGAAGTAATATCAGATGGAGAAATAGAAAACGAGTGGTATGGAAAAGACGATAAACCTGTTGAAGTAAGAATAAGTACAGACAACACGACAGTAACAAGAGTATACTACAAAACAAACAAAGACGAAGAATTTCAATATATAGAAGGAAGAGAAGCAACATTAACAATAAGTGAATCAGGAAGAACAATAATCTATGCATATGTAATAGACAAAAAAGGAAACGAATCAGAACAAGCAAATAAAGAAATAAAATACGACAATATTCACCCACAAGTAGGAGAACTAGAAATAGAAGGAGATAAAGGAACAATAGATGGAACAGAAACAGGATGGTATGTATCAGAAGAAGTAACAATAAAACTAAACAATATGACAGATGAACCATTAGAAAGTGGAATAGTAGGTTTCTATTATTGGGAAATACCAGAAGGGAGTAACCCAAATGATATAACAGAAGAACAAAAGACATATTTAAAAGGAACAAGTGGAACAATAAAGATCACAAAAGAAGGAAAAGTAGCAATAGGGATACAAGCAAAAGACAAAGCAGGAAATATAACAACAACTATAAAAACAATAACAATATATAAAGACAGTAGTAAGCCAATAGACTTTTTACCAAATATAGTGGAAGGTTCAATAACAGCAGAAAGTTTTACAGTAACAGCAGGAACATCAGATAATATATCAGGAATATCACATTACAACTTCTATGTAAAACAAGGAAGCATAATAGTAAAAGAATTATTAAATAATGAAGAAGGAATATTTCAAGTAACAGGACTAGAGCCAAACATAACATATAGTGTTGCCGTTGAAGCAGTAGACAAAGCAGGAAACGTAAGAATAGGAACAGGAATAACAGCAACAACAAAAGGAAAAGTATTAACACCGACAATAACGATAAATCCAAGCACACCAAATGGAAACAATGGATGGTACAAAGAAGGAGATATAACAGCAACAATAAATGACGGAGAAACTGATAGTACAAAATCAGGAGTAACAAAAATAGTGTATACACTAGATAATATTTCAACAACAGTAACAGGAAAAACAGCTCAAGTAACAATAAACACAGATGGAATACACACAATAAAAGCATATGCAACAGATGGAAATACAAACTCAGGAGAAACAAGCACATACACAATAAAAAGAGATGTAACAGATCCAACAGTAACTCTAGGAACACCAACAAATGTAACAGAAAGTGGAATGACAGTAACAGCATTAGCATCAGATAGCACATCACAAGTTGCAACATATAAATTCCAAGCAAGTACAACAAGTGATTTCTCAAGTATAGAAGAAGAATCAACAGCCCAAACAGGTAATAGTTATACATTTAGTGGAGTAAATGATGGAACAACATATTACTTAAGAGTAATAGTAACAGACAATGCAGGAAGAACAAGCACATCAAGTATAGTAACCCAAAACACAGTTGTAGCAAATACAGCACCAAGTAAAGCACAAGTATCATATAACACAAAGGGAACAAACTATATAAAAGTAAATGCAAAGTCAGAAGATATGGATGGAGATAAATTAACATATACATTAAGATATGGAACAGACCAAAACAACTTAAATTATTCAACAGACCTAACAAATCAAGAACAAAATGTACAAGTATCAATACAAACACCTACTAACTTAAGCCAATATACATATTATTATTGGAGAGTAGACGTATCAGATGGAAAAGCAACAACAGAAGGGGATATACAAACACAAGTGAGAACATATTGCCCAGGAACAGGTTATACATGTAATGGACCGTTTGATATTCTTGTAGAAAATCGGTGCTGATTGCTCAGAGTGTGATGATGGAAAAATAAGCAGTAAGATTTGTGGACTTCCACTCATTTGTCAACAAACTACAGCATTGAATGTAAACAATCGTTGTCACCCATCTTATGTTTCAGAACAAGCATATTATAAGTGTACTAATGGTCACACATCTGATGTTGTTTATATGTGTGGTTCGTGTCGAAAAATATATATCACTCGGTGAGAAGCTTTCAGATTGGAAGTTAGCTCATGATGGAAGAACATGTGCAGGAAAAATTGTGGAAATTTGTGGTGAGTGTGATGGAGATGGAAAAGTTGATATTCTCACTTGTTCACATGGTAAAAGTGTAAGACACCAATTCTGTTCTCATGGATTATTTAATTTACATGGATAAAGATAAAAAATTATAGAAACTAAATAAATTAGAATAAATTTAGCTTGATATTTATAAATATATCAATAATAAAATAACTTATTAAATTATAATACTATGAGAAAGTTATACATATCTATTTCACTGAACTATGATTATAATATTAATATTATTATAGTTCTCTCATAAAACTCAAAAATGTTACAAAATCTGTCTTGATTTTTAAATATACCTGATATAAAATATTAATAATACATAAGCAAAATGGAGGAAGATATTAAAAAATGGCAGAAGCAAAAAAAGTAAAAGACGTATTTAAAGACTATGAAACAAAAGGAAGTATTCCTGAATGTGAAATAATAAATGTCAGTATATTTAAAAAATCAAGTAAGATTGTAATAGAATTAAAATCTTCAAAGAAGATACAACTTGGTGAAAAGCTAGAATTTGAATTTTATCTAAAAAGTAAATTTAGAGTCCAAGAAGCTGAACTAAAAGTAGATTTCCAAGAAGCAAAAAAAGAAACAAACAATAGTGAAGAAGGCAAAAAAGCAACAAAACAGGAATTAGATACACCAATAATCATAGGAAATAAAAAGGCAAAAATTACAGATAAAATAGTAAAAGTAAAAGACGTAAATATGGATAGTGGAAAAGTTGTTATCTGTGGAGAAGTTATAAAAAAAGAATTTAAAGAGCTTAAATCTGGTAAATTCCTTTTAATGGCCAATGTATATGATGGTAGTTCTACTATTACATGTAAAGCTTTTATAGAAGCAGATGACAAAAATAGAATAGAAGAAAGAATAAATTCAGTACCCAGAGTTACAGTATCTGGAGATGCACAATTTGATCCATTTTCAAAAGAAGTTACAATTATGGCAAGAATAGTAATGGAAGCAGGAGCTAAAGCAGAAATAAGCAGAATGGACAGAAGTGAAGTAAAAAGAGTAGAACTTCACATGCACACACAGATGAGCCAAATGGACGGAGTAACAGCTGTAGAAGATTTAATAAATAGAGCAAGAAAATGGGGAATGAAATCAATTGCAGTCACAGACCATGGAGTAGTACAGTCTTTCCCTAAAGCAAACCATGTTGTAGAAGATAACGGTGGAGATATAAAAGTTATCTATGGAGTTGAGGCATACCTTGTACCTGATGGACAAACAAGCGTATATAATCCTAAAAACCAAGAATTAGACACAGAATATTGTGTATTAGATATAGAAACAACTGGACTTTCATATAGGACAGAAAAGATAACAGAATTTGGTGCAATAAAAATAAAAAATGGACAGATTATTGACACTTTTGAATGTTTTGTAAATCCAGAAAAACCAATACCTTATGAAGTAATAAAAGTTACACATATTACAGATGATATGGTAAGAGATGCAGAAACAATTGAACAAGTTTTACCTAAGTTTTTGGAGTTTATAGGGGATGATGTATTAGTTGCACATAATGCAAATTTTGATATTGGATTTATTAGACATTTTGCTGAACTTCAAGGATATAAACTAAATAATACATATATTGATACTCTTGCAATTTCAAAAGAGATGTTTTCAGATTTTAAAAGACATAAATTGGGAGTTATTGCAGATAATTTGGGAATAAGAGTTGATGTAGCTCATAGAGCCTTAGACGATGTTAAAACATTAGTTAAGGTTTTTGAAGTGATGCTTAATAACCTAAAAGAAAAAGGAGTTAAAACTTTAAATGAAATAGACAGTGCATATATAGAGAATCTTAACTTAAAACAGTTACCAACTTATCATGCAGTAATATTAACTAAAGATTATGTAGGACTTAAAAATTTGTATAAATTAATATCATATTCTCATTTAGACTATTATTACAAAAAACCTAAGATACCAAGAAGTGTGTATAAAAAATACAGCGAAGGACTAATGATAGGTAGTGCGTGTGATAGAGGAGAATTATATCAAGCAATTCTAGAAGGACTATCAGAAGAAAAAATAGAAGAAATAGCTTCATTCTATGATTATTTAGAAATACAGCCACTAGGTAATAACGAATATTTAATTAGAAACGGAACAATTGAAGACAGAGAAGGACTAATAGAAATAAATAGGAAAATAGTTTCATTAGGAGAGAAATTAGGAAAATCTGTTGTTGCAACTTGTGACGTTCATTTTATGGATCCAGAAGACGAAATATATAGAAGAATACTTATGGCAGGACAAAAATATGATGATGCAGATATGCAAGCACCATTATATTTGCGTACAACAGAAGAAATGCTTGAAGAATTTTCATACCTTGGTAGAGATAAGGCATATGAGGTAGTTGTAACAAATACAAATAAGATTTCTGATATGTGTGAAGCAATAAGCCCTATTTCTAAAGAAAAATGTCCTCCACATATTGAAGGTTGTGAAAAGAAGATAGAAGATATTGCAATGAGCAAAGCGAAAGAATTATATGGAGATCCACTTCCTGAAATTGTCGAAGTGAGACTAAGAAAAGAGCTAGATTCTATTATAAAAAATGGATTTTCTGTTATGTATATTATTGCACAAGAACTTGTGTGGGAATCAAATAGAAATGGATACTTAGTAGGCTCAAGAGGCTCAGTAGGATCTTCTTTAGCAGCATACATGACAGGTATTACAGAAGTTAATGCACTAAAGGCACATTATAGGTGCCCAAAGTGCAAATATTCTGATTTTTCTGATCATGGTGTAAAAAATGGTTTCGATTTACCTGATGCAAATTGCCCAAAATGTGGTGAAAAACTGGTAAAAGACGGAGTAGATATTCCTTTCGAAACTTTCTTAGGATTTAATGGAGATAAGGAGCCTGATATAGACCTAAACTTTTCAGGAGAATATCAAACTAAAGCACATAAATATGCAGAAGTAATCCTTGGTAAAGGAACTACTTTTAAAGCTGGTACAATAGGAACAATAGCAGAAAAAACAGCATTTGGATATGTTAAAAATTATTTTGAAGAAAGAAATATACATACAAGCTCAGCAGAGATTGAAAGACTTGCAAAAGGCTGTACAGGTATAAAGAGGACAACAGGTCAGCACCCAGGAGGAGTTATTGTTGTACCACAAGGACGTGAAATATATGAATTTTGCCCAGTACAACATCCAGCAGATGACCCTAATTCAGATATTATAACAACACATTTTGACTATCACTCTATTGATAAAAACTTACTTAAATTTGACATGCTAGGACACGATGATCCAACAGTAATAAGAATGTTACAAGATTTAACAGGAGTAGATCCTAAATCTATACCATTAGATGATAAAGAGACTATGTCAATATTTTCTTCAACTAAGGCATTGGGAGTAACACCAGAACAAATAGATTCTAAAGTTGGAACATTTGGAGTTCCAGAGTTTGGGACAAGGTTTGTTAGGGAGATGCTTGTTGAGACATTGCCTAAAACTTTTGAAGAACTTATTAGAATATCAGGATTATCACATGGTACTAATGTGTGGACTAATAACGCACAAGACTTAATTAAAGCAGGAACTGCAACACTAGCAGAAGCAATATGTACAAGAGATGACATTATGACTTATTTAATAAATAAAGGACTTCCTGCTCAGAATTCGTTTAAAACAATGGAATCTGTTCGTAAGGGTAAAGGATTATCTGAGGAACAAGAAGCTCTTATGAGGGAACATGACGTGCCTGATTGGTATATAGACTCTTGTAAGAAAATTGAGTATATGTTCCCAAAAGCACATGCTGTTGCATATGTTACTATGGCATTTCGTATTGCATGGTTTAAAGTGCATATTCCACTTGCATATTATGCAACATACTTTTCAATAAGAGCAGATGAATTTGATAGTGAAATTATGATATTTGGTAAAAGTAAAGTAAGAGAGAAAATGGCAGATATAAAGAGAATGGGAAATGATGCAACAGCAAAGGACAAGAATATGTATTCAATACTTGAATTAGTTCTTGAAATGTATGAAAGAGGATTCAACTTCTTACCAATTGATTTATACAAATCAGATGCTATCAAGTTTAAAGTAGAGGGAGATAGTATAAGACCACCATTAAGTAGTATTGCTGGAATGGGACAAATTGCAGCACAAGGAATACAAGAAGCAAGAGAAAAGGGAGAATTTATATCTAAGCAAGATATTAAAAAACGTGCAAAAGTAGGAGATGCAGCAATAGCTTTGCTTGAAAAATTTGGATGTGTTGAAGGAATGAGTGAGACTAATCAGATGAGCTTGTTTGACAGTCTCATGTAAAAGGAGTTATAAGTAATGAGTATAAAAGTTTTTTTAGAAATATTTCCGTTAAAGAATATAATAATATATTTTCTAATAATTAACCTTATTGGATTTTTAACTATGTATATAGATAAACAAAAAGCAAAGAAGGGAAAATGGAGAATATCAGAAAATAGCTTATTTATTCTTACTTTACTTGGTGGCTGGATAGGAACTATTGCAGGTATGTATACTTTTAGGCATAAAACTAAAAAGCTTAAATTTACAGTAGGATTTCCAGTTATAGCTATTACAGAAGTTGCTCTTGTAATATATTGGGCAACTAGGTAAAAATTAAATATATTAGCTGGCATTAGTTAAGAGGGCATTATATATGATTTTTTTGCGTCCCCACTCAACGAAATATATTTAGCTAAAGCTAAAACATTTCGTTGAGCGGTCCCCACAACGTCTATCAAAAATCCATATATAATACCCTCTTAACTATTTCCTAATTTAATATTTGACAGAATAACTTTGGATACATTTATTTGAGCCGAATCATACTCCAACAACGCAATATGCCGATTATTTTTTGAACTTGGACCAAACAAAAGGACTATATACATAATAAATTTATAAATAAAATAAAGAATTCACATAATTTAAAATATTATTTTAACTAGTCTAAAAGTTCGTAATTAAAGTGCAAACATATCAGTTATTCACAAAGTTATCCACATTTTACAAAAAAGTGTGGATAAGTATCGATTGTAAACTGAAAATGTTACAAATATTTTACATAAAATACATAAAAGTAATATTTTTGAAATTTTAATGTAATATTTTAGCAATATTGTATTAAAAATGAAAAGAAATTGAAATAAAACAGTACAGTTTGAAAAAAATGTCATATATTGTAATATGGAATTATTAGATAGTTAAAGAAAGGTATTGATGCTATAATGAGAATAGAAAGAAAATTAAAAAGAATATTTAAAAAGTTAAAAGATACTAGATATACAAGAAACATAAGGGAGATGAGTTACAACAATTTAAAAGAATTAATAAAAACAGATAGCAATATGATAATAGTAGATGTAAGAAGCCCACAAGAATTCGCTGAGAATAGGATTAAATTTGCAATAAATATTCCTGTATATGACTTGAATAGAGAAGCGTCAAGGATATTACCTGATAAAAATAGATTAATTGTACTTTATTGTCAGTATGGAGAAAGAAGTAAAAAGGCATACCAAATTTTAGAAACAAAAGGATATACAAATATGTATTCATTAAAAGGTGGAATAGAAGGAGTTATATAGATATTAGGGTGTTTAATATTTTTTATTAAAATAATATAGACATTTGGGTAAAAGTATTATAAAATTATCTAAAATAATAAGAAATAGATAAGGTTTATTTATTATAATAAATAAGTACTGAAATGAAGCACAGATTTATCTAAGTAATGGGGTAATTGATGAGAAAAAAGAAAAAAGTGAACAAAGCAAAACTAATATCAAGAATGTTGCTACTATTAATAATCATATTCGGTATAATATTTTTATTTAAAAATGTATTTACAAATAATAATACTAATATTTCAGAATTGGCTTTAATAGTAGACAACCAAGATATAACAAGCACTTTGAAAAAGGATATATATATAAATAAAGACAAACAGTTATATATGTCTGTTGAAGATATAAAAAATACTTTTGACAAAAATATATATCTTGAAGAAGAAACAGGAAAGTTAATTACAACGTCAGATACAAAGGTTGGGGCAATAGATGTAAATAATAATATTTTTGAATTAAATGATGCAACTTTATTATTAACATATGGAGTTATAAATTATGGAACAGGGTATTACATACCAATTTCGGAAATAACTAACATATATAATATTGATGTTTGGACAACCCAAAATTCAGCTGTAATTGCCTCATGTTATAAAGAGCTTACAACAGTTAAAACAACAAAAAAAGTATCGTTAAAAAAGGATACTAGTTTTTTCTCAAGCACATTACAAAAATTAGAGAAGGAAAAAGAGTTAATTTTCATAGAAAATGCAGAGAAGAAGGGTTGGGTAAAAGTTTTAACTTATGAAGGTAAAATTGGCTACATAAAAGAAAAAAACATTGGCGAAAAGCAAAAACAAAGAAGTAGCATGGAAAAAGACGATTTTTCTTCAAAGGTTGCAGATGCAAATAATGCGATAGAGATAAATGAAAAGGTTATTACGCTTGACAATATGAGTAATTTTGATAACAGAAAAAAAGCTACTCAAGATATAATTTCAAATGTAATATCTAAAGAAAAATACACAATAAATTTAAATTTACAAAATGTAAATGTTGAGGCAAAGCTTTTAGAAAGATTTATTATTGAACTTATACCAAGATTAAAAGAAATTGGTGGAAGCATTATTATTACAAATAATAATATTTTAAGTAATGAATTTGTTAGTGATAATAATTTATAAAGAAAATTTGAAAATTAATCAGAGGAAATGGAGGATTAAAAATTGGAAGAAAATAATGAAGAAAGAAAAAGAAGAAATAGACATGCAGATACAGAAAAAAGAGGAGGAAAACTTTTAAAAGTATTTATTGCATTAATTGTTATAGTAATAGTGCTAGCAATTTCAGGAGTATTATGGTATAATATATCTTTATCTGGAACAGGGACGGCAGAGGACAAGGTATCAATAGAAATTCCCCTAGGTTCTGGAAGTAGTAAAATAGCAAGCATTTTAAAAGATAATGGATTAATAAAAAGTGAAGCAGCTTTTAAACTATATGTAAAGTTAAATAAAGTTACAACCTTTCAAGCTGGAAAATATGATTTAACAAAAGATATGAAAGTTCCTGAAATAGTTGAAGCTTTACAAAGCGGAAAAGTTTTAAAAGAAGCAAATGTTAAAATAACATTTGTTGAAGGTAAGAATTTTAGATATTTTGCAAAAGTGATAGCTGATAATACAAATAATATAGAAGATGATGTATATAATTTAATGAAAGATGAAGAATACTTGGATTCTTTAATAAATGATTACTGGTTTATAACTGATGAAATCAAAGATGAAAAAATATATTATCCTTTAGAAGGCTATTTAGCACCTAATACATATGGATTTGAAGAAAAAGATGTAACAGTAGAAGAAATATTTAAAGTTCTTTTAGATCAAACAGCAAAAATATTAGAACCATATAGAAAAGATATAGAAAAGAGTAAGTATACTGTTCATGAAATATTAACAGTTGCATCAATTACCGAAACAGAAGCTATATTTGATAAAGACAGGAAAGATGTTTCAAGTGTTATATATAACAGATTAGATAAAAAAATGAGCATTGGTAGTGATGTTACAACATATTATGCATTTAAGATAGAACTTGGAACTAGGGATTTATATAAACAAGAAATAAATACATATAATCAATATAATACACGTGGACCAAATATGGCAGGTAAACTTCCAGTAGGACCTATTGCATCAGTAAGTAAAGAATCAATAGAAGCAGCTATAAATCCAAACAATACTGATTATCTATACTTTGTTGCTGATAAATCAGGAAATATATATTTTACAAAAACAAATGAAGAACACCAAAAAGCAATTGATCAGATTAAAAATTCTGGAGATTGGATAACGTTTAATAAAGATGAAAAAAAGGAAGGGTTGCAAAGTGAGTAAGTTTAGGACGCATAATTGTGGAGAAATTAGAAGAGAAAATGTAGGAGAAACAGTTAAAATTGCAGGTTGGATACAAACTGTAAGAAACCTAGGAGGACTAATATTTATAGATGTAAGAGACCAATATGGAATAACTCAAGCTGTTACTTCGGGAAAAGGAGAATTAGCAGAGAAAGTAGCTCATATTCCAAATGAATCTACAGTTTCAATTGAGGGAAAGGTTAAATTAAGAGGAGAAGGCTTAACAAATGAGAGTATGCCAACAGGAGAGGTAGAAATTGATATTGAGAAAATTGAAATTTTAGGGAAAAGATTAAAAGATTTGCCTTTTGAAATAAATACAGATAAAGAAACTAGAGAAGAATTAAGACTTCAGTATAGATTTTTAGATTTAAGAAACGAAAAGTTAAAACAAAATATTTTATTAAGATCCAAAATTATACAATTTTTAAGAACTCAAATGATTGAAAGAGGTTTTACAGAAGTACAAACTCCGATACTTACAAGCTCATCACCTGAAGGGGCAAGAGACTACTTAGTACCAAGTCGTGTACACCCAGGAAAATTCTATGCACTTCCACAGGCACCTCAACAATTCAAACAACTTCTTATGGTTTCTGGAATTGATAAATATTTCCAAATAGCACCTTGTTTTAGAGATGAGGATGCGAGAGCTGATAGGGCACCAGGAGAGTTTTATCAATTAGATATGGAAATGGCATTTGCAGAGCAGGAGGATGTTTTTGAAGTTATGGAAAAAGTTATGTATGAAACTTTTATAGAGTTTTCTGATAGAAAAGTTGCAGAATATCCTTTCCCAAGAATAGCTTATAAAGATGCTATGCTTAAATATGGCTCTGATAAGCCAGATTTAAGAAATCCACTTATTATACAAGATGTTACAGATATATTCCAAGATACTGAGTTTAATGCATTTAAGAATAAAACTATAAGAGTTATAGTAACACCAGACATAAAAGATAAGCCAAGAAGATTTTTTGATGAAATGGTAGATTTTGCAACAACTGAATGTGGAGCAAAAGGATTAGCATGGGTTAAAGTATTAGAAGACGGAAAATTACAAGGATCTATTGCAAAGTTTATTGATGAAGTTCATACAAAAAGATTAATGGAAAGGACAGGATTAAAGCCAAATTCAGCAATGTTTTTTATTGCTGATACAGAAAATGTAGCGGCAAATATTGCAGGAGAAATAAGAAAAGAATTAGGCAAAAGACTAGATTTAATAGAAAAAGATATATTCAAGTTCTGTTGGATAGTAGATTTTCCAATGTATGAGTTATCTGATGAAGGAAAAATAGAATTTTGTCATAATCCATTTTCAATGCCACAAGGAGGAATGGAAGCATTAGAAAGCAAGAATCCACTTGATATACTTGCATACCAATATGATATAGTTTGTAATGGAATAGAACTTTCTTCAGGTGCTGTAAGAAATCATGATCCACAGCTTATGATCAAGGCATTTGATATAGCAGGTTATTCAAAAGAAGTAATAGAGGAAAAGTTTTCAGCATTATTTAATGCATTTCATTATGGTGCTCCTCCTCATGCAGGTATTGCACCAGGAGTTGATAGGATGATAATGCTACTTACAGATGAGCCAAATATAAGAAGTGTAATAGCGTTTCCTATGAATAGTAAAGCTCAAGATTTGTTAATGGGTTCTCCTGGAAATGTAACTGAGGAACAATTACGTGACGTACACATTAAGTTAGATTTGAAAGAAAATAAATAATTCAAGAAGATAGAAGGTAGGTTATATATAATTTTTCTTGCGTCCCTACTTAAGAAAATGTATTTCGCTTTGCTCAAACATTTTCTAAAGAGGTCCCCCAACGTCTATTGAAAAATTATATATAACCTACCTTCTATGATTAATGTAATATACAATAAACCTCCTGAATATGCATATATTTAGGGAGGTTATTTTTTTGAAAACAGTGTATGTGGACATAGAAAAAGAAATGACAGATAGAAGGATTAAAAAGATTGCCAAAAAGTTATATAAGCTTAATAGAAAAGAGAATATAGTGGTTGCTCTTAGTAAAGAATTAGAGAAGAATGATGGACTTGTTAATCAAATTAATGAGTATGGTGTTAGTATTTTAGATGGAAGATGGTTATTTAAGTTTTTAATATGTGACATAATAGAGTATATTTCAAATATGAGAGAAAGAAAAGAGGAAACTGAAGTCGTTGCAGTTATTATGGAAAGACAGGATGAGATATTATTAGCTCAGTTACCTGAAATTGCAAAAAAAGTGAAAACTCTTAAAATTATTAGTAGAGCTACTTTTGGTTTAGACTACCTAGAAGAAAAATTATATAATGAATATGGAATTGCTATTCAAATAACTAATAATAAGCAGAAAGCTTTAACAAATGCAGATATTGTTATTAATTTTGATTTAAAAGAGGAGAAATTAAAGGAATATAATATTAATTCACAAGCTACTTTAGTGAATATTAAAGAAAATATTAAAAACTTTTCAGGTACAAACATAAATTATTACAAAATAGAATATAATAGAGAAAACTTTGCTAAAATGAAAAATGAAACTAAATTTGATAGTAATGTGATATATGAGGGATTTATTTATAGAAGAGATACTCTACCAAATATTAGAAAACAGCTAATGCTTGATAATGTAAGACTTATAGAGCTTGCTTGAAAGTTGAATAAAAAGTCCTTGACAAACTAAAAATATTGGCGTAATATATTAGATAATTAATTAATTTCACTTTTGGGAGGAAACAAAATGGAAAACAAAGAAGTTATAATGACACAAGAAGGATATAATAACATAGAGAAAGAATTGGAATATTTAAAAACAGAAAAAAGGAGTGAGATAGCAGAAAGAATAAAAGTAGCTTTAGGATTTGGGGATTTATCAGAAAATTCTGAATATGACGAAGCTAAAAATGCACAAGCTCAAAATGAAATGAAAATTGTAGACCTTGAAAACAAATTAAGATATGCAAAAATCATAAATGAATCTGAAATAGATACAAAAACAGTACAAGTGGGAAATACAGTTAAGATTAAAGATTTAGAATTTGATGAAGATTTTGAATATACAATTGTAGGTTCAACAGAAGTGGATTTAGCTCAAAATAAAATATCAAATGAATCACCAATAGGTTTGGCACTTCTTGGAGCTAAGAAAAATCAAATAGTAGAAGTTCAAATACCAGATGGTGTAGCAAAGTACAAAGTACTTGGTATATCTATTGCTAAATAGGTTAAAAATAATAAATATTAAGTTCTCTAGCATAAAACTAGAGAACTTTTTAAATATGTATTGAATTTTTTATAGTTTTATTATAAAATTCTAAAGTATATGGAGGAAGAGAATATGATTACATTGGAAAATGTAAAAAATAATGATGAAGTACAAGCATTAGTTCAAGGAGCACAGAAGCAATTAGATGGATTGGGATATACTGAACATTCCTTAAGACATGTAGGAATTGTTTCAGCAAGAGCTGGAGAAATTTTGGAAACTCTAGGTTATCCAAAAGAGAGAGTTGAACTTGCAAAGATTGCAGGATTTTTACATGATATAGGGAATTGTATAAATAGAAAAGATCATGCCCATTCAGGTGCATTATTGGCATATAACATACTTAAAGACATTGGAATGAATGCAAAAGATAGAACAGAAATTATGATGGCAATAGGAAATCATGATGAAGAAACTGGAACAGCTGTAAGTGATATATCAGCAGCATTAATTCTTGCTGACAAGTCTGATGTTCATAGAGATAGGGTTACAAATCAGAATTTGGCAACTTTTGATAAACATGATAGAGTTAACTATGCTGTTACAAATGCAAAATTAAAAATTAGTAAAGAAGAGAGAAAAATTACTTTAAATATAGAAATTGATACTGAATTGTGTCCAGTATTAGATTATTTTGAAATATTTATTGATAGAACCATTATGAGTAAATATGCTGCTAAGTACTTAAATATTTGGTTTGAATTAATAATTAATAATACAAAATTATTATGATTTAAGAAAGGAATGTGAAAAAATTGAAAAAGAAATTAAAAATTACATTTTATGTATTAGTAATTGTACTTATTGGAGTAATCGCTTTTGCACGGTGTTTATTCAAAAAAGGTAAATTCTTATGAAAGTGTATTACCAGACTATACTTTAGCTACTGAACTTTCAGGAAAAAGAGTTACACATTTTAAAATAAATGATGGAACTGAAGAAAAGATTTATGATAATGAAGGAAAAGAAGTAACGAGTATTCCTGAAGGTGCAAATGAGGAGGATTATAGAAGAGAAGAAATAAAAATAAATCCTGACGAAAATTTAACTAAAGAAAATTATAAAAAAGCAAAAGAAATATTGCAAGGAAGATTAAAAACTTTAGGAGTAGCTGATTATGCTGTTAGATTAAATGAAGATACAGGAGATGTTATAATAGAACTTCCTGACAATATAATTACAGATACAATTCTTCAATATTTACTTTGCAAAGGTGATTTTTCTATGCAGGATTCAGAGAGTAAAGCAGAATTAATGAAAAAATCTGACATAAAAAGTGCATCTGTTGTATATGGAAATGGGCAAACTGGAGAAGTTACAGTATATCTTTCTATAAAATTTAACAAAGAGGGAACCCAAAAATTAGCTGAAATTAGTAAAGAATATATAAAGGTTGAAGAAGAACATGAACATAATGAAGTGGAAAATGAAACAACTGAAACCGTTTCTGATAATCAAAAAAAAGTTTCTATGATAATGGAAGGAACAACTTTTAGAACAACATATTTTGGAGAAGAAATGAAAAACGGAGAACTAACTATTGCAATTGGTTCTGGAACAGATAATCAGACTGTATATGAATATGCAACACAAGCACAAGTTTATGCAATGCTTTTAAATAATGGAGAAATGCCAGTAGAATATAATGTAGAAAACAGCGAATATATAGCAAGTAATGTAAATAAAACCTCTTTATATATAGCTATTGGAGTAGTCTTAGGAATAGCTGTTATTTTAATTATATATCTAATAGCTAAATACAAAACTAATGGAATTATTGCTAGTATATCATTTATAGCAAGTATAGCTTTACTTTTATTAATGATAAGATATACAAATACAACAGTATCTATTGGAGGATTAGCAGCAATGTTATCTCTTATAGTATTTGATGCATACTTTATTATTAGAATATTAAACAATATAAAAGAAAATTCAAGTGAAGAAAATGTTAAATTTATTACTTATGCCACATATTTACAAAGATTTGATGTTATCTTAGTATTTTTAATTATTGCAGTAGTATTTACATTTATGCCAGAAGTACAAGTATTTTCAATAGGAATGACATTATTCTATGGAATAATAAGCTTAATAATTTCAAACTTATTGTTAATGAGGAATATGCTTATTGCTAAAACTGAGAAATAGAAAGGAAAGATAAAAAATGAATAAGAAGCAAATAATTTTTGGAATAGCTTTGGTTATTATTGTAATTGGAATAGTTATGCAATACATGCTTGGATTTAATATAAGTTTTAATAATGGAACTTACACAAGTATAAATGTATATATGACTAAACAAGTAGGGTTAGACGAGGTAAAAGCGTTAGTTGGAGAAACTTTTAACGGAAAATATAAAGTAGAATATACTGACGAATTTTCAGATACAGTATCAATAAAGGTAACAGAAATGTCAGATGAACAAATACAAGAATTACAAAATAAACTTAAAGAAAAATATGAATTTGAAGAAGGAGCTAATCATATAGTTATAACAACTATCCCAACAATGAGAGTATTTGATTTAATAAGAGATTATATTATGCCAATATCATTAACTTTTGTAATAGTACTTGTATATTTTGCAATAGCATTTAGAAAGTTAGGAATATATAAATCACTTATTGAACCAGCTATATCAGTTATTTTAATTGGTGGAGTATATGTAAGCATTTTAGCAATATGTAGAATTCCAATAAATGAATATGTTATTCCATTAGGAATATTTATATATATTGCAAGTTTATTAGGCTTTACTATGTACTTAAGTGGTAAAAGTAGAGAATTAGTAGTTAAGAAAAAATAGAGAAGAGGTTTTATTTATGGTAGAACAAATGGATACAATAGTTAATCTATGCAAAGCAAGAGGATATGTATATGCGGGTTCAGAGATTTATGGAGGACTTGCAAATACTTGGGACTATGGGCCTCTTGGAGTAGAATTAAAAAATAACATAAAAAATGCTTGGAGAAAAAAGTTTATACAAGAAAATAAATATAATGTTGGATTAGATGCAGCAATATTGATGAACCCACAAGTTTGGGTAGCATCTGGACACGTTGGTGGATTTAGTGATCCACTTATAGATTGTAAAGAGTGTAAAACTCGACATAGAGCAGATAAACTAATAGAAGAATGGATGCATGAAAATAAATGTGAACAAATAGTTGACGGTTGGCCAGATGAAAAAATGATAGAATATATGAAAGAGCATCATATTGCTTGCCCTAATTGTGGGAAAGAGAATTTTACAGGAATTAGAAAGTTTAATCTTATGTTTAAAACTTTTCAAGGTGTAACAGAAGATGCAAAAGCAGAAATATATTTAAGACCGGAAACTGCTCAAGGAATATTCGTTAACTTTAAAAATGTGTTAAGAACTACAAGAAAAAAACTTCCTATGGGTATTGCACAAATAGGAAAAGCTTTTAGAAATGAAATAACACCTGGTAACTTTACTTTTAGAACTAGAGAATTTGAACAAATGGAAGTAGAATTCTTTTGCAAACCTGGAACTGACTTAGAATGGCATGCATATTGGAAAGATTTTTGTAAGAATTTCTTACTTTCTTTAGGGATGAACGAAGAAAATATAAGATTAAGAGATCATGAAAAAGAGGAATTAAGCCATTATAGTAATGCAACAACAGATATAGAATTTTTATTCCCATTTGGTTGGGGAGAACTTTGGGGAATAGCAGATAGAACTAATTTTGATTTAAAACAACATATGGAACATTCAAAAGAAGACTTTACATACTTAGATGAAGAGAGCAAAGAAAAATATATACCATACTGTATAGAGCCCTCACTAGGTTGTGATAGAGTTGCACTTGCCTTCCTTTGTAATGGATATTGTCAAGAAGAAGTCGGAGAAGGAGATATTAGAACAGTATTAAAATTACATCCAGCTTTAGCACCATTTAAAGCAGCCATACTTCCATTATCAAAGAAATTAAGCCCTAAAGCAGAGGAAGTGTATAATATACTTTCTAAAAAATTTATGTGTGACTATGATGAAGCAGGAAGTATAGGAAAAAGATATAGAAGAGAAGATGAAATAGGGACACCTTTCTGTATAACTGTTGACTTTGATACAGAAACAGATGGTACTGTAACAGTAAGAGATAGAGATACAATGGAGCAAGTAAGAGTAAAAATATCTGATTTAACAAAATGGATAGAAGAAAAAATTGAGTTTTAATGATAAAGAAAAATTTATGTTTACTTTATTTAAGAATAATGATATAATCAAAGCTAAGCAAAGGCAATATCCTAAATTTTGTTGAAAGGAGCTTTGTTATGGCATTATACGATATTCCAGAAGTGGAAAGCATTTCATCTCCCAAGGAAGTGGATTGGGGAACCGACCTAGACGGAAAACACTACCATTGCAATTCTGATGCATTTCCCCACTACTTCAGCAAAGGGATAAGAAAGATACCAGATGAAGTGTTCAGACTTCAAGCAGAATATTACCGAAGCGATAAGTTTGGAACTTGGTAATTTTGTTGAAAGGAGCTTTGTTATGGCATTATACGATATCCCTGAAGATGGAGACATTTCCTATCCCGATGATGTGATTGGCATCGACCTAGGCGGAAGACACTACCATTGCAATTCTGACGCATTTAGCCACCATGTCTGGAAATGGCTAAGAGACATACCAGATGAAGTGTTCGAACTTCAAGATGAATATTTTCAAAGCGATAAATTTAAACCCTGAAAACAGAAAACAAAAGCCATAAAGCTTAAAACAACTGGTGTGGAGAAAGTTTTTCTCCACACCAGCTATTTTCTATTAAACAAGGTTAATTTTCTTATAAACCTAAATTTTCATAAAATACTATTAAAACTAATATATTTATGATAAAATATAAATATTGGAGGAAATTTATGGATTATATAAAGCTATTAATCAATAAATTAGGTAAAGAAAAAGTTTTACTAAACGAACCTATGTCTAAGCATACTTCTTTTAAAACAGGAGGAAATGCTGATATTTTTATAAAAGTAAATAATATTCAAGAATTACAATTTATTTTAGAAATTGTAAAAGAGAACAATGTACCATTCTTTATTTTAGGAAATGGAAGCAATCTATTAGTTTCTGATAAAGGAATTAGAGGAATTGTCTGTAAGATAGATATAAATAAATTTGATATAGAGGAAAAAGGAAGCTTTATACTAGTTACTGTTGGCAGTGGCAATAAAAATGCAGAAATTGCACAAAAATTGTTAAAACTAGAGATAGAAGGATTTGAATTTGCATCAGGGATACCAGGAACAATAGGCGGAGCAATAAAAATGAATGCTGGTGCTTATGGATCAGAAATGAAAAATATTGTTTTATCAACAACTTATATGGATTATAATGGAAATATCTACAAAATAGACTTAAAAGAACATGAATTTGAATACAGAAAAAGCATATTTTTAAATAAAAATTACATAATACTAGAGAGTACATTGAAATTAAAAAAAGGCAAAAAATTAGAAATAGAAGAAAAAATGAATGAATATTCTAAGTCAAGAAAAGAAAAACAACCTTATAATATGCCTTCGGCAGGGAGTACTTTTAAAAGAGGAGAAAATTTTATTACAGCAAAAATAATAGATGAATGTGGACTAAAAGGAAAACAAATTGGAGGGGCAAAGGTTTCAGAAAAACATGCAGGATTTATTATTAATGAAAATAATGCTACTTCAAATGATATATTAGAATTAATAGACTATGTACAAAAAGAAGTATTAAGACAAACAGGAAAAAAGATAAAGCTAGAAATTGAGATCGTTGGAGAAAAATAACAAAAAAGCTTGCAATTACACCCAAAATATAGTAAAATACTAAAGTATAAATTTAAATTACCTTTTTCGTGGCTTAAGGAGTATGGCACCACTTATGCTAGGAAATAGGCAAATGAAGAAAAATATGGAGGTGTAATTATGACAAAGGAAAGAAAACAAGAAATCATTGAAACTTATAAAAGAGAGGAAAAGGATACTGGTTCTCCAGAAGTTCAAATAGCTCTTTTAACAGAAAGAATTAATGAATTAACTGAACATTTAAAAGTTCATACTAAAGATAATCATTCAAGACGTGGACTTTTAAAAATGGTTGGTAAAAGAAGAAATCTTTTAAATTATCTAGCTAAAAAAGATGAAACTAGATATAAAACAATAGTTGAAAAACTAAGTTTAAGAAAATAATTTTAGAGGCGAAAAGCTTAATTTGAAAAAAGAATTAGTATATTGCTAGGCATTTCAAATTAAAAAAGCGGAAGTGTACTAGTGTACATTGAGCAGTTTTTATATTTGAAATAACGACGCAAGATGCTAATTATTTTTTCAAATTTAAACGCCTTAAAAAATGTATATTAGTAATTCATAAGATTAGTTAGTAGCTTGAATAATATACTAAATAATTTAATATATTATTGAAGTTACTAATACCTGTGAATTATTAAAAAATAATTTAAAGAAAAGAGGTAAAAGAAATGTTTAAAACATTTGAAACAGAACTTGCAGGAAGAAAATTAGTAATTGAAAATGGCAAGATAGCAGAACTTGCTAA
>CANPOS010000035.1 GCA_947575745.1 uncultured Clostridium sp.
TATGACCTCCTGCTTGTAAGGCAGATGCTCTCCCAGCTGAGCTAAGCGCCCATTTCCTTCGGCGAATTCTAGTATACTAAATTTTATAGCAATTGTCAATACTTATTCAAAATTTTTTTAATTTTATCCGAATTTTTTTGATTTTTTGTATAATACACTAGAATTTTCGCCTAATCTTATACTTTATTTCATTTTCTCTTTTAGTATCTCTATGGCTTTTCTTTCTTGTTCTTCTATCCCTTTAACTTCATAATTTGCTTCTATTCCTATTTCATTAATTTTCTCTTCTTTTGGCGTATAATATTCAGATGTAGTTACCTTTAATGCTCCTCCATTTGATAAATAAACAAGTTCTTGTATAACTCCTTTTCCATAGGTTTTTTCTCCAACAATCTCTGCTTTTCCATTATCTTTAAGTGCTGCTGCAACTATCTCTGAAGCACTTGCTGTTGCTCCGTTTGTAAGTAGCACTACTGGCATATTTATTATAGGTGCATTTTTAGATTTAGTAACTTCTTTTTTCCCATCCTTATCTACTGTAATTAGCATTATATCATCTTTATCGCATATTAGTTCTGCTATATCTAGTGCCTCATCTACTAATCCCCCTCCGTTGTATCTCAAATCGATTATCAAGGATTTTATATTTTCAGTTAATAGTTTGTTATATGCGTTCAAAAAATCTTCTTTACAGCCTTCGTCGAACGTTTCAATATATATATATCCTATATTATCTTCTAATGTTTTACTTACAACATAGTTTATGTGAACAGCTCCTCTTTTTACTTTTATATCAAAAGTTTCTTCTCCCCTTTTTATAGTAAGTTCTACTTCTGTTCCTTCTTCTCCTTTGATATGATCTGACATCTCATCTATATCTTTTGCTTTATATTCTTTTCCATCAACCTTAATAATTTGGTCTCCTGTCTTTAATCCTGCTTTTTCTGCTGGAGAATTTTCAATAGGAGCTTGAATAACAACCACATCTTGTTCTAAGTCAGCTTGCATATATACACCTATACCTACAAAATTTCCAAGTGTTGTTGCTGAAAAGTCCTCAAGTTCTTCTTTTGTATAATATTCTGTATATACATCACCTACTGATTCAACCATTCCTTTTAATGCACCATCAATTAATTTGTTTTTATCTATATCTCCAATGTATTTTTCTTCAATAATCTCTGATATTGCAGATAGCGCTGTTTCTAATTGCTCATTTATATCAGCATCTTTTCTTGCAGTTATTACATATTTTCTATTACCATCATAACTTATGATATTTGTAACAATAAATGTTACTATTGATACTACTATTACAAGCATTATCGTTCTATATATTGTCTTCCATTTTTTATTTTCCATATATAATCCTCCAGATAAATTATATTCATTTTTTGTTAATTAAATTCACTTAAAGAAGTTTTTCTTTAAGTGAATTTTAAAGTCATATTTATTAATTAAAATAATTCATTGGGTTAACGTATGACCCATTTGCTATTGTTGCAAAATGTAAATGATATCCTGTTGAGTTTCCAGTTGAACCTACAGTTCCTATTTGTTGACCTCTTGAAACACTTTGTCCTACACTTACATCTACACTTGTACAATGTCCATAAAGTGTTACTAATCCTCCTCCATGTGATATCATTATGTAATTTCCTAATGTTCCTCCACAACCACATTTACTTGCATAGTTATGAGGACAAGACATATTAGTTTTCATTACTACTCCTGCTTCTGCTGCAAGTACTCGTGATCCCTTTGCAGAAGCTAAATCAACTCCTCTATGATATGCTGTTCCTACTCCTCCTGTTGCAGCTGATCCTCTATATCCAAATGGAGATGATATTCTAGTATAATCAGGAGCTGGCCATTCAAGTTTTCCTCCTTTATATACATGTCCACCTGATGTAGACATTGATTCTTGTCTAGCCAATTCTCTTAATTCATTTTCTTTTTGTTCAAGAGCTTTATTATTTGCATCTATTTCATCTTGTAACTTTTTCTGTTCTTCATTAAGTTGAGAAACCATTTTATTTTTATTTGTACGTCTATTTGATAGAGCTATTTCTTCTATCTTCAACTTAGATTGTTTTTCACTAACTTCATTCTTTTTTGCTTCTACTGATTTTTTTGAAGTTTCTATTGTTATTTTTTGTTTTTCTATTTGATCTAATAATTTAGTATCATATTCTGCAACCTTTTCTATTACATAATATCTAGATATGAAATCTGACAAACTTTTTGAATTTAGTAATACATCTAAATATGAAACTTTACCCATTTTATATTGAGCTACCATTCTAGCTTTAAGTGATTCATATTGTCCATCATATTTGACTTGCTCTTCTTTTAATTTAGCTTCTAGAGTAGAAATTTCACTATTTAATGTCTTAAGTTCATAATTTAAGTTAGATATTGCATCTTGTTTTTCTGATATCTCTGCATTTATTTTGTTTATCTCATCAAGTACTCCATCTACTTCTCCCTCTATATCATCAATTCTATCTTCTGCTTCATCAATTTTATTTTGTAAATCTTTTTTCTCAGCATTAAGTTCATCTTTTGTTGCTGCAAAACTAAACATTGAAAATGATAATATAATTAAAATCAATAATAAACTGGTTATCTTTTTTGTCATAAAATTTTCCTCCAATTACTTTTACACTTCTAAATATTTTCTCATTGAAATTGAACTTCCGTACTATTCCAATTCCAGCCCCAAGTAATACATATGTTGTAAGTAATAAATTAAATATGTCTGCAAATGTATATAATTTTACATTTAATTCCGCAAATGTGTTTGTTTGTATTAAATTATTTGTTGCTACATTATATAATAGCCCAACAATAAAAATTGTTATTAAGGCTGCAACAACTCCAATTATAATACCTTCAACTATAAATGGCCATCTTATAAAACCATTTGTTGCACCTACATACTTCATTATTGATATCTCTTTTCTTCTTGCATGTACAGTAAGTTTTATTGTATTTGTTATTATAAATATTGAAATTATTACTAAAATTGTAAGAATTCCTAAAGTTACAAGTCTTATACCATTTGTTATATTCATAAGCATTGTTATTGTTTTATTACTACTTTCAATACTATCAACTTTTTCAATTTGATTTATTTGTTCTTGTACACTATTATTTAAGCCTAAATCTGTTAATGTTACTATGTAAGAATCTGGCATAAATTCATCTAATGTTTCAAGTATTGATGCATATTCTTGTAAGCTTGCTAGCATATCATTATAGCCTTGCTCTCCTGAAACAAATTCTACTGTATTTACTCCTTCTATTGCCCTTATCTTTGTTTCAATTTCTTTTTCTTCATCTTCTGTTGTACCTATTTCAAGGTATACTTGTATACCTTGTTCTGATTCTACTTGATCCATTATATAATTAATGTTTTCTCCAAGGATAAAGAATAAACCAAACATAAGCATAGCCATGCACATTATTATAAGCGCTGCTCCTGTTGATTTTTTATTTTTTAATACATTTCTAAATCCTTCGCCTATCAAATACCCCATTACATTATATCTCACTGTCATAACCACCCTTTTTATCATCTCTTACTATGTTGCCTTTTTCTATTTGTATAACTCTTTTTTTCATTTTATCTACTATGTCTTTTGCATGTGTTGCAACAATTATTGTAGTTCCTCTCATATTGATTTCATTAAGTAAGTTCATAATGTCCCATGCTGTGTCTGGATCTAAGTTTCCGAGTAGGCTCGTCCGCAATTAACATTGAAGGATTATTTACTAGAGCTCTCGCTAATGCAACTCTTTGTTGCTCTCCTCCTGACAATTCATTTGGATACATTTTTGCCTTACCACTTAATCCTACTAAAGATAATACCATTGGTACTTGTCTTCTAATGTGTCTTCTTGTTGCTCTTACTATATACATTGCATAGGCAACATTGTCATATACTGTTTTATCTGGTAACAATCTAAAGTCTTGAAAAACCACTCCCATACTTCTTCTAAGATATGGTACTCTGTTTCTTTTTAAGAATGTTGTATCTTTTCCATTTATTATTATATTTCCTGATGTAGGTTCTTCTTCTTTTAATATAAGTTTTATTAGGGTTGATTTACCTGAACCTGAGCTTCCTACTAAAAATGCAAATTCTCCTTTTTCTATTATGAAGTTTGCATTGTGTACAGCTTCTGTACCAGTAGAATATTTTTTATTTACATTTCTGAATTCTATCATTTTTTTCCCTCATAGTTATATATTTTCTCTTTATATATCATAACAATAATTCATAATTATTGCAATAGTTTTTTTTGTAAAAAAATGATAAATTTTCTTGGATTTTTATTAGAAATATAATGTTTTATCAAATTTTGATTAACTTATTGTTCACAAAAAATTCACAAAAAAGAGCGACTGTTTTATCGCTCCATTTTAAAAGTCAAATTAACTTTTTTTCATTTTCTCAATTTCTGCATGTCTTTTAACTTTTTGTGTAGTTGTCTTTATCATTGGCTCATCTGTTAGAATTAGTTTCTTCATGTATTTGTATTTTGGAAGTTTTGTATTTATCTCTTTTATATCATTCCATACTATACTTCTAAGCTCTTCTTCTGGAATATCACCATATTTTTCGTTTACATACTCTTTGTTATATACAATTTTTACTGAAACTACTAAATCATCATCTTTTTCTTCTCCATATACCATACTTTCAGCAACATATGGAAGATTATTAATTAATACTTCTAATTCCTCTGGATAAATGTTTTTACCATTTTTTAGGACTATGACATTCTTCTTTCTTCCTGCTATAAAAAATATTCCGTCTTTGTCCATATATCCTAAATCTCCAGTATGGAACCAACCATCTATTATAACTTCGTTTGTTGCTTCTTCATCTTCGTAATATCCTAGCATTACATTTGGGCCTTTTGCTATAATTTCTCCAATTCCTTCTTCATTTGGATTGTCTATTTTTATTTCTACATCTGGCATTGGGTATCCAATTGAACCATATCTTATTGTTTTTTCAGTTTCTGCTGCAAGTACTGGAGAAGTTTCAGTTAAACCATATCCTTGTATAGTAAGTATTCCTAAATCATTCAATCCTTTTGCTACTCTTTTATCAAGAGCTGATGCACCACTTACTATAAATCTTATTTCTCCACCTAATTCATTTAAAACTTCTTTAAATAATTTTCTTCTTATATCTATTCCGAATTTTAATAAAAAATTGCTAATTTTTTTTGCAAATTTTATTAACTTTGTTTTCCCCTTTTTTTCAATACCCGCTTCTATCTTCTTATACATTGCCTCTATCAATAATGGCACACATATAAATATAGTTACTTTATATTCTTTTAGATTTTCTTGTATATGTCTTAATCCGTCACAAAATACATTTTTTACTCCTTTTGATAGAAATATCATTATTCCTGTTGAACCAAAAGTATGGTGAAATGGTAAAAGTGCAATGTTTGTGTCTGTGTCAAATATTCCCTCTACTTTACTCATTGAGTTTATATTGCTTGCTATATTTTTATGTGATAACATAACTGCTTTGGATAGTGACGTTGTTCCTGAAGTAAATACTATTGATGCAACTTTTTCTCTATCTATTTTAGCATCCAAATATTCTCTATTTCCTTTATCTAAAAGCTCTTTTCCTTTTAGTATTAGTTTCTCCATTATTTCTACATTTTCTACTTTATCCATGCAGATAATTTTCTTTAAGTTAGTTTCACCTTTTTCTATAATCTTGTTTAATGCTTCTAGATAGTTTGCTTCACAGAAAATTACTTCTGCTTTAGATTTTTTGATAGACATTTCTATTTCATCTTCTGGCAATCCTTTATCTAGTGGAACAACAATTCCTACACCATTAATAACTGCTGCATATGAAACTACCCATTCATATCTATTTTTTCCGATTACAGCTATTCTTTTATCTTTATATCCCATATCTATTAAAGCTGTTCCAAGGCTATTTACTTCTTTTCCAAAATCTTCATAAGATATATTTTCATAATTTACCGTTTTTCCTTCTTTGTGTTTTATAACAAAAGCTGTATGATCAGCAAATTCTGTGCAAGCATTATCTATCATATCCTTTAAATTTTCAAATTCTCTAACATTATACAAGATTTCATTTTTCATATATTTCATTCTCCAATATAGTATTTGATACTAGATTATCACATATCTTATATCAAGTCAATTACTTTGACCATTCATTCTATGAAACTTATTTTTCTCTTAATTCATTAACACATCTTTCTAAATTATTTAATAAATAGTCTACGTCTTCTTTTGTATTGTGTTCTCCAAATGTTGTTCTTATTGAACCATTTATATATTCTTTTGGCGTTCCGTATTGCTAAAAGTACATGTGATGGGCTCATGGTTTCTGAATTACATGCAGAACCTGTTGATACGCAAATTCCGTACCTCATCTAGTTTTAAAAGAAGTGAATTTCCGTCTATATCTTTGAATGAAATATTTGCATTTCCTGGTAGTCTGTTATTTATATCTCCATTTATATGAATTCCTGAAATATTTTTTTCTATATTTGAAATATAATATTCTCTTAAGTCTAATATTTTTTTATTGTACTCATCTATGTTTTTATATGCAAGTTCTATTGCTTTTCCGAAGTCCTACAATTTCTGCAACATTTTCAGTACCTGCTCTTTTATCTTTTTCTTGGTGTCCTCCATCTTGTATTTTATCAAATTTTACCCCTTCTCTTACATATAAAGCTCCTACGCCTTTGGGACCATAAAATTTATGTGCTGAAAGTGATAACATATCAATATTATTCTTTTGCACATCTATTTTTAAATTTCCGTATTGCTTGAACACTATCAGTATGAAAATATATTCCATGTCTTTTTGCAATTTCTCCTATTTCTCTTATTGGCTGAATTGTACCTATTTCATTATTAGCTGTCATTATTGATATTAATATTGTTTTATCTGTTATGCTGTTCTCAAGTTCTGATAAACTTATCTTACCATCTTCATCTACATTTAAATATGTTACATCAAATCCTTCTTTTTCTAATCTCTCACATGTACTCAACACTGCATGATGTTCTATTTTTGTTGTTATTATATGATTTCCTTTATCTTTATTTGCATGAGCTACTCCTTTTATTGCTAAATTATCACTTTCACTTCCACAGCCCGTAAAATATATTTCTTTCGGATTTTTGGCTCCTATTGCTTTTGCAACCTGTTCTCTTGCATGATTAAGTGCTGCTTTATTGTGTCTACCTATTGTATATATTGATGACGGATTTCCATAATTCAATCCAAAATATGGTATCATTTCTTTTAAAACTTCATCTTTTACATATGTTGTTGCCGCATGATCAAAATATCTTACCTTTTCCAAACCTAACCTCCATTTGAGCTAATATAGCTCTAATAAATTTTTAACTTCTTATATTTATTATATGCAATAATAAAATAATTTAGCATTTTTTGTTATCTTCTTAATTTGAATTTCAAAAAATTGAAATTTTATGTAAAATGTGCTATAATATAATTGTACCTAGGGCTATTATGCCCATACACAATATTATTTTAGGGTCTAGTCAACCCAACTTAGCTAAAATGAATATCTATCATTAGCTAAGTACAAGCATGGAGGAAGAAAACATGGAACCCAAACGGAACGCACCTAAGTTTGTCGCAATCATCTGCGTCGTAGCATTGCTTGTTGCAATTTATTGTAGCTGCTTTGTTGCGGAAACCGCTGGTGGTCAGCCTTTAATCCACTATCCTTATGGCTCTGACTCCTCGGAGACATTGCCCAAAACGTCATTTGAACCTGGCACACCTGATGTACCGCCTGAACTTCCTGCACCGCCAGCACCTCCAGAGTCCACTGATTCCGGTGAGGCTAGTGGGGCTATTTCTACCCAAACTATCCCTACTGATTCCGATATCATTTGGCTTGGAGATAGTACGATTCGTCTTCAACAGGAGGAAGCCGTAGAACCCAGTGTTAAAAGTTTGCTGTCTCAAGCAAATTGCTATCTCTGGGACGACGAAGAAGTCATAGACTACTTTGATGAAGTAACTCCTTCTCTGGAGTACACCTGCCCCTACGACATCCATAAGTGTGTGCAGAGCATAACCTACGTCCATGGAGGACTTACCATAACGTGGGACATCTACCTGTTCTCCTATGACGGTCTCATCGGCACATGGATTGTCAATGACAGTGGCAAGGACATCGTCTTCTACGGTGATGCATATTTGTATGAAATCGACAACTACAATGTGCATCTTGGGAAGCTCTACCACACGGATTACGGCAACTCTGTTGTTGTCAAGCATCTTTGCGTATATCCTCAGTCTTTTACTGACGGTTTCATGATCGTCACCTACTCTGAAGAGATTGATAAAATCTCCTGACTAACCCAAACGAGAGGACACACATTTCGATGTGTGTCCTCTCTTCATTTATTTAAGCTTTTTCTACTCCAATATTAATTTTTTCTCCATTAATATTGCATTCTGTACAATGTTCCATATTTTCTCTAACAATTAAATCTATAGTTAAAGTTTCTTTTTTTATTTTTTCCTCATTATCTTTTATTACTTTTTCTAGCATTTCATTTCCTGATACATAAAGATAAATTCTATCTAGTACTTCAAATCCCCTATCTTTTCTTAGGTTTTGTACTTTTGATATTATTTCTCTTACATATCCTTCATTTTTTAGTTCTTCTGTAATTAATGTATCAAGTACTACTCCTATTAATCCATTTCCTGCAAATGCAAATCCTTCTTTTCCTTGCATTGTTACAAGTAAATTGTCTTTGTTTAATTCTATTTCTGTTTCTCCAACTTTTATAGCTTTACTTCCACCATTGTTGATTGTTGTAGCTAGTTCCATTTGATTACATTTTGCAATCTCTTGTTTTATTTGTGGTATTAACTTTCCATATTGTTTTCCAAGTACTGGAAGGTTTGGTAATATCTCAAAGTTAACATATTTAGATAAATCTGCTCCAAGTTCTACTTTCTTTATGTTTAACTCGTCTTTTATTATATCTCCATAATATTCAGGCAATGTATCTATTGAAATTAACATTTCTGAAAGTGGTTGTCTGTTCTTAATATTTGCTGTGTTTCTTGCACTTCTTCCTAGTTTAACTAATGTATATGCTAAATCCATTTCTTTTTCTAGGTCTTTGTCTATTACTTTTTCTTCTACTTCTGGCCATGTACATAAATGTACACTCTCTTTTGCTTCTTTATCTAGACTTATTACTAAGTTTTGATAAATTTCTTCTGCTATAAATGGTACAAATGGTGCTATTACTTTTGAAAGTGTAACAAGCACTCTGTATAATGTAACAAATGCACCTAATTTATCATCTGTTAGTTCATTTCCCCAGAATCTACTTCTGTTACGTCTTACATACCAGTTTGATAAATTATCAACAAATTCTTCTATCTTCAAGGCTGAGCCTGTTATATCATATTGGTCTAATCCTTCGTCTACTTCTTTTACTAAAGTATTTAATTTAGATACTATCCATTTATCCATTACATTACTTGATACAAAGTCTTTATGGTTTAATGGATTTATCTTGTCTATGTTTGCATATAGTACATAGAAAGAATAAACATTCCATAATGTTCCTAAAAATCTTCTTGATGTATCTCCTACATCTTCTGTTGAAAATCTTGTTGGAAGCCATGGAGCGCTTGCTGTATAGAAATGCCATCTTGTTGCATCTGCTCCTTCTTTACCTAATACTTCAAATGGATCTACAACATTTCCTTTTGATTTAGACATTTTTAGTCCTTTTTTATCTAGGACATGTCCTAAAACTATACAGTTCTCAAATGATGCTTTATCAAATATAGCTGTTGATATTGCAAGTAATGTATAGAACCAACCTCTAGTTTGGTCTACTGCTTCTGATATAAACTGTGCTGGATAGTTTTTATCAAATAGCTCTTTATTTTCAAATGGGTAATGTAGTTGTGCAAATGGCATTGATCCAGAGTCAAACCAACAGTCTATAACTTCTCTTTCTCTTGTCATTTCTTTACCACACTTTTCACATTTCAAGTGAACATCGTCTATATATGGTTTATGAAGTTCTATATCGTTTGGTACATTTATTCCTTTTTGTTTTAATTCTTCTATGCTTCCTATACATTCCTTATGTCCACATTCACAAGTCCATATTGGAAGTGGTGTTCCCCAATATCTATCTCTTGAAATTCCCCAGTCTATTACATTTTCAACGAATTTTCCGAATCTTCCTGTTCTTATTGTATCAGGATACCAATTAATTTTATTGTTGTTTTCAACAAGTTTGTCTCTTAATGTAGACATTGCAACAAACCAGCTCTCTTTTGGATAATATAGAAGTGGTGTGTCACATCTCCAACAGTGTGGGTATGAGTGCATATGTCTTTCTGATTTGAATAGTTTATTATTTTCTTTTAAATAATTTACTATACTTTCATCACATTTTTTTACAAACTTTCCTGCCCATGGTGTTACATCTTGGACAAATTTTCCTTCTTTGTCTACTAGGTTTATAAATGTTATTCCATTTTCTTTAGCAACTATACTATCATCTTCTCCATATGCTGGTGCAATGTGTACAATTCCTGTTCCTTCTTCTAAACTTACATAGTCTCCATGTATTACAACAAATGCTTTTCCTTCTACTTTTCCAAATGGCAATAGTCTTTTATATTTCATTCCAAGAAGTTCTTCACCTTTAAATTCTTTTACTATTTCGCAGTTTTCTCCTAGAACTTCTTTACATAAATCTTTTGCTAGGATATATGTTTCTCCTGGTTTTATATTTTCGTTTTCTGTTTCTGTTACTTTTGCTTCAACATAAGTATATGATTTGTTTACACATAATGCTAGGTTTGAAGGCAAAGTCCAAGGTGTTGTTGTCCAAGCTAATATATATGTATTTGGTTTATCTTCTACTTCAAATTTTGTTATACATGTTAAGTCATTTACGTCTTTGTATCCTTGTGCAACTTCGTGTGAAGATAATGCTGTTCCACATCTAGGGCAATATGGCATTACTTTATGTCCTTTGTATAATAAGTCTTTATTCCACATTTGTTTTAGTGCCCACCAAACTGATTCTATATAGTTATTATGGTATGTTACGTAAGGGTTATCCATGTCTACCCAAAATCCAATTTGGTTTGTCATTTCTTCCCACATAGAAACATATGTAAACACACTTTGTTTACAGTCTTTTATAAATTTTTCTATTCCATATTCTTCTATTTGTGCTTTTCCAGATATTCCAAGTTTCTTTTCTATTTCTAGTTCAACTGGAAGTCCATGTGTATCCCATCCTGCTTTTCTTATAACTTGGTAACCTTTCATTACTTTATATCTAGGAATTATATCTTTCATTACTCTTGTTAATATATGTCCAACATGTGGCTTTCCATTAGCTGTTGGTGGTCCGTCATAAAATGTAAAATATCTTTCTCCTTTATTCATTGCAAAGTTTTTCTTTATTATGTCCTGTTCTTTCCAGAAATTTCTTACTTCTATTTCTTTTCCCACAAATCCATTTGGTAGTTCAACTTTTCTATACATACAAAACACCTCTCCCCGTTTAAACAATAATCATCATCCTACTTCGTTCATTGCAGTCGATTTCAAGTCAACGTACATCAGTACGCCTCCTTGAATATCTCCTTTATGAGCCTCGTACTATACTAATTCTTGTTTAAACTAACATTTTACTTTTTTAGTTCTTTAAGCTGTTTCTTTTTGCTTGTTTTCTATTATTTTTTTCCTTTTAATGTGTCTTTTCTCTTTTCTTTCTTCATTTATTATTAAGTCTGGTTCTTTACCTTCTACAACTGTTTCTCTTGTAATAATGCATTTTTCTATTTTTGGGTTTGAAGGTATGTCAAACATAATATCTCTCATTATCTCTTCTATTATAGAACGTAACCCTCTTGCTCCTGTATTTCTTTCAATTGCTTTTTCAACTATCGCTAAAAGTGCATCGTCTGTAAATTCAAGTTCTACTCCGTCAAATTCTAATAGCTTTTTATATTGCTTCATTAATGCATTTTTAGGTTCTGTTAATATTTTAACTAATGCATTTTTATCTAATTCTCTAAGTGTTGTAACTATTGGTAATCTTCCTACGAATTCTGGAATTAGTCCAAATTTTAATAAGTCTTGTGGTAATAGTTCTTCGTATATCTTATATTTGTCTATTTCCTTCTTGCTTTCTATTTTTGCTGAAAATCCTATTGCTTTTTTTCCAATTCTTTCATTTATGATGTTGTCTAAACCTTCAAATGCTCCTCCACATATGAATAATATATTTGCGGTATTTATTTGTAAAAGTTCTTGATGTGGGTGTTTTCTTCCTCCTTGTGGTGGCACTGATGCTGTTGTTCCTTCTATAATTTTTAGTAATGCTTGTTGTACTCCTTCTCCACTTACATCTCTTGTAATTGAAGGATTTTCTGACTTTCTTGTGATTTTATCTATTTCGTCTATATATATAATTCCTCTTTCTGCCGCTTCTATATCATAATCTGCTGATTGTATTAGTTTTAATAAAATATTTTCAACGTCTTCTCCTACATATCCTGCTTCTGTAAGTGTTGTTGCATCAGCAATAGAAAATGGTACTTTTAGAATTTTTGCAAGGGTTTGTGCAAGTAATGTTTTTCCACAACCTGTTGGTCCAAGAAGTAAAACATTACTTTTTTGTATTTCTACATCGTTTGCTTCTTCTTCATTATTTATTCTTTTATAATGGTTATATACTGCAACTGATAATGTCTTTTTTGCTTCTTCTTGGCCTATTACATATTCGTCTAATATCTTTTTTATTTGAGCAGGATTTGGTAATTCCTCATCTTCTCCTAGTGTATATTTGATATCATCTTCATCAAAGCTGTCATCTTCTTCTACTATATTTTTGCAAATTCCTATACATTCGTCACATATATATACTCCTGGTCCTGCTACTATCTTTTTAACATTTTCTTGTGTTTTTCCACAGAATGAACATTTGACATTCTTATCATTATTATTGTTTTTTGCCATTACTTGTAAATCCTCCAAATCTATCTATTTGATAAATTAAAATGCCTTAGGTTTTATTAATTTATCAATAATAATTCTCAAAAGGCATATTAATTATCTTATTCTTATTTTTATTTGCATAAAATTAAGGTCTCTTATCTAATATTCCGTCTATTAATCCATATTCTAGAGCTTCTTTAGCTGTCATATAATTATCTCTTTCTGTATCTCTATTAATTACTTCTAATGGTTGGCCTGTTCTCTCACTTAATATTTTATTTAATTTTTCACGAGTTCTTACCATATGATCTGCATGTATCTTTATTTCTGTTGTTTGCCCTGAAAGTCCACCAGATATTAATGGTTGATGTATTAATATCTCTGAATTTGGGGTTGCAAATCTTTTTCCTTTTGTTCCTGATGTTAAAAGTACAGCTCCCATACTTGCTGCCATTCCTACACATATTGTAGAAACTGGGCATTTTATATAGTTTATTGTGTCATATATAGCCATTCCATCTGTTATAGATCCTCCTGGACTATTTATATATAGTGAAATCTCCTTATCTGGATCTTCTGATTCTAGGAATAAAAGTTGTGCTACAACAACTCCTGCTGATGCACTATCTACTTGCTCTCCTAAGAATATGATTCTATCTTTTAATAGTCTTGAATATATATCGTAAGATCTTTCTCCTTTATTCGTTTGCTCTATAACGTATGGTATTAATGTGTTCTCTATCATAAAATCTCTCCTTATTTATTTAATTTTGGCATTTGTAACTACTAACTGTATAGCCTCTTCTTGTGCTAATTGTTTCTTTATGTATTCCATAAAGTATTCATTTTTGCCTAATTCTTCTTTTTCTTTTCCATAGGCTTTTGCCATCTCTTCTAATTTTTCATCTACTTTCTTCTCGTCTGGCTCAATTTTTTCGTCTTTAACAATTTGCTCTAAAACAAGTCTTGTTTTAACAGCTTCTTTTGCTTGTTTTTCTCCTTCTTTTCTGAACTCTTCCATGGTTTTACCTATCATTTGAAGATACATTTCCATATTCATACCCTGATAGCTAAGTCTTGTTTCTACATCTTTAACCATATTGTCTAATTCTGTTTCTATCATTCCTGATGGAATGTCTATTTTTGTTTCTTCACAAACTGCTTTTATAGCTTCTTCTTCTGTTTCATATTTTGCTCTTGATTTGTTATCTTCTTCTAACTTTTCTTTTATACTATTCTTTAATTCTGAAAGTGTTTCATATTCACTAGCATCTTTTGCAAATTCATCGTTTATTTCTGGTAATTCTTTTTTCTTAATTTCATGTAATTTAACATGGAATACTGCTTCTTTTCCTTTTAAGTCTTCTGAGAAATAGTCATCTGGGAATTTTACAGTAATATCTTTTTCTTCTCCTGTTTTCATTCCTATAATTTGTTCTTCAAATCCTGGTATAAATGAACCGCTTCCTATTTCTAATTCGTGTCCTTCTGCTTTTCCGCCTTCGAATTTAACTCCATCAACAGAACCTTCAAAATCAATTACAGTAATGTCTTTGTTTTCTACTGCTCTATCTTCTACTACAACTATTCTTGCATTTCTTTCTGCCATATGTCCTAATTCATGTTCTATATCTTCATCAGATACATTATACTCTACTTTTTTTAATGCTATACCTTTATATTTTCCAAGTTTCACTTCTGGTTTAGTTTGAACTATTGCTGTGAATTTTAAGTCTTGTCCTTTTCCTATTTGTTCAACGTCTAGATCTGGCTTGCTAACTGCTTCTATATTATTTTCTTTTAATTCTTTTTCATATATTTCTGGAACTATTTCATTAAAAGCGTCCTCATAAAATATTTCGTCTCCGTAGTATTTCTCTACTATAGCCATAGGAGCTTTACCTTTTCTGAAACCTGGTATATTAAAGTATTTTGCACTTTTATCATATACTCTTTTTATTGCTTCATCAAATTTTGCAGCTTCTACTTCAAAGCTAAGTTTTACTTCATTTGCATTTTCTGTTTTTTCAATTTTAATACTCATAATCTGTCTTCAATCCTCTCTATAAATATCATTTAACCATTTTATTATATATACTTTTTCTTGCAATGTCAATAGTAAAGTGAACAAAAACTTACTGTAGCAAAAAGAGCTACGCCATGCGTAACTCTTTTTATTTTTTTTCTATTATCTCCATTATCTTTTTAATGGTTTCTTCTTGGTCTAAATTGTCTATTACATAATCATAGTTTCTAATTTTTGATTCTTCAAATTCAAAGCGTCCAAGTCTTAGCTCTATTTCTTTTTCATCTGGCTTGTCTATCCTATTTTCTAGTCTTCTTCTTAATTCTTCTTTTGGAACTCTTAAAAAGATAGTTACAACTTTCATATCTTCTTTTAAAATCTTAACTAAATTTTCTGTTCCATTAACATCAACATCTTTTATAACTGTTTTTCCTGCTTTTATTTTATCATTTAAGATTTTTCTAGGTACTCCATAATAATGATTATGATGTATATCAAACTCATATAGCTCATTATTTTCTATCATTTTTTTAAATTCTGCATTGTCTACAAAAATATATGTTTCGCCTGGTATATCTCCTGTTCTCATTGGTCTATCTGTAATTGATGGAATTGATTCTACATTTTCCATCCTTTTAATTACTTCTTTTTTTACAGTATCCTTTCCTGCACCTGCAACTCCAGATAATATGACTAGCATATGTTACCTCCATATTTAATCGTTTACTTCTTCTTTTTCTACATAAACTTTTCCTTCTGCTATTTCATCTGCTGCAAGTGTAACAACTGAAGCTTCCTTTTTGTTTGTAAGTGGATTATTTCCTCTAGCAAGTTGTCTTGCTCTTTTTGATGTAGCTACTACTAATTCGTATCTATTATCTACTTTTTCAAGAAGTTCATTTACTGTTGGTTTTACCATCATGATTACTCCTCCTCCTTTTCTGTAATATCTTTATTTAATCTACTAACTACAGTTTCTGGTTGAACTGCTGATAATACTATATGCCCTGTTTCCATAACAATAACTGCACGTGTCTTTCTCCCAGAAGTTGCATCTACTAAAAGTGATTTATCTCTTGCTTCTTGTATTAATCTTTTTATTGGTGCTGCTCCTGGAACTATTATAGATATTATTTTATTTGCAGATATTATATTACCATATCCTATATTTATGAATTGCATATATTTACCTCTTTTTTTAATATACATATCATATTTTACTACATATTTTTGATTAAGTCTAGTAAAATCATACATTTTTTCAAATTTTTGTTGACATTTTAAAAAAATAGTGTATAATATTATTTATGTTTAAGAAGAAGTTATCCACTTCTCACCTTACCATTTAAGGAAAAGGTTATTTAATTTTAATATTAAATTTAGTGGATAGATTTGTTTTCTAAGCAGGTCTATATTTTTTTAATATTTGTTTAAGAAATGGAGGTTTTATGGCCAAACAAGACTTATTAATTAATGAGCAAATACGTTTAAATGAAGTTCAAGTAATAAGCGATTCAGGAGAAAAACTTGGAATTATGTCTTCTAGAAATGCTATCGAGTTAGCTTCTCGGAAAAGATTTAGATTTAGTTTTAGTTTCTCCAAATGGAAATCCACCAGTTTGTAAAATTATGAACTATGGAAAATATAAATTTGAACAAGCAAAACGTGAAAAAGAAGCTAAGAAAAAACAAAAAGCACTTGAAGTTAAGGAAATAAGGGTTACCCCTAATACTGAAGAACATGACTTTAATTTTAAAGTTAAAAATGTTAGAAAATTCTTAGAAAGTGGTTCTAAAGTAAAAGTTACTGTACGTTTTAGAGGTAGAGAGCTTAACTATGTGAAACTTGGAGAAGCTATTCTAAATAGATTTATTGAAGAGCTTTCTGATATAGCTACTCCCGAAAAGAAGCCTTTACTTGAAGGTAAGAATATGTTTATAATTTTTTCATTAAATAAGTAAATTATATTAAAAAATTTAAAGGAGGAAAAGAATATGCCTAAATTAAAAACTAATAAAGCTGCTAATAAAAGATATAGTATGACAGCTACAGGTAAAGTAAAAAGAACAAAATCTAACAGAAGACATCTTTTAGCTAACAAAACAAGACGTCAAAAGAAATCAGGTAAAATCCAAAATGCTTACGCTGATAAAACTTGTGAAAATGGAATTAAAAAATTATTACCATATAGTTAATTAGAAAAAGGAGGAAATAAAAATGGCAAGAGTTAAAACAGCTAGAATAACACGTAAAAAACATAAAAAAGTATTAAAACAAGCTAAAGGTTACTATGGAGCAAAACATTATAGATTTAGAACAGCTAAACAAGCTGTTATGAAATCTGGAATGTATGCTTATGTAGGAAGAAAAGATAAAAAAAGTAATTTCAGAAAATTATGGATTACAAGAATTAATGCAGCTGCAAGACAAAATGGATTAACTTATAGTAAATTAATTGCTGGTCTTAAAAAAGCAAATATTTCTATAAATAGAAAAATGCTTGCTGATCTTGCAGTTACAGATAGCGAAGCTTTCGCAAAGTTAGCTGAAACAGCAAAAAATGCTTAATTAAACATATAAAAATAAAAGGTCAACTTTTTTAAGTTGACCTTTTATTTTTATTTTAATCATGGTAATTAGTTGGTTTATTATTTCCATGGCTACAATACCAATGCGAAGTGTAATAACCATGTGTACAGCTTCTACCTTCATATACTATTCCCGAACCGCCACATCTTGAACAATAGATTTTTAGGGTACCATCGCACTTAGGGCAATTAATCTTTCCTGTTTTAGAACAAGTATTACACTCCACTAAATCTCTAATTGAACAAGTAAACCTTTCTAGATCTTGAATAGCCTTTGAATCACAGTAAGAACATACAGATCTCTTACGTACACTTTCTTGATTTTTATGACTTCTCTTAAGACAATCCGCTAATCGCGTCCAACCAGTCTCTCCATCACTCGCCACATTACGATTACAATACCAACAAGTTATAAATTTACCCCCATATGAATAACTCGTGCACGCTAAGTTTTGCCCGCAAACTTCATATCTTACTGGAGAACCATTACAATCTGGACATGTTATTTTTCCAGTATTATTACAATTTGTACAGTCTACTTTGCCTGTACCACTACAGTTTGTGCAAGTAAATCTTGAAGAATATCCACTACTACAACTGTAAGTTTTACAATAAGTTCTTACTTGACTTTGTATATCTCCTTCTACTGTTTCTTTCCCATCTGATACATCTATTCTCCAATAGTAATATGTATATTGACTTAAGTTAGTAGGTGTTTGTATTGCTACTTGTGCATTTTGTTCTTGATTTGTTAATTCTGTTGATAAATTTAGGTTGTTTTGGTCTGTTCCATATCTTAATGTATATGTCAATTTATCTCCATTTATATCTTCTGATTTTGCATTTACTTTTATATAGTTTGTTCCTTTGCTATTAAATGAAACAACTGCTTTTGTTGGTGGTGTATTTGCAACTAGTGTTGTTGCTGTTATTCCTGTTCCTGTTTTTATATTTCCTGCTTTATCCACTGCCTCAACTACTATATTATATGTTGTTTCTCCTTCTAATCCTGTTACATTAAATCTTCCTTCTATATTGTTCTTTAGTTCTTTTACAATAGTGCTTCCTTGTTTTATGTAGAAGTTATAATGTGATATTCCTGATATTTCATCTATTGTTCCTGCCGTGGCTGTAAACTCATGTGCTGTTATTGACCCTTCTACTATACTTGGTAAAAAGTCTATTGGAGTTTCATTATCTTTTTGTACTATTATTGTTTTTGTTCCTTCTGTTATATTTCCTGCTTTGTCTTTTGCCTGGATTCCTAAAGTTATTCTTCCTTCTTTTGCTATCTTTATCTCTCCTGTACTTCCTTTTACATATGTCTTTTGTTCTTCTGTTATGTCACTTGGGCTACTTCCTTCTGGTATTTCCCAATAGTAGTATCCTTCTATTCCACTTTCAATTGGTTCGTCTGTCATGTTGTTTAGTTTTATTGTTACTTCTTCTGATACATACCATCCTGTTTCTGTTCCGTCTATTATTCCTTTTGTTCCTTCTATTTCTATTTCTCCTACTTCTGGATGTATGTTGTCGTATTTTATTTCTTTGTTTGCTTGTTCTGATTCGTTTCCTTGTTTGTCTGTTACATATGCATATATTATTGTTCTTCCTGAGTCTTTTATTGTTAAAGTTGCAACTTTACCTTCTACATATGTAAATTCTTCGTCTTTGTTTGTTTTGTAGTATACTCTTGTTACTGTCTCGTTGTCTGTACTTATTCTTACTTGTACAGGCTTGTCGTCTTTTCCATACCATTCGTTTTCTTGTTCTCCATCTGATATTACTTCTATTAATGGAGCTATTACTGTACTTGATATTCTTATCCATGTACTTCTTGTTTTTCCATTATTGGCTACTGCTTTTATTTGATACCAGCCTGTCTTTTGTACATTGAAATTTGCTGTTTCTCCTGGCTGTGTTTGTACTATTTCTCCTTTATATATTAGCTGTATTTCTTTTATTCCTCCTTTGCAACTTGCATTTGCTGTGATTACTGCTTTTACTTTGTCGTAGCTTGCTGTTATTTCTGGTATTCCTTCTGTATCACTTCCACCTGTTCCATCTTCTTTTCCTATATAGTCTATTTCTTTTTTTCCTGTTTCTTCATCATAATATACTTGATAGATATATCCATCTGTTGTTGTGACTA
>CANPOS010000036.1 GCA_947575745.1 uncultured Clostridium sp.
ATAGTTGCTTTTAAGCTATTTGATGCTTGCACATTTATTGTTATTAAAATTACAATAACAAATATTATACATATAAGGGCTAATGTTAGTTTTTTCAATTTCATATTACTTTCCACCTCTTAAAAATTTATCTACATATAGTATAAGTATACAATAATTTTTGCTATTTTTCAATGGTTTACATTTTCCTTTTATATGCTTAATATATCCTATTTACCATTTGCTTACGGATGATTAAGTTTTATTTTGTTTTCCTTTTATTACATATACTTTATATTTTTATTTCATTTATATGTCACAAACTACATATCCACCTTTTTCTTGTGTTATTCCTGCCTTTGGCAATTGTTCTTTAATTATTACTTCTGATTCTTTCATTCCTTCATAACTATCATTTATTTTTATTTCTAACTCTAATTCTTTTAATACTTTTTTTGCATCTTTTACTGTCATTCCGTACAATATTTGGAACTGTAACCTTTTCTTTTTCTTCTTGTTTCTCTGTTTCTAAGTATGGCAATACTTCACTTAATATATTTCCAGCAACTGGTGCTGCAACAGCACCTCCTTGGTGTCCCCCTTCTCCTGTTGGGTTATATAAAACTACAAGTATTACTATTTCCGGATCTTCTGTTGGAGATAATCCCATAAATGAAGTAACATATTTGTTTGTGTTTACTCCATCTTCTGATGTTCCTGTCTTTCCTCCTATTGAATATCCTTCTACTTTAGCATTTTTTCCTGTTCCTTCTGATACAACAGATTCCATCATGTTTCTTACTTTTGCCGCTGTTTCTTCTGTTATTACATCGTTTTTGATAACTGGTGCTATCTCCGTTTTTTCTCCTGTTTCAGAATCTATTGTTGCCTTTACAAATCTAGGGGTTATTAACTTTCCACCATTTGCAATCGAAGATATAGCGGTTGCTAGTTGTATAGGTGTTACTTCAAATCTCTGTCCAAATGATAATGTTGCAAGCTCTACAGGGCCTACTTTATCTTCTGCTAAAAATATACTTCCCGCTTCTCCTGGCAAGTCTATCCCCGTTTTATATAAAATCCCAAATTTTCTTAGATATTCGTAGTATTTTTGCACTCCTACTTTTTGTCCTAGCCCAATAAATACTGGATTACATGAGTTCATAAGTCCTTGTCTTAAACTTTCTGAACCATGTGGTCTATAATACCTCCAGCATTTTATATATGTTCCTGCAATATCTATTCCACCTGTACAGCAAAACTCACCAGCTCTATCTGTTTCTGTTACAATTCCTTCTTGCAAAGCAATTGAAGTTGTTATTAACTTAAATGTTGAACCTGGCTCATATGTATCTGTTATAGCCTTATTTCTCCACATTTGCTGTAAATACACATTTTTATCTGTTTGTGTTAAGCTATCCCATGATGCTTTTATTTCTTCTGAATTTATTGTAAATGGAGCATTCAAATTATATTCTGGGTGTGTAACCATTGCCAATATATCCCCTGTATCAGGTTGCATAATCACTACTACTCCACCATCAGTACAAACATTGTCTATACAAGCTTCTTCTAGATATTTTGTTGCAATAGATTGAATGTTTGAGTCTATACTTAAAACTACGCTATCTCCGTCTATTGCTGCAATATATTCCTCGTTTCCTGTACCTATTATTCCGCCTGATGCATCAGATGTACGTGTTATCTTACCTTGCACACCACTTAAAGTATCATTATATTTTGCTTCTATTCCATCTAGTCCTTGATTATCGCTTCCAGTAAATCCTATAATATGTGATGCTAAATTTTCATAAGGATAATATCTCTTTGTATCCTCATCTATGTTTATTCCTGCAGTTATTCCTGTTTCCTTCATCCACTTTCTTAATTCGTCAGTTTTTTCCTTATCTACTTTTTTTACTATATTTTCTATTGAAGTTTTTCTATTTACTTTTTTTAATGTTTTTTCGTAGTCTAATTCAAATATGTCTGATAAAGCTTTTGCAACTTTTTCTTTATTTTCTTTTGAAATATTAGTTGGATTAATTGTTATTGTTTCTACACTTGCACTTTTTGCAAGTATTACACCGTTTCTGTCATATATCGTACCACGATTTGGATTTATCTTTCTATCTAGTGTTTGCTGTACATATGCAAGTGTCTGAAGCTCTTCTCCTTGAATAAATTGTATATATCCTATCCTTACAATAAGCAAAGAAAATAGCCCTACACATGAAAGTAGAGCATTCCTCATTCTTTTTTTACTACTTAGATTAGCCATATCCATCAAACCTTTCTTGTAACTATTAATTAATTATATTGTTTTACAAAAAAGATTATGATTTTTCTGTCACCTATAATTATGATTTATTAGGATCCATATCAGAACCTGCAAAAAATTCCATATTATTTATATATTCCATATCTTCATTTGATAGCATAAAATCAAAAACATTTCTATTTTCTATCATTCTATTCAAATCAGTAGATTTTGGAAGTGGTATTACTTCATTTTGTAGACACCATTTTATACATATTTGCGCAACTGATTTATTGTATTTTTTTGCTATTCTAGTTAAATCTTCATTTTGTAGCATCTTCCCTTTACCTAGTGGTGCCCATGCTTCTAAAATAATATTATGTTGTTTGCAAAATTCTATTGTTTCTTTTCTCATTAAACCTGGATGAAATTCAAGTTGGTCAACCATTGGAACTATCTCACAATTTTCTAAGATTATCTCTAAATGATGCTTTAAAAAATTTGAAACCCCAATTGCCTTTACTTTTCTTTGTTTATATAATTCTTCTAGAGCTTTCCATGTGTCAATATTAAGCTGTTTGTCATTATTCCTTGGCCAATGTATTAGAAATAAATCTATATAATCTAAGCCTAAATTTTCTAAGGAATTATTAAAAGATTTTATTGTATTTTCATAGCCCATAGAATCTTTCCAAACTTTGCTTGTTATAAAAATTTCTTCTCTTGATATATTATTCTCTCTTATAGCTTTTCCTATATCCTTTTCGTTTTTATAGGCTGAAGCTGTGTCTATATGCCTATATCCTACTTCTAATGCTTGTTTTATATTTAATACACAGTCTTGTCCTTCTACTAATGAAGTCCCAAGTCCAATATTTGGTATTTCTATCCCATTTCGTAATTTAAAATACATTATTTTTTCTCCATTATTTAAGATTCTCTTTATATACATTTATCAATTTATCTATAAGTAAGTCTTGTACATAATTATTCTTAGCATATTGAGCTAAATATTTAGGATTAAATTTTTGCTCACCTTCTAATACTCCTGATATTGCTTTTTCCAATGCTTGTACATTTTCTCCTTCTATTAAAATGCCTACTTCACTATTTACAAAATCTGGTATTCCTCCTTGTTTTGTTGCAACAACTGGTGTTCCACATGCAATTGCTTCTAAAGCTACTAATCCAAAGGCTTCTTGTCTTGATGGTACAGCACATACATCTGAAATATTATATACTTTCCTTAAAATATCATGATCTCTGTTTCCTAAAAATATTATATTTTTTAAATTTAATCTTTCTTTTATATTATTTAAATTAGTATATTCCTCTCCATCTCCTACTATTAAAGTTAATATATTTTCTTTTTCATAGGTTTTAGCCGCTTCTAATAATAAATCTACACCTTTATTCTTTGCTAGTCTTCCTGCAAAACATACTATCTTCTCATAATCTTTATTTATATTTAGCTCTCTTAATATTTCTTTTTTATCATATTCTTCTTTATAGAAAACTTTTTCATCATATCCATTTGGAATTGTTATTACTTTATCTTTATATTCTTTAAATACTTTACTTATAACATTTTTGCTATCATTAGATATTGCAATTATTTTCTTACAACCATTAGCTACTTTATTCATCATATCATGAAACTTTGGCCACATATCATATCCCATAATGTCTGAACCATGAGAAGTTATAACTACTGGTATATTATATTCTAATGCAATTTCTGATGCTACCCATAAATGTTGTGCATGTATAATATCTGGCTTAAATTCTTTTATTTCTTCTTCAATTGCTTTTCTAAATGCTCCTTTATATTTTTGTAATTCTACATCAGTCATATTTCCAAATAGCAGACTACTTCTAGGATGAGGATCAAAGCATGCAAAGTTAAAGTCTTGCTGCCCATCAATTTTTTCTTTATATTTAAAATATACTGGATGTAATTTTATTTCTTCTATATTTGAAGGTATTGTTGTATTTTCTGGTGTTATAATACAGGTTTTGTGTCCCTTTTTCTGTAAGCTTTTAGCTATATTTGTTACATATACTCCACTTCCTGAGCCTTGAAGTGGAAAATGATTTACTAATAATACTTTCATTTATTGCCTCTTTCATCTTTTTTGTATTATTTTATCATTTTAGTTCGTATTTAGTCAATATATAAAACTGCTAACATGAAAATAACTCTACTTTTAACAGTAGAGCTGTTTTCCTTTTTAATTTTTTCTTTTTTTATCTAAACTGTCTATCATCAATATAAATTTAACATTTCCTTGTGCATTTTCTTCTGCCATTGTGAAGCTATTATATTCATTTGCCAAATCTTGCAATTTCTCTATTCTATTTTGTAAGTCTTTTACCTCTCCTTTTACCATATCACAAATTTTATCTATTCCCTCTCTATTAAAGGTGTCTATCCCTTCTGCTAAAGTATTTGTTCCATTTGATAATTCGTTAACTCCATCTTTCATGCTAGAAATTACCTGATTTTTAACTTCATTTGCAACAGTATCTGCTGTAACTATTGCTGTTTGATTTGACACTTCACTTGCAACTGTTCCTGCTACACTTTTTGCTGTTTGGTTTGCAACTTCTCCCGCAACTGTTCCTGCTACACTTTTTGCTGTTTGGTTTGCTACTTCTCCTGCAACTGTTCCTGCTACACTTTTTGCTGTCTGATTTGCTACCTCTCCTGCAACTGTTCCTGCTACACTTTTTGCTGTTTGATTTGCAACTTCTCCTGCGACTGTTCCTGCTACACTTTTTGCTGTTTGGTTTGCAACCTCTCCTGCGACTGTTTCTGCAACTGCTTCTGCTGTTTGACTTGCAACTTGAGTTGTTATTTCTGTTGCAACTTTTTCTGCTGTTCCTTCGGCTACTTTTTTTATTGCCACAGTTGTTGTTTGTTGTGCTTCTTCTGCAACTGATACTGCTGTTTGTTTAATTGCTTCTTCAAATAATTTCTTTTGGTTAGCGTCTAATGTGTTATATAGTGCTTCATAAGTAGGATTTGCTTTCAAGTATGCTTTTATTCCACTCATTGCTTCTTTTTCTATCTCTGCTTCTGTTTTAATTTGACCTAAAACTTCTTTTAATGCTGTATCAGAAGCTTCTTTTTTTATACTAGCCATTTTTTGTTTTAAGCTATTTTGTGCTAGATTTGTTGCTTGTTTTACTATTCCATCTTTTTGCTTTTCTATTGTTTTTGTTGCTTCATTTGCTGCCTGTTTTCCTATCGCTTCTTCTTGCTTTGCTATTATTTTTGTTGCTTCATTTGCTGCTTGTTTTCCTATTGTTTCTTCTTGTTTTGCTATTGTTTTCGCTGCCTCACTTGTTGCCTGCTTTCCTATTGTTTCTTTTTGTTTATCTATTGTCTTTGTTGCTTCATTTGCTGCACTTTTTCCTATTGCTTCTTCTTGTTTTTCTATTATTTTTGCTGCTTCATTTGCTGCTTGTTTTCCTATTGCTTCTTTTTGTTTTTCTATTGTCACTTCTGCTGTATCTGATGCTTGTTTTCCTATTTCTGTTAAAGTTTTTGTATCTAATGCATTACTCTTACTTGCTGTTTCCATTCCTTCTTTTAGGGTATTCATACCTTCTGCTAAAGCATCTGCTCCTTCTTTTATGCTTTTGCTTGATGATTGCAAAGTATCTATTTTTTGATACATTTGATTTAAATCGTCAAATATATCTAAATCCTTATCTTCTATTATTTTAGGTGTTGCAAAAATATATATTTCTCCTAAATCAAAATCTGTTGCTTCCATTTCTATACTAACAGAGTTTGGAATTTCTATTTTGTTTTTTGATATTCCTAGACTTTCTTGCATACCTGGTAATGCAATACCAAATACCATAGTTTTATTTCCATTGTCTATTGCTTTTCCATTTGTAACTTCTATGTTCTTAGCTTTTTCATTATTTATAACCGTTCCACATGCTACTGTAAATGGAACATACATTGTTTTTTGTTTTCCATTTATATTAACTGTTCTTGCTTCTTTGTTTGTAAATTCTAATGTTATTTTTACTTTTCCTGTTTTTCCTTTGATATCTTCTTTTGAAATTTCCTCTTCATCTAAGCTATATTTAACCTTACATTCAATTGGCAAGTCTTTTTTAGTTGTGCCTTGATAATATATGTCTTCTCCATTTGCTTCCCAAACTAATGTGTTTCCTTCTTTTTCTAGCTTCTGCTCTCCATTTACATTTTCTATATTCATTAAGTCTGATAAATCTTTTAATATGTTTTCTCCATCTGTATTTTTTAGATGATCACTTACTGTTGTTTGATAAACTTCTCCATTTCCATCTAAATTTGAATATACTGTTTCATCTTTTGTAAATGCCAATATTGGCATCGTATAACATAATACACTACATAGTAGCACTCCTGAAGTTATTCTTTTTCCTAAATTTTTCATAACTTTTTTCTCCTTTTTATTGATTTATATTTTTTGTTGTTTTGCAAATAACTTTATCAAAAATCATTAAAAATGTTGGTAATACACTAATTACTACTACCATGCTGATTATTGCTCCTCTTGACATTAGATTACATAGTGAGCCTATCATTTCTATCTTCGAATATGCTCCTACTCCAAATGTTGCTCCAAAGAAACATAGTCCACTTACAACTATTGAACTTATTGAAGTTCCAAGTGCCTCTTTTACCGCTTCTTTTTTCTCTCTTCCTGCTTTTCTTTCATTTATATATTTATTTGTAATCAATATTGCATAATCTATTGTTGCTCCAAGTTGTATTGTTCCAATTACAATTGATGCGACAAATGGAAGTATCGTTCCTGTATAGTATGGTATTCCCATATTTATGAAGATTGCAAATTCTATTACACAGATTAGGATTATTGGCAATGTTGCTGATTTTAATACAAATATCATAATTATAAATATTACCGCAATAGATACAGTGTTTACGCTATTAAAGTCATGATCACTTATTTCTACTAAATCCTTCATTAGTGGTCCTTCCCCTGCTAGTATTGCATCTTCGTCATATTTTCTTATTATGTCATTTATTTCTATTACTTGATTGTTTAACTCATTTGTTGCCATTTCGTAGCTAGAGTTTATTAAAATTATCTGATATTTATCACTTTGGAATATTTCTACTAAATCTTCTGGCAAAGCTTCTTTTGGAAGTCCTAATGATCCTAGTTTTGAATAACTAATTACCCATTTAATTCCTTCTACTTTTTCTATTTCTTCTACCAATTCATTTTCTTTGTATTCTGGCATGTCTTTATCTACTAATAGCATTTCCATTGATACCATATCAAATTTTTCTTTTAATTCGTTATTTGCTTGAACACTTTCTAATGATACTGGTAATGATTTATCTAAGTTGTAATATACTTCTGTGTTTGTATAGCCATAAAAAGCTATTGGCAAGATAATTATAAATAATATTGCTATTATTCTATAATGTTTTATTATAAAGTCTCTAACTCCTGTAAATTTTGGTAAGATTTCTTTATGTTTTGTTTTTTCTATTAATTTATCACAGCATAAAATCATAGCTGGTAATACTGTTACAACGCTTATTACTCCTAATAAAACACCTTTTGCCATTACAGTTCCTATGTCTTTTCCAAGTGTTAAATTCATACTACACAGTGCTAAAAATCCTGCAATTGTTGTTAAAGAGCTTCCTAAAACTGAACTAAAAGTTTTTGTTATAGCATTTGCCATTGCTTCTTCTTTGTTATTTGCCGCCTTTTGTTCTGCTATATAACTATGATATAGGAATATCGCAAAATCCATTGTAACTCCTAGCTGTAATACTGCGCTTATCGCTTTTGTTATATATGAAATTTCTCCTAAGAATATATTTGTTCCCATATTATATAAAATTGCAATACCTATATTTAGTAATAATAATATTGGTGCAAAGTACGAGTCCAATGCGATTTGTAATATTATCAAACATAATATTACTGCAATAACTACATAAATTACTATCTCTGAACTTGATAAGTTTCTTGTGTCTAAGACTGTTGAAGTCATACCACTAATTTTACATCTTTCATCTGTGATTTCTCTTAGTTCTTCTACTGATTTCATTGTAGCATCTGAAGATATTTGATCTTTAAATGTAACTAACATTATTGTTTTTCCATCTTTATATATCTCTTCTTGCAATTCTTGTGGTAGCATTTCTTGTGGAATTGTTGTTCCTATTATATCTGCTACACTTATTACTTTTTCTACATTTTCTATTTCTTTTATTTCTTTTTCTAGTTTTAGAATTTCTTTTGTTTTCATATTGTCTATAATTACAACTGAATATCCTCCCATATCGAAGTCTTCTGAAAGGATTTTTTCTCCCTTAATTGTTTCTACATCGTCTGGTAAATACACTAAAATGTCATAATTAATTCTTGTTGCCTTCATTCCAATAATTGCTGGAATTAATAACAAAAAACTAATAATTAAAATTAGTTTTCTATATTTACATATAGCTTTTCCTAATTTTTGCATATTTTCCACTCCTTTCCTTTTGCTAATATATAATATTACTCTCCTTTTATGAACTTTTTATGAACTAAAAAACGAAACTAAAAAAAACGGAACTAAAATTTTCTAAGCTCATTACTTCGCTAAGAAACTTTAAGTTTCGCATAATTTATTTCTACGTCAATTGCACTCTTTGAGATGCAATTTCCTAGAACTAAAAAAAATACCTTAGATATTTTAATCTAAAGTATTTTTTAATTATTTTTCTATTGGTTCACCATTTATTCTAGTTATTTTTCCTCCCTTTAGTCTAATCTCCATAGTGTTCTTGTTTGAAGTAATATAATAATATTCTTCCCCTTGTCTTTTTATTTTCTTTATATCTATATCTGCTTTAGATACATTTTCGTCTAGCTTTTTAAATTGCCTTACTGCTACCTCTTTTGCTTTTTCTTCTGATATTTCAGCATCTTCTTTGACATTTGTATCAACAATTTCTATTCCACCTTGTGTAGTTTTACTTTTTTCTGGTTTGAGGAAAAAATATAAACCTACTACAAGTAATATTACACAACAAATAATAATTAAACCATATATAAAGTACTTATTTAATTTCATACATATCAATTCCTTTCTCTTTTGTCTGCAAAATGTACTTATATTTTACCATTTAAAAATCCAATTGTAAATAGTTTTTGATATGACTAATAAACGTTGCAAGATAATCTTAAGAATTTAAGTTTTGTAACGTTTGCTTTTATTTTTTTATACGACTAATAGCCCTTTAAAAAGGGCATAATTTTAATAAACATTAAAATTGTGATTTGTTTTTTTAATCTTTTTATTATAAATTTCTAGTATTGTTAGAAGAATAGGGACAGTTCTATACCTCTTTAGATGTATATAGTGATAAAAACTGTCCTTATTTTATCAGCTATATACATCTATTTATACAGAGTTTTTTATGTTATTATTTCTAAGATTTGTATTGGTTTAGCTTTGATTTATTATTTTTTGTAATTTGAATTGCTTTAATATCTTTTTTTGCTTGTATCATTTTTTTATTTCAGATTTTGCTAATCTAATTAAAGTAGTTATTGTAATTATAATCTTACCACTAGATTTAACTACTTTAACTCCCCTTTGTTTTTATTTCAATGCTTTTACCATATTCATAATTAAATTAGCTCTTTTTCTAAAATTCATTTCTTTTGTAACTTAATTTTACCATTCTTTATGCCTAAATTACTGCTATATAATACGTTTTTTTCTTTAGTAATTTTCTTTTACAGGATTTACTACTGTTATATCAAACATTTTTGTAAATCCATTTTAGGTTACTTTTACCAGTTTGGCTCCCTTAAGAAGCTTATATCAAAACCATTAATTCATTTACATATCTATTGTGGTTATAGATATGTAACCCTTCATTACATTTGATATAGCTCCTCCAGCCAATTCTAATTTTCACCTATTTTACAAATACCTATTTAGGTTTATTAACCTTTTTTTGTTTGTACTTATGTTGTATCCTAATTTTCAGATCCTTTGACAAATAAAACTTTGCTAGCTACCTATTTTATTTTGTCATTTTCTCCTTACCCTTTTAGGATTTGCTATTATTATAAGTAAAAGAAAAAGAAGTGTCAATTCCACTCCTTTTCTTCTATTTTCTATTTCTCTTACGGCTTTTCACTTACATGTTATGTTTTTTTGAAATATTAAATTATTATGACATTTTTTGAATTTTAGCTATTATTAGCCATTTTTTCCTTTGTTTCACTTTTGCCCCTAAGCTTAAACTATTTTTCTATACATGTGTAAATAGATAATTTATTCCTCCATTTGCAATTGCAGTTAATGCTAAAATTATAACTCCTGCTGTGAAAACTCCTGCAATTATTGGAGGTACAGCCTTTTTAGGTGGTAAATCTAAGAAATTTGCAATTAGTGAACCAGTCCATGCTCCTGTTCCAGGTAATGGTATTGCAACAAATAAGTAAAGTCCTAATAGAGTAGCTGTTTGGAGTTTTTTACTCTCTGATATCTTCTTATTTGCTTTTTCTGTTACCCAGTCTATAATCTTCCTAAAAAACTTGATTTTCCCTAGTAAATCAAATATTGGTCTTATAAATTTTACAATAAAATATACTGGTAAAATATTTCCTATGAAGCTTATTACAAATGCCTCTACATATGTAAGATGGAAAGTAAATACCGCAACTGGTATTGCTCCTCTTAATTCTATGATTGGTATCACACTGATTGCAAGTGTTGCTAAGTAACCTACTATGTTCATTTTTAATCTTCTCCTTTTTTGAATTATAATTTATATTTATTTGTTCAGACTTTCTGCATTATAAGTCCGCGCAGTGGGATTAATTAATAATTTTTCGATAGACGTTGGGGTGACCACTTTAGAAAATGTTTGAGCGTAAGCGAATTACATTTTCTTAAGAAAGAGGCGCAAGAAAAATTATTAAAAATCACCCGTCGCAGAACATCATCAGCATTTTAAGTCTGAACATGTTTATCTTTCAAATTTAATTGGGCCTTCACGTAAAGTGATAATCTTATCATCTTCAACTCTAATAATAGTTGACGCTATGCCTATTTTTGCTTCTCCTCCATCTATTATTAAATAAGCATTTTGTTTAAAAACTTCTGGTAACTGTTTTACATTTGTCAAACTTTTGTCCCCTGACACATTTAAGCTTGTTGCTACAATCGGCTTTCCGTAAGGTTTCTATAACTTTTAGTAAAAATTTATTTTGAGGAATTCTTATTCCTATTGTACTTTTATTAGCTGTAACAATATTTGGTATTTTACTATTTTTTTCAAAAATCATTGTCAATGCACCGAGGCATAAATTTCTCTATTATCTCTTCTTCTTTTTTTGATGTCCCTTTTGTAACCTCTTTTATCATCTCTATATTTGATACCAATATATTACATGGTTTAGATATTTCTCTATTCTTTAATTCATATATCTTTTTCACTGCTCTTTCATTTAATGCATCTGCTGCTATACCATATACCGTATCTGTTGGAATTATTACTACTTCCCCACTATTTATCGCTTCTACCACTTCTTTTATTGCTGTATCTTCATTTTGTTCGTTTAATGCTATATACTTCATTTCTATTCTCTTTCCCTTTATTCTAGTCTTAGATTAATAATTGTTCCTTGTTCTATACTCTCTCCTTCTGCTACATTCTGGCTCACAACCTTACCATTTCCTGTGTATACAAAATTCAAGTTTTTCTCAGCTAACTCCGCTTTTGCTTCTGATAAAGTTTTTCCAACTAAGTTTGGTACTGTAACTGATGTTCTTACTGAATTTTCTTCTGTATATAGTACAACTGTTGCACCTTCTGTAACTCTTATATCTGCTGCTGGCACTTGTTCTGTAACAAGTACTGAATTACTTTTGTCTGTTTCTTCACTTACTACTTTAAAACCAAGATTTTCTAAATTCTTTTTTGCTTCTGTAAGTGTCTTGTCTTTAACATTAGGTACTGCAACTGTTTTAACTGTTGTTGTTACTGCTCCTTTTGTATCAGAATTATTAGAAGCAATTCCCATATATGGTAATATTTCTGATAACATATTAGCTACTATTGGTGCTGCAACCATACTTCCATAAACATTTTCTAAGTCTGGATTATATATAGCAACCAAAATTACTATTTCTGGATCTTCTACTGGTGATAATGATATAAACGAAACTGTATACCCTTCTTCTGGATGAGTAGGTGAAGGCTCTGATGTACCTGTTTTTCCTCCAACAGAATATCCCTCTACTGTACCATATCTTCCTCCTCCATCTGTTACAACATATTCCATCATTTTTCTTACTTCTTTAGCAGTTTCTTCAGATATTACTTTTCTTACTTCACTTGTTTCTATTTCTGTTGTTATTCCTGTATCTCCATTTACTACTTCTTTTACTATTCTAGGTTTCATTAGCTTTCCATCATTTGCAATTGCTGATACTGCTGTTATTAACTGTAATGGTGTTATATTAAATCTTTGTCCAAATGAAGTTGTTGCAAGTTCTACTGCTCCTACATTTTTTATATCATGAAATACGCTTCTACTTTCTCCTGTTATATCTATTCCTGTTCGTTCAAATAATCCAAATGCTTCTAAATATTTATATAAAGTTTGAGTTCCAATTCTTTGTCCTAGTTGAATAAATGCACTATTGCAAGAATTTGCTAAAGCTACTTTTAATGTTTGACGTCCATGTACTGTGGATTGTGCACATTTTATAGTTCTATCTGCTACCTCTGTTGCTCCTGTGCAATTAAAAACATTTTCAATATCCGTTCCTGTAATTCCTTCTTCTAAAGCTATTGCGGATATAATTAATTTAAATGTTGAACCTGGTTCATAAGTTGTTGAAAAGTTTCTGTCTGTCCACATTTGTAATCTTTTTTCTTGCCTTTCTTCTGTTGTTAATGCATTAGCTTCTTCTTCTGTCATTGTTGTTATTGTTTGATAATTATTCAAGTCATAGCTTGGATATGTCGCCATAGCAAGAATATCTCCTGTGCTAGGTTTCATAGCTATTGCACTTCCAGATACAGCCTTGTTGTCTTTTACTCCTTGCTCTAAGTATTTTTCTACAATTGATTGAATTTCTATATCAATCGTAAGATAAATATCACTTCCGTTTTCTACTTCTACATATTGTTCAGCATTATCTGAAATTTCACTTTTATTAACATCTGTTGTTGTAACTATTTTTCCAGAAGTTCCTTTAAGAGTTGAATCCCATCTATTTTCTATTCCATACAGTCCTTGAGAATCAGAACCAGTAAATCCTATTACATGTGCTGCTAAATTTTCATGTGGATAGTATCTTTTATTATCTTCATCTATATTTATTCCAGAAGTTACCTTATTATCCTTCATCCATTTTTCTAACTTGTCTACTAAGTCTAATTGATCAACTTTTTTTATTATTGTTTCTACTGACTTTTCACTTTTTACTTTCTCAAGTACTTCTTCATAAGGAAGTTCAAATATTTCTGACAAGCCTTTTGCAACCTTTTCTTGAAGTTCTATCGTTTCTGCTTCTTTGTTTTTTAGGATAAATTTTGATGGATTTATTGTTATTGTATCTACACCTGCACTTACAGCTAAAGTTTTTCCACTTGCATCATATATAGTTCCTCTCTTAGGACTTATTATCTTATTTAATGTTTGTTGCCTAGATGCAAGCTCTTTTAATTCTGCTCCATTTATAAATTGTATCCATCCTATTCTTACTACTAAACATGCAAAAAGCACAATAGTAATAACCATAGCAACTACTATCTTATTGCTTTGTATTGGTTTATCTAATATTTTTTGTTTTCTTTTATTCTTTAGTTTCTTATTTTTCAATATTTTCACCAAAAATATTTTATATTAAATGATTATAAAAATCAAGATTTATAGAGAAAAAGTTACCATATGGACATATTTAATACTTTAAGCATATCTCATTGCCTTATACTTAAAAAGAGTAGAATTATAATTCTACCCTTTTCACCTTAATTTTTCTTTACTTTAATAGCAATAACTGTCATATCGTCTTTTGCATTTCCAAAGTTATTGTCTATCGCCTCTTTTAGAAGTATATTTGCTATTTTTTGTACATTGTCTGTTTCCATTTCTTCAAGCATATTTTTTACCCATACTTCTTTGTTTTCATACTCCATATTTGACTCTAGTACACCATCTGTGCACATTACAATTATATCTCCATCATTTAAATCCTTATCATATACCACCATATCAATATTCTCAAGTATTCCTGCTGGAAGTGATATAGACTTTAATACATGTATTTCTCTTTTGTTTTTTATAAATGTTGGACATGCTCCATTTTTCATAAATTCCATATTTCCTGCATATAAATCTAGAATTGCAACATCTAGTGTAGCATAGCTATCTTCTTTTGAGTTTATATACATGCTACTATTTATGAGCTCCATAGATGTATCTTTATCAAATCCACTTGCTAACATCCTAGTTAGCATTTTCACTGCTATTTGACTTGATTTTCTAGCATCTGGACCACTTCCCATCCCATCACTTAGTGCTATTAGGTATTTTCCATCATCTAACCTTGTTTGGTTACTATAATCTCCTGAAATAGGTGAACCATTTTTCTTGTCAGATGCTATTCCAATTTGGATAGAATACTTGTCCTTCGACATATATATTTGCTTACATAAATTCTGTTCTTCTTCTCTTCCACATACTTCTCTTTGAAGTACTATCTCTGTTTTTAATACTTTTGAAATAATCTTTTCTATTTCTTCTATTTTACATTTCTCGTTTTCTTTGCATGACGCTATATATACATTTATAATATATCTCTTATTCTTTTCTTTTTTTATATCTATATCTAATATTTCAATTTCTCGTTGTTTGCAAATAAGTACTATTTCCTTTTTCTCATCTTCTAAATCTTTACTAGTGTGATTTATAGCTGTTGCAACAGAATTTATCGCTTTTGATACATTTTCTAATTGATTTGATATAACTTTTTTGTTTTCTTTTATTTTTTGCTTCCATAGGTTGTTTATCTTTCCTATTTTGTAAATTTCATTTATGTATCTCGCAACTGTTTTTATATCTTCTTCTATCTTCATGTTTGTGTCGAAATCTTCAAAACCTAGTACGTATTCATTTCTATCTTCTAAAAGCTTTAATATATCTTCTTTTGTAATTTCTCCATTTTCTATTAAAGTTTCATATATATCAGATGTAATATTTCCTTCGTCATTTACCAAATCCTCATAAAGTATATTTTCCTTCTGTTTTTCTAGTTTTAGTTCTAGCTCTCTTATAAAGGCTTCTTTACCACTTGTTATGTCATATTGTGTATCAGCATTTTCTTTATATGTTCTTGACATCTCATTTATTGTTTCTGACATAGTATTTAGTTTATCTACTGTATCAGACTTGTCCTCTAGTGTATATGACATTCCTACTGGTAGATACAGATTTTTATCAAAAAAGTCTTGTATATTTATCTGTATATTCTTTGGTACTAGCAAAAGTCCAAGTGATGCTATTACTATTTCTTTTAAATATATTATTGATACTGTATTTCCATTTACAACATAGGCAAGTAAAATGTTACCTGCAATAAATCCTAATATTACTCCTATTTTCCCAAATCTGCTTAAGAAACCTGCTATCATTCCTGATACTGCAAATGATGCAATTAATGCTGGTTCCCCATTTCCTATTATTCCAAGCACTGCTCCTATTGTTATTCCTGCTGTTCCTCCAATTAGTATTCCTTTTTTCCAACCAAGCACTAATACTATAAATATACTTAACACTGTTTTTATATCAAATCCAAATATGCTGAGTTCTCCAAATGCACATGTTGCAACTGATATTAACAAACTTGCTCCAACTACTTCTTCTACTGTGAAGGCTTTTTTGATATCAAATTCACTGATTACTATTAAAGAATTTGCAAATATCTTATAGAATATGTATGTAACTACTCCTGTTACGATTCCTAGGAATAAGTCATAAAGTAAAAATCCTCTAAATAACATTTGTATAATTTGAACTGCTATTGTGGCAATAAGTACATATTTACCTAACTTTCTTCTTTCGCTTTTGTATTCTTCTTCATACCATGGTTTGATTATTAATACCATTGCAATAAATACAAAGGAAGTTAGAAGGTATGTTAATACTCCTTGTCCACCAAATCCTATTAAAGTTCCTATTAGAGTTAAAATATATATTATCCCTGTTGGTATCCCATTTGAGAGAGCTGCTGCAAATATAGCTAGTCCAAATGGCGCCATACCATTAATTCCGGCTTACCATTGATAACATAAAGGATAAAATATATACTAATATATTTTGAATTGTAAATAACTTTTTTAATATATTTTTTATTTTTTCTTTTTTATCTATTATAATTTCTTCTTGTGTAGAAATTTCTTCTTTTTCTACATCTACTATATTTTGAAACATCCTTACCACCTCTTAAACTTTTCGTTCAGTAAAAGTATACTTTTTTTTTATTAAAATGTTTGTCACATTTAGTATACTTTTTTGAAAAGTTTTCTACTTTTTGTGATATATGAAAACATTTTTACTATATTTAAAACATTTTTCGATTATTATTCTATAATAATTTGTCATATTTGTAAATAAATTTTAGGAATTTGGTGAAGATTATTTTAGGGAAAGTGGAAATGTTAGTTTTAAAAAATGTATACCCAAGATATTGTTTAATTTATATCTTGGGTATAATCAAATATTTATTTTGCTTATTTTAATCTCTGTTTTATTTTAGTGCCATTGAGTAAGGGCTTGACGCTGTTCCTGAACCAGTAACTCCTATTGCAATGGAGGTTAGGTCTATTTCAGCTATAGGGCGCACTGGATTCATATAGCTCCACTCACTTCTGCCCGAGCTATACAATTCATAGGTACGTAAGGCACCTCCACGTACGCTGAACACGTCGAACCACGCACGGTCAGAACTTACGCTGACACAGCGCGAAGCGACCCAGTAATCGTCACAATCACTGGTTCCACTAGTCGAACTTGCACTTGGGTTTGTCAGCAATGCATCATATATTGTTTGTGTTGCATACTTCGATATATTATAACTATAATTTGTGTACTTTCCTGTAAAGCTTGAATTTGTTGTACCTGTTACCCAACTACTTTGACTACTTCTATCTAAGCTTCCTCCCCCTGTTTTACTTGGCTCTTGTCCATAGATATTTGGCCACTGATAATTACTTGGTGTATATGAACTTCCATAACTTGAGTTTACTGCCTTCCTTTGTGCATCTGTTGTCATGTTTGTTACTTTATCTATATCATCTTGATTTATACTTCTTACTTTTATTGCACTTCCATAACTACTATTTCCATATGCTTGTGCACATGCATCATTTAGTATTTTTACTGCATTGTTATATCCATTTGCTCCTTGTAATTGTATATTTCCTGCTAAGGTTTCTGATATTAATATTAGCTTATTTCCACTTACTCCCCATATTCTCCACTTCATACTGTTATTTGCTGCAAATGTTTGATTTGAACTTGTTCCCGAATATGTTGAACTTACTGTATAATTACTTCCTGCTGGTACATAATTTACATATTTTCCTATTTCTGTTGTTTTTCCTAGATCACTTGAAGTCATTCCACTTGTTTTTGTTGCCTGTGTTACTGTTCCCGATGTCTTTGTTCTTCCTGCATTGTCTGTGACTATTACTCTTAAATAATATGTTGTTCCTCCTGTTAGTCCACTAAATGTATATGTATTACTTGTTTGTGCTGTTGATTCTTTTGCTATGCTTGAGAAGCTACTTGTTGTACTTGCTTGGAATTTATATGTTGCTACTTTTGATGTACTATCTGCTCCTGTCGCTGTGACTCTCATTCCTGTTTCTGTTACATTTGTTGGTGTTCCTAAGGATGCCGTGCTTGGATCTGTTACGTCTCTTTTTATTGTATATGTAGTTGTTTCTGCTGAATTTGTTGTTCCATCTGTTGCATATGCTTTTATTGTGTGTGTTCCGTCTGTGCTTATTGTGACTGTTGCTGTTCTTCCGTTTACTGTTGTCTGTGTTCCATTTAGTGTATATACTATCCCTGTTACTCCTGTTTTTGTACTGTCTGTTTCTCCATCATTTATTGTTACTGTTATGTTTCCTGTCTTATACCATCCATTACTTCCATTTGGTGTGCTTGGATTTATTGTTATTGTTGGCGTTGCTACTATCCCTTTTGTTGTTGCTGTTATTCCTGTTCCTGTTCTTATATTTCCTGCTCTATCTACTGCTTCTACTGTTAAACTGTATGTTGTGCTTGGCTCTAGTCCTGTTACTTCAAATCTTCCTGTTGTGTCGTTTTTTATTTCTTTTACTATATTTGTTCCTTGTTTTATATAGAAGTTATAGTGTGATATTTCTGATGTCGTATCTGTTGTTCCTCCTGTTGCTGTAAATCCGTTATTTGTTATATTTACTATATTTGGCAAGAAGTCTATTGGTTCTATACTATCTTTATATACTGTTATTGTTTTTGTTCCTTCTGTTTTGTTTCCTGCTTTGTCTTTTGCTTGTATCCCTATTGCTACTTTTCCTTCTTTTGTTATCTTTATTTGTCCTGTTGTTCCTTTTACATATGTTTTTTGTTCTTCTGGTATTTCACTTGGGCTACTTCCTTCTGGTATTTCCCAATAGTAGTATCCTTCTATTCCACTTTCAATTGGTTCGTCTGTCATGTTGTTTAGTTTTATTGTTACTTCTTCTGATACATACCATCCTGTTTCTGTTCCGTCTATTATTCCTTTTGTTCCTTCTATTTCTATTTCTCCTACTTCTGGATGTATGTTGTCGTATTTTATTTCTTTGTTTGCTTGTTCTGATTCGTTTCCTTGTTTGTCTG
>CANPOS010000037.1 GCA_947575745.1 uncultured Clostridium sp.
CCAATTATTTTATGTCCATTGCCATCTAATCTGCCCATAAATGTTTGAGTTACATTTGTAGTCATTTCTGAGAAATCAATATCATTATCAAGTACATAGTAACCATAAGGCTTATTATTAATTTTTTCTACTAATTCTTGTGCTGTACTTATATGTTCTACTTCCATATCTATACCTAATGGATCAGCTACAAAATCATTTGTAATACTCTTTAAGTAATGATAATATATCTTTCTAAGATTTGTTCTTTGTGAAATATTTCTATCTCCTCTATTAGCATCATTTGTTAATGCCTCAGTAAATTGATCTATCATAAAGTTGACATCAATATACTTATTATTCTCAAGACTTTCTTCTACTGTCTCATATCTACTCATCTTGTATTGTTTCCAATTCATTTCAGTGCCAGTTACCATTTTAGTAATTTTCTTAATTGCATCTAAGTCATTTGCACTTGCTCTACTTCCATATATAACATATCCTTCTACTCCAGCATAGCCTAGCATTTCAAAAAAGTTACGTTTAGTAGAGAATGCATCTGCATAACCTCCGTCAAGATGTCCAATAAACCAACGGTTTACCCAAACCGATTCAAATCCATAGTCATTACTACCAATACCATTAATAATATTTAGTCCTCTTACGCTTACTCCCCAAGCATTATTTGGTCTTAGCATAATTCTATTATCATATAAAGCTTCTAATGATGTTAAATTCATAGCAGTTGCCTGAGCTGCTGTAATTGTTCCCCATGAAGACCAACCTGGAGATATATTCATTCTTGTTGCAATTTTAGCTTGCTGTTCTGGTGTTAACTTAATAAATGCTTTTCCTTCAATATAATCAAGTAAATCTAGTGCATTTTGTTGTCCCTTATAATAATTTTCTAACTTCTCTTTCGTATTAATTCTCTCAGGAGTTAAATTTTGAGTAGCATTACCTTCTTTATTCAAATAGAATGATGTATTAAAGTAATATGGTCCAACATCTTGAACAAGATTATTTTCACTCCAATTAACATGTTGTTGAACATTACCTTCAGTAAGTGTTTCAAGTTGTACTCTACATCCACGTTGATGTAGCATTATTTTATCATATAAAGCATGTTCAAATTCATGTGTCCAAGTATTAAAGTTACCAAGTCCAGTTACTGCTTGGAACCATAGGAATCCAGCAGTATTACCAACACCAGCTGAACTTCCAACAGGTTGCCATAGTCCAAAAATTTCACTAAAGTTCTTAAAGAATGGTTGTTCTTGACCAACTTTTCCTTGAGTATAAACTGGGCTAGTTCCTATAGGAATATTAGTTCCTGGAAAATATGAAGTTTTATAACTAGTAATTGCTTTTGTGCAATCATAAACCATAATACAATAATTATTCCATTTACCATAGTCAAATGAATCTGCTAAAGTTGAAAAATGTCTTTTAATAAGGTTAACGTGGTTATTAATCTTATTCCTAACTTCCGTTTTTCCAGCAGCAGTATCAGGGTCTTTATGATATAACTGAGATGCTCCCAATTGTAATTGTGCTGGTCCAGATATCATATAAGTAGAATTACTAGGTAAAGTAATAACTGGAAGTATCATTTTTTGATTTTTCTTAAGTTGATACCAACCACGATATAATACCTCAGGTTTACTATCTACTCCAAATTCAGCTAATAAATTTCTAGCACCAAAATATTCAGTAAACCAGTCATCTATATCTTCATATCCACCGATGTTTTTTATAATATAATCTAAGAAATATCCAATTGTTGAACTTCCTGTATATTTTCTTAAACAAGTACTATAAAAGCCATCTGTTCCTCCTGGATTTAGATTTCCTACAAATACTTCGTTTACTACATTATAAAGTGTCATTGTCTCTGAATACATATTGCCTTCAAATAATATAAGATCTGATACTTTTGCACCACCTATTTCAAAGCCATACCAGCGGTCATAATAATTATATGCATAAATCATTTTATTTATTTTTTCAGTTCCAATTAATTCCTGTTCTATCTTTTTGTTTAATATATCATTATTTAGCATAAGTACACTATTTTCATCGTTTTGTAGAATTTCAAGTGCTATTTCTTCTGACATATTTTTTATTACATCATTGTAGTTATCTCTATATAGCCTACTATCTGCTGCTGAAGTAAGTAGTTCTAATACAGTATTATAATCTAATGATTTTATATAATCAGATAATTTACCTATAACTTCTGAGTCTGCATTTAAAATGTAATTTCCAAATGCATAGCTTAAATTTAGTTCTGGTATATTATATATAGCAATACTTCCTATTAGTTTTTCAAAGTTCACTTCATATTCTTGCATCGTATAATCGGTAAATACTACTTTTATTTTTGTTATTTTTTCATAGTCATTTGATGTTAAATATGTTACAAGTTTATTTTCTGCAAATGGTAGTATATGTTTTATAGTTCTTGTATTCAATATATGTGTATTTGGTATGCTCGCACTATCTAGTACAACATATTTTGAATCATAATATGGCATTAATTTTTGTATATTATGATATGCTACAAATTTTTCTTTGTTAAATCCTGGTGTATATTTTATTCTGTCATATTCTGGAATATATAGGTTTGCATCTATTTCATCTTCTTTAGCTTCTGTATCGTCTTCTTGTTGTTTATTTCCTTTTAGTCTTGGTAAGTGTTCATATGATACACCTTCTAAATCCCAAATGCTTTCATCGAAATTCGCACTGTCTATAAAGAATTCTTTTGAGATATTGTCTTTTGCTACTTTTTTCACTAGTTCTCCTGTTGCATTTGAGATTAATTCAGATTCTTCTAATTCATAATTATTTCTAGAGTTTCCATTAATAGCTAAACCACATATTTTATAAATTCCGTTACCAGTTGATAAACTCACATTATTGTTTAAAGTTGCTGATGAGCTTATGCCTAATCCTATTATGCCACCATTTAATCTAGGTCCTCCACCAGTCCATACATAATTTATTTTAGCAATACAATTTTCAATAGTAATTGGTGTTGCTAATCCATGACCAAGTATACCACCTATTCCATTACCGTCTTTGTTTTGAGTCGAATTCATTTCTCCTTGTACATAACAATTTCTAATTGTTCCACCATTCATATATCCAACAATACCTGCAATTCTTATGTGTCCAGATGTACTTACATTATAATTTGTTACACTACATTCTTCAATTGTTCCATTTGTTAATGTACCAATAAGTCCACCTATTTCATTTGCTTTGGTTACTATATTCAAGTCTTTAATATGAACATTTTTTATATTAGTATTTGAAGCTACACTAGCAATACTTCCTTTGCTTGAGGCTTCCATTAAATTTACATTTTCTAATTCAAGATTTTTAATTGTTGCACTTTCTAGTGTGTCAAATAATGGTTTATTTAGGTTATATATTGTGTGTCCATTTCCATCTAATGTCCCTCTAAACTCAGATGTAATAAGTGATGTGTTTGTTGTCTTTAAATAAGATGCATCATAATCTTGTGTTAGTGTAAACTCTCCATCTGGATTTGCCTGTATTTCTGCAATTAAAGTTTCTATATTTTTATTTTCAGCAACTCCATTTTCTAATTTACCATATGTGACTTTTAGTTTGTTTTGTTTTTTACCATTTTCGTATTGGATTACATTATCATAGTCTAAAATGAAGTTTAAATCTCCTGTATCTGTTGTTTCATAGCTCGTTATCTTAGCATATAGTATAGGCATTTTCTTTGTTTTAACTTTTACTATGTAATTGTCTAATTCAGATAAATCTTCTTCTGTTACACTAGTAACTTCTGCTGTTGGATTTTCTTTTGAATATAGACTTATACCTATTATATCTTTTATTTCAATCAAACGTTCTGGGCTTATATTAATTCCTTCTTTAAGCAATTGTTGATCTTTATATTCATTATCTCCAGTTGTAATTTTATTTGTATCTAAATCATAATCTGCAAGTACTACTATTTCAAATTCTTCGCAAACTCCTTTTTCAAAGCTAATTCCATTTGAACTTGGAGTTAATGTTTCTTGTTTTACTATATCTCCATTTTCATTTATTACTTTTATAGTTCCACCTGTTATTGTTTCTTCTTCATCATTTATTCTAAATGCTACATCTATACTTCCATTTTCTGTATTTTCACTATATCCAAAATCTGTAATAGTTGGTCTTAATTTTAATATTCCTACTTGTTTTTCATTATTTTGTGTTAGTATAATTTCTTTTGTGTTATTTAAAATTACCTTTTCAATTGTAACTGTTTTTGGACCAAATGTAGATACTACTGGTATCTTAGTTTTGTAGTTTTGTTCTGTTTTTTCTAATTCATATTGTTTTCCATTTATGATAGCATAAACTGGATAAAATACTGTGTTATTAGTACTATCAAAACTTACTGTTACCTCTTGCCCTCTTTCAAAATATATTGTTTCCTTTTCTCCATTATATGTCTTTAAATTACTTATTTGTAACTGATAATTTGGAATTAATTGAATTGGTCTTCTTCTAAATATTTCGTCTTCTACATAATTTAAGCTTGTGTCTTCTTCTAGCTCATTTGTATCTCTATCATAAGTCATTTTTGCAACTAGTGTATATTCTGTTTCTAGTTCAATATTCTCAATATCAAAAGTAATATGTTCTGCATCAAATTCCTTTGTTGCAACTACTTCTTTATCACTATTTCTTACAAGTTCTGCTTTTCCACTTATAAAAGCTTTATCTGGATCTACTATATTTGCAGTTAATCTAACAGTCCTATTATCTATATCATCAACTTGTAAAAATGCTTCACTAGTAGGCTTCTCTTTTAAAACGTCTATTTTTACTTGTTTCATTACACTAGCTGATACATTTTCTTCAAATATAATACTTGTTGTATTTAATTCTACTATACCAGCTTTTTCTCCAGCATTTAGTGTTACAGAATATGTTATATTTCCTACTTCATCTATATGTTTTGTTGCTATACATTTTATATTATTTACCCTAATATATTCTATTTCAGCATCTTTATTATTTGTTTCTATTTGATATGTTAATGTAACATTTGCTCCCTTTTCTGGATATTTATTAGATACCTGTACACTATTTATATTAGCAAGTGGAGTAGAAGATACTTCAGTTTCTGATAGTTTCTCATTTGTGTGAGTGTAATTTTCATCATTTTCAAGTAAACTATAACTTGCAACTAATCTGATTTTATACTTATATGGTAAATTTACGTTTTCTATATCTATTGCTGTATTTATATAATATGTATTTTGTAATCCTTCTTCTTCACTATCACTTAAATTTTCATCTATTAAATATTCTGTTAAATCTTTAGATGTAATTTCATTATCTTCTTCATCAAGTACTTTTGCAATTAAATTAGTTATCGCTTTATCTTTGTCTTTTATAAAAATAAGCATACTAATATTTTTTTCTTCTAAACTTTCATTAACTCTGAATCTTGCAACATTTGGAGCATTTTTTATTAAATTTACTTGAGTTCCTTGGTTTACATCAATTTCTTTACTATTATCTAAAATAACTTTTTCTATGTTAATTGTATGACTTCCTGTACTATTAAATCCATCTAATACTGCTGCATATGTATTATCTTTACTTGTTAATTCATATTGTTTTCCATTTACTACTACTTTTTCTGGTACATATTGTGTTTTATTTGTACTGTTGAATTTTAATAATATATCTTCTCCTACATAAAATTGATTTGTTTCTTCTTCTATTTCTTCTGTATCTTCTACATATTCCTTATGACGATAAGTTTTTATATCTGACACCTGAAGTCCATAGTCTATATTAAAGCTTAAACTTTTTTCTTCAATTACAAATCCTCTATTATCTCCATCTTGTTCTAAAGAATCTGTGTCTAAATTGTACTCCATGCATAACTCAATCTTATAATTTTTTCCTTCCTCTACTTGTACATTTATATTATTACTCATTTCTAATGTGCCAGTTTTTATATATTCTATATTTTCTGTATCTTCTGTTTCTTCTGAGATTTTATAGTTTCCTGACTCAAATGCTGAATCTAAATCTAAAATGTCAAAAGATATATTTAATTCTGATTTTTGTACATCTTCTGTTACTATCCAATTTTCAATTGTTGGTTGTTGTTTTAATACTTCTATTTCAGCTACATAATCAATAGCAATTTCTTTTTCATTTTTTAAAGTTGCTTTCTCAAATCTATATTGTTTTACACCACTTGTTTCTCCAACATTTAATGTGATTTCATATAAATTCCCATTTATTTCATTTTGTATTACTTCATATTCTATTCCATTTATAGTAATTGTTCTTACTTCTTCTCCATAACTTACATCAATATTAAAACTTAATTTTATTTCTTCTTTCTTTTTTGGATAATAATTACTTGCTTTAATATTTCTTATTGTAACCTCATAATCTAATGTCTTTTCTATTTTCTTTACTAGAAGTGTTAAATCTGTTACTGTTATTTGTCCATCACTATTCATATCTGCATTTGATAATTTATCTTCTGGTAACTCATTCAAATGAATTAAATACATTTCTAACAGACTTACATCTGCGTAATTTATTTCTCCATCATCATTTAATTCTCCTTTTGAGGCAATATTATTTGCATAAATTACTCCAAAAGATATTAATATAACTGCTATAAAAATACTTATTGCTAATATTAATTTGTTTTTAAATATTGTTGTAATATCTATAGCTTTTTTCATTTATTCTCACCTCTTTTATTTTATCTCTATTAAACCTATTAATATCATCTTTATTTGTGCCAAATCATTTATTGTTATGTCATTATCTGCATCTATGTCTGCTGCCTTTAGTTTTATTCCTGTTAGTAATGTATTTTCAATAAGATGCAATTTCATTTCTGCTAAATCGCTTATTGTAATTTCTGAGTCTTTATCTATATCCCCTATTACTACAAGATTATATTGTAATGTCTTTCCTACTTTTAGTTTTATTCCTGTTTTTATTTTGTTATCTTCTTGTAATACATTTCCGTTTTCATCTGTAAATACCATTTGTGGATCTGTTGTTACATTTTCTAATATTACATTTTGCTTAAACTCAGCTACTGTTGTTTCTGGTGCTATCTTCAAAATGTAACCTTCTTCTATTTTATACTTTTGTGAGCTGATTTTCTCTGGTCCTCCTGGTTCTACTTCTTGTTCTTCTATAATATCTATTGCTACTCTCGCTTCATCTATATATATATCTTCTTTTCCATCTGATGTTGTTATATTTTTAATTTTTATCTCTGTCTGTTTTGGTTCTATTTCTTCTTTTACTTTTAAAGTAATACTTGCTACTTCTTCTGGTTCTTTACTTCCTGCTTTTTTTATAGCTATAAATTCTTTTGTATCTTTATTGTATTTTAGCATTTCCCAGTCATTCTTACATACAAAGTTTTGTTCAAGTAGTTCTTCAAATATGTTTTCATCATAATATAAAGTTGCTTTATATGCATTAATTCCATCTTTTATATCTTTATATTCATCCAATTTTAATGTAACTACTACTTCTTCTGTCTTTTTTAGTTCATTTTTTGAGCTTTGTATAGTTGCTTTTAAGCTATTTGATGCTTGCACATTTATTGTTATTAAAATTACAAGCATAAATATAATTCCTATTATGGCAAATGCTAGTTTTTTTAATTTCATATTACTTTCCACCTCTTAAAATTTCATCTATATATATTATTAAGTATACAATAATTATTACTTTCTTTCAATGGTTTACATATCTCTTTTATGTACTTAAAATATATTATATGGCATTTACTTACGCGTTCTTATGTTTCAGCTTATTTTCCTTTTATTACATATATATTATATTTTCATTTCATTTTTATTAAAGATATTTATTTATGTTTACTCTTGTTCTTTAATTTATTATTTGTCTTGCTGTTTTCAGTTCTGCCGTAGATTTAAAATAAATAATTGCTTTTTTACTTTTTATTTTCATATACCTATATAATTAATTCTATTATAATATCTTTGTTAAATTCCATTATATTTTTAAGATTTTATATCTATTTAAGATTTTATTTTATTTTATTACTATTATTTAAAATTCCTTTATATATAAAAAGCAAATCCAAATTTTCAATTCTCACTATAAGAAAAGTGGCTTCGCCATATGTGCATTTTGCTTTGCAAACATGCACAGTCTTAGGAAACTTAACCTTGTTACTTCCGAAATATACTAACTTCGTTAGTAATTTCCTTCGTAATAAGAAAATTGGACGTTAGCGAAATCAAAGATTTCGACGTCCACATGTGCAAAATCGCTTTGCGATTATTGCACTGTCCAAGGTAAATTAACCTTGTTGAATAGTCAAAATCTGCGATTTTTCCTATTCAATAAAAAATGAGATTGAGTTAAAATTATAACTCAAATCTCATTTTTCTAATAGACTTTTTCATAGCCTTTATTTTCTTTTTATAAAAATTCTATAAAGCATACTTCATTATAAGATTTTTTAAACCAAATGTGATAAATCTTATAACCTTATTTTCAACACTTGTTATGTCCATTTCTGTAATACTATCTAATTCCCAAATACTTTCATCTAAAAGCACTCTACTTGTATAAAATTCTTTTGTCATAATTTCTGCATTAGTAGCTTTAATTATACTGTATGTAAGATTGCTTTCAATTCCATTTGCTTCTATATTTTCATAACAATTTTCAAAAGTTGCACTTGCTCCATCTACAACAGTTGCTATAAATTTATTAATTGGGTTGTTATTTTGTTCGAATTTATTTATCATGCTTGAATTTTTAACAATTAAATTACCATCACCTACTTTGGCAACAAATCCTCCCCAAGTTGCTGCATTACTAGCTGTACTACAACTCATATAAATATTGGCTATTACATTTTCAATTGTAACATCTCCTTTAGTTAAGGATACTACTCCACCATTTTGTAATCCAGCTCCATACAGTTCTCCTTGTACATAACAGTTCTTAATACTTCCACCTGTTTTAACAGCAACCATCGATGCAGTTTGATTTCCACGTGTTCTTCCATTTAAATACACTTGTTTTATCTCAATATTTTCATATGTACTGTTTTCATCTTCTGCAACTATGGCAGCAACAGTTGTATTTCCTAACACAACCATATTAGTAAATTTCATATTGGTAAAGGTTGCATTAGATGCTTTTAATGCAAAGGCTGCTACTCTAGATCTCATCGGGTTACTTGTACTCCAATCAATAAATCCATTTTTCCATTTTGCTCCAAAATTGTAGTTTTCCATATTTAAACCATCTACTTTTCCTTCAAATTGTCCAAACAAGGCAGCATTTGTTAAGTTGGTTATTGTATGGTTATTTCCTCTGATTTCACCATAGAATACTGGTATAACAGTACTTCCTATTGTATACGTTTTTCCAGAGAAGTCTATGTCATCTTGAATATTAAACACAGCATCTGGATGTACATTCATTAAGCTTATTAATTCATCTGCTGAATGTATATCATAAGTGTCTATCTTATTAATTTGTGTTTTCTCATTTGGGTCTAAATTTTTTAGTTTTGGAATACATCCTTCTCCTATATTAGCAAAATCCCAAATATCTATATTCCATCCCAAAGTATTAGTATAAAATTCTTCATTGCTTACATTTTCTCTTGTTGCTACACTTATTTTTCCTGTAAAGTCAATGCCTTCTCTTGTTAAAGTAGAAATACCTGTATTTTCTTCATATTCATAGTTTCCTTCAAAGCCTTCAAACTGGTCATTTGCTGTTCTTCCATCAAATTTGTATTGTTTTATTTGATTTCCTAGTGCTATATTATTTTTAACAACTGAATTGCTTTCTGCTTTTCCTAGTAGTCCTGCAACCCCCGCATTACCAAGTACTTTTACAGTACTAAAGCAATTTAAAATACTAGACTCTCTTAAAATTCCTACTAATCCTCCTATATCTTGATTTCCTTTAGCATCTCCTAAAGAATAACAATTTTGGATAGTTGTATTATTTATGGCTTCTCCTACTAATCCTCCACAAACTGTTCCTGTTGCTGCTATTACTCCATTACTACTACTTTCTTTGATATAGGATGTTCCTACATAACCTACTAGTAATCCTACTCGGTAGGTTCCTGTTACATTTCCTCCTATGATATGAACATTCTCTAAGTCACTAGAAGTCATAGTTCCAATTAGACCACCTGTATTATTGTTTTTATTAATTACTGTAATATCTTTTGCTACTATATTTTGAAGTTCTACTTTGTCTGCTATTTTAGCAAGTGCTCCTACTTCTGTTTCATTTTTGTTGATATTGCTTCCTTCTAAATTGAAATTTGTAAGTTTTGCATAACGGACGGTATGGAAGATTGGAATGTTATTTCCTCTTAAGCTATGATTTTTTCCATCTATCTCTCCTATGAATTCACCACTAATTATAGTTCCTGTACTTTCTAAACTAGATAAATCAATATCATTTTCTAGTGTAAAGTTTTCATCTGGATATTGTTCTATTAAAGTTTTGAATTCTTCTTCTGTATGTATTTGATGAACTGGTATTCCAATTTCTATACTTTCATTTAGGTCATTATTTTTTAATGTTGGTGTCTTATGAGATGCGATTGTGCTAAAGTCCCAAATTTCTTCATTCCATCCCAAAGTATTAGTATAGAAGTCTTTAGTTGTTACATTTTGTCTGTTTGCTACACTTACTTTTCCAGTAAAATCAATTTCTTCTCTTGTTAGTGTAGAAATACCTTTGTTTCCTTCATATTCATAATTTCCTTCGTAGTTTCCTAATTGTTCTTGAGTAGTCTTGCCATCAAATTTATAGTGCTGTCTAACTTGATTTCCTAATGATATATTATTTCTAACAGTAGAATTTGTAATAGATTGCCCAACAAATCCAGCAACTGCTTCTGTTCCTCCTACTTTTGTAATACTCAAAGAATTCGTTACTATAGATGCTTTACTTAAAAGTCCTACAAATCCTCCTACATTTTGATTTCCTGTCGCCTTTCCTCTTGAATAACAATTTTCAACTGTTGTTCCATTGGTGATTTCTCCCATAAATCCACCAACACCATTCCCTGTACCTATAGCAGTCCCATTACTACTACATGCTTTTATGTTAGAATATCCAACATATCCTGAATGCACTCCTACACGGTTAGTTCCTGTCACATTTCCTCCAATGACGTGTACATTTTCTAGATCTCCATAAGTCATAATACCAATTAATCCACCTGTATTATCTCTTCTGTTTACAACTGTGATATCTTTTCCAATCACATTTTTAAGTTCTACATCACTTGCTATTTTTGTAAGAGCTCCTACTTCTGTTTCATTTTTATTTATATTACTTCCTTCTATTGTTAAGTTCTCAATATAAGTATAACGAGCTGTATGGAAAATTGGTACTTTATTTCCTCTTAATGTATGATTATTTCCTTCGATTCTTCCCATGAAAGTACCATCAATAATAGTTGTTGTACTTTCTAATGTAGATAGGTCAATGTCTTGTTCAATTACAAATGTTGCTTCTCTATGTTCTTTTAATAGTCTTTCAAATTCTTCTGCATTTGTTATACTATATCTTTCGCCTGAAATAGTTACATCATTTGGGTCATCATTTCTTAATTTAGGTAATCCTCCATTTTGAATTCTACTAAAGTCCCAAACTGTATTATCCCAAGTCAAAGTATTAGTATAAAAGCTTTCTTTCTTAACTTCTGTTCCTTCTACTTCTGTAATTTTTCCTGTAAAGTCAATGCCCGCTCTTGTTGTTGTTGATTTTCCTACATTGACTTTGTTTTCATAGTTTCCACTAAAGTTTGTGAATTTATCAGTAGCAGTTCTACCATCAAACTTATATCCTACAGTTTGATTTACTAATGTAATATTATTTTTTATGACAGAGTTATTTGTTGTTTGTCCTGTAAAGCTTGCTATTCCAGCGTTTCCAGTAGCATTTGTGTTACTAAAACAGTTGATAATATATGATGAATTAACATATCCAACTAATCCACCAATATCTTGGTTTCCTTGTACTTCTCCTATTGAATAACAATTTCTAACTGTTGTTTTGCTATAAATTTCTCCTAATAATCCTCCAGCAGCATTTCCTGTTGAACGTGCTCTTCCATTTGCAGTACTTTCTTCTATTTGGCTTTGACCAACATAGCCTGCAATTCCTCCTACTCTTGTTGTTCCTAATATATTTGTTTGGGTTAAGTGTACATTTTTTACGAAACTGTTAGTCATACTACCAACTAATCCACCAACTTGTTTATTTGTAGTAGATATCGTAATGTTTTTGCCTTGTATATTTTCAATTTGGCTATATTCTATCGTTTTAGCAAATGCTCCTACATTCATTAAACTACTTGTGATATTACTATTTTCTACTTGTAGGTTAGATATATGCGCAAATTTAATTGTATTGAAAATTGGAATTGTATTTCCTATTAATTTATGTCCTTGCCCATCTAGTTTACCCATAAAGTATCCACCAATAATAGAATCTCCTTCTGTTATGCTTGATAAATCTATATCATTGTCTAATATATAGTAAGCACTAGGATTTTCCATTAATTTTTGTTTAAATTCTTCTGCATTTTTAATATGAACTTTTTGGATATTTCCATCTAACACTTCTGCTCTAAAGTCATTAGTTACACGTTTTAAATAATGGTAGTTCATTCTTCTTACATTTGTACTGTTACTAACATTTCTGTCATTGTTTGTAGCATCTAGTTTTAATGCTTCTACATATTTTTCTACTAAATCGTCTGAATTTAAGTATGGAATTGTATTCCAACTATTTTCCATTAATTCATAACGCATTGTTTTAAATTTCTTCCAAGTCATATCTGGGTCTTTAGTTACTTTTTGAATGGCATCTAAGTCATTTTTACTCTTTCCACTAAAGTAAGTGACATATCCTCCATCATATCCACCAATTCCTAGCATTTGCCATGATGTGTAAGTGAATCCATAAGTATGGGTTCTTCCTTTTTCGTTAAATGGTTGATACCAACGTCTTATATACATACCTTCTGAACCATATAACCCTTGTTCCCCTGTTTGTACTACTGGTCCAGTTATTCCTGGTTTAATAGTAATTTGGTTATCATAAATGTCTTCAATTGTTTTTAAGTCCATTTCTTCAAATTCTTCTTTAGTAATTGGTTTCCATCCTACATTAGCATAATTTCTTGGTGCATTTGGATAGTAAATTTGTACTGCAACTTTAGATTGTTCTTCTGGTGTTAACTGTAAGAATGCTTTTGCTTCTGCATAGTCTAAAAAGTCTATAGTTTCAAACATTCTTTTATAATAACTTTCTATCTTTTCAGTTGTGTTAATTCTTTCTGTTGTTAAGTTTGTAGTAATTAATTGACTACTATTATAATTATAACTTAAATTAAAGTTTACTGCTCCATCTCCAAATCCTTGGGTTGTATTTCCATCAGTGTAATCCTCTGTTCCTGATCCATCATTATTATTATTACCACCTACTGGTCTAAATCCATTTCTCTTAAAGAATAAGAAGTTACATTGGTTATGTCCAGTTTCGTGTGTCCATGTACGACCATAACTAGTTAACATATTGTCAACAACATAGTATATTCTTTGACCACCCGAGTAGGCTGAAACCGCTCTTATTGTAAACCATTCATTTAATAGTTCATTAAAGTTTTTGGTGAAAGGATCAGTTGCTGTTCCTTTTTTCTGTTCTCCTAATACTGGTAAAACAGTAGTATCAATTCCCACATCACATATCATATTAAAGATAGATGGTTCTATAAATCCAGCTGCTGTTGTATAAAATACACCAATTTGGTTAGCAAAACTTTGCATTAAATTTTTTAAGTTTTGAATTTGTGCTTCATTTCCTGGTTCTCTTACATAAAGCCTTTGAGAACCTACTAAAAATGTAGTTGGTGCCGATATCATAAAGCCTGAATCTTCTGGCAATGTTAACATTGGTAATATGAATTTTTTCTGCTTCTTTAGTTGTGTCCAAGCACGATAGTCTATACTATCTTCATATCCTTTTGCTGGCATTTCTACCAAAATACCATTAAAGTTCTCTGCAAACCAATCATTTGGTTCTTGATTATCAGCAAACATTTTAATGTTATGTTCTACAAATTCACTAACTGTTTTGAAGCCAACACAAGGTCCTACGGTTTCTTCATAGAACAAATAACTAACATGAGAGCCTAATGAGGTGCTCTTTAATAATAAATTTACTAAGTTGTTTGTACTTGCACTATTATTATATATTTCACCTTTGAAGAATAAGATATCACTTACTTTCATGTTATTAACTTTAAATCCATAGAAACGTGAATAATAGTTATAAGCAAACATATTTTGTTTTAATTTATTTGTACTTTTTGTTAAATAATCATAAATATATTGGTTTAAAATATGATTATCTATTGTTACACTATATCCATTAATATTTCCTAAAAAGTTTATAACAAATTGTTTTGCCCCTTCTTCTGTCTTGATTGTTTCATCAAAGAACTCTTTATAATTACGATTTCCTAAATTAATTTCTGATACTAATGGTTTTAAGTCTTTGTCGTAATCTAAAGTTAGAATATAGTCTGATAATTTTTTTACAATTTCTGCATCTTGTTTTATAACATATTTATCAAAATTGTATTCAATTCCTAGTTCTTCTACTTTGTAAGAAACAATATGATTATTCATATTCTTAAACTTTAATTGATATTGCTTTGTTGTGTCATCTGTAAATACCACATTGATATGGTCTAAACTTTGATAGTTTTCTTCAGTAAGTGTTAGGACAAATTCATTTTTATCATTATATGGTAAAATAGTTTTGATTTGTTTTTGGTTTAGAATGTCATCTTCACTAATTCTTAAACCATCTACTACCAAATATCTTGCATCAAGGAATGGCATTAATTTATATAGATTTGAATACGCTATTTCCTTGTCTGGGTCATAGTCTTGCATCTTCTTTAATCTTTCTATATCTGGAATGTAGGTTCCACTGCTTGCTCCTTCTTGTTTATTATTTGGGTCATAACCTTTTAAAGTTGGTATATTTTCATAGTTTTTATTGTCTAAATTCCAAATTTGGTCACTAAATCCTGCTTGTTCTTTGCAGAATTCTCCAGTAAATTCGTTTTTAGCAAATTCCTTAATTAGTCCATTTGAGTTCTCTGCATTTCCCATTAAATTAGATTCTGTCATTTCATAATTGAATGTGTCTGGATCCAGAGTAATAGCACTTCCATGTGTTTTATATGATTTGCTTCCTTCTGCTAAACTAATATTTTGTACTAGTTTAATTCTTCCAGAACCATTTGCATTTCCAGCAATTCCTCCTACATTAGCTGGTCCTGATGTTCCTTTGATATTTACTTTTGAAATACAATGTTTAATAGTATTTTGTTGATACATAGAGTCTTGAACACCACCAACAATTCCACCAACTTCCCAAGAACCTTCAATATCTCCTGTTACATAGCAATCTTCTATAGTTGAACCATATCCTATTTCTCCAACAATACCTCCTACTCTTCTAGAACCTGCCCCTCTTTGTGCTACTATAGATATATTGGTAACACTACATTTTTCAATTCTACTACCACTCAATCTTCCTGCTATTGGTCCAAATGTATAAAATAAATTATATGTAGAAATAGTTGAATTTTTGATATGTACATTGCTAATAACGGTTTTACTATAAATTTCATTTGCAATAAATCCTTTTTGCCATTCCCCTACTTTGTTTGTTATATAAGCATCTTCTATTACAAGGTTTCTAATATCTGCTCTATCTATTTCGTCAAATAATGGTTTTTGTAAATTGTAGATTGTATGCCCATTTCCATTAATAGTTCCTTCAAATATTCCACTGCCATAATATGTTAAGGTATCTACTTCATATTCAGAAGCATCATAATCTTTTGTTAGGTTAAAAGTTCCTGTTGGATATTGTTTCATTCTGTAAATTAAATCTTCAAAAGATTCATTACTTACAGAAGGACCTGTATTTCCCATAACACCAAAAGGTACTTCTACTTTAGTTTGTCTTTCGTCTTCTTTATAGATTACTGTATTTTCTACATCTAATTCTAAAAGAACTGTTCTTTGTTCAACTCTACAGGCTTTTACATTTGCATACATATCTGGCATATTTTTCATTTGTACTTTTGCTACATAATTTTCTGGATTTTCAATTATTTCATTGCTATCAATGTGACTTACTCTCATTGGAAATCCATAATATATATGGTATAATTTTACATCTTTTATATCTTTTAGTTGTATTTTTCTTTCTTCAAAGTCTATTTCTTCTTGTAATAGTATTTGTTCTTGATATTCATTTTCTCCAGCATCTAAAGCATTGGTATCTAAGTCATAATTAACTATTACTTTAATCTTATAATATTCACTATCTATTTTATCAAATGTTATTTGATTATTGCCTACTACCAAATTTTGTGTTTTGATTTCATTTTTATGGTCGTCTATAATTACAATAGTTCCATTAGAGATAGTTGTTTCTATATCATTTAAGTTAAAGGTTGCAATTACCTTGTTTTTATCTGTATCGTCTTCTTTATATCCAAAACTTGTAATTGTTGGTTTTTCTTTTAATACTTCGATTTTGACTTTTTGTTCTGTTTCTACATCTAAAAATCTTTTGTTATTTAATATAATTGTTTCTAAGTTATATTCTTTTACACCACTTTCTTCTAATGCTGGTAATTTAGTAGTATAAATGTTAGTTCCATCTGTACGTGTTAAAACATATTCATTACCATTTATAATTGCTTTTTCTGGTAAAAAGCTTGTTGCATTAGTAGAATTAAAACTTAGTGTTATTTCTTCTTTTTTGTTAAAGTATTTTGTGTCTTTTTCTTTATTTGCTGTTTTTAATCCATTTACTTGTAAGTTGTAATCACCTACTAACATAATTTTTGCTTCTTTAATGACTTGATTTTCTTCTATATTTTCGTTTCCTTCTGGATAACGATTATAGTTTGCAATAAATCTTGCCATATATTCTTTGTCAATTTCTACATTCTCAAAAAGGACTCTTCCATGTTCGCCATCTCTTTCGATTATTGGTTCTTGAATTACTTGTTCAGGCATTCCATCTACTGCTGGTTTTATTAATTGTACTTTTCCTGTGATAAAGCTACTATCTGGGTCTACTAATGTAAATGTTACTGTTACTTTGTTTTGTGCTAAGTTGTCTTCTTGTTTTATTTCTTCAATTCTTGGTATATCTTTTAAAACTGTTACTTCTATTGTATTTTCTACTGTCGCTTCTTTTTTGTCAGCAAATATTACTTTACTAGTAATAAATTGTAATATTTTTGCTTCTTCTCCTACTTCAGTACTTATTTCATACACTCCACTTGATTTTTTAGTTGCTATACAATCTAAGTTATTTACACGTATTCTCTCAATTTCACTTTCACTATTAGTTTCAATTTCATATGTAATTTTAACTGTTTCATTTTTTTCTAAAATATTTCTTTCTACTTCTGCTTTTTTTATTGTTGCAAAACAGTTTGCTACAATTTCTTTTTCTAATAAAACACTGTCTGTTACTATATGATCTTCTGTTTCTTGATAAGTTGCAATAACTTTAATAATATAACTATTTGTTGTTTTTGTATTAAGGATTTTTTCTATAGTTCCATTTTCTATTTCTTCTAGTGTTATATCTTGACTTGCAATTATATTTTCACCACTATCATAAAGTACTATTTTAGCTGATTGGATAGCTTTTGCCTCATCTTCAATTTCAAAAGTTACTTTAATATTTTTTTCTTTTACATTTTCTTCTGTTTGTATATTAGATACTATTGGTTTTTGAGCATCAATTGTTACTACTACTGTATTTTGTGTTTCTAATATGATTTCTTTTCCATTTTTTAATTTTACTTTTTCTATAGTAATAATATTTTCTCCAACTTTCTCTAATCCATCAATAGTTGCTATATACATTTCTTCTTGTTTTGTTACTTCATACTCTTTATTATTTACAGTAATAGTACTTGGTTCAAAGTTAGCACTATTAGTATTTTCATAAGCAATATTAGTACTATCAAATTTGATTGTAATTTGCTCCTTTTTAGCAAATTTGTTACTTTCTTGACCATCTTTTAAAGTTTTAATATTGCTTATACTAAACTTATAATCTAATGCCATAATAAATTCTTTACTATATATAAAAGATTCTCCATTATGTTCTTTTCCTTCAATTTGGTCTTTAGCAAGATTATATGCTACATTAATAACAACTCTATAACTCTTTCCATCTTCTACTGGTACTTCCTGTCTGTTTACCCCTGCTGTTATATTTGTTTCTACAACTGCTATTTCTGAATCTTCTATTTGTGGTTGTTGAACTTGTGATGTTATGTTTGAAATTTCATAAACACTAAATTGTGCAGATGTAATACTTTGTTCACTATCCACTAAATTAAAGTTTACATATGCTTTTCCTTCAAATGTTTCTTCTAATTTATAGCTATTTTCTTCTATAAAAGGTTGGTCTTTTAAAACACTTACAGCAAATGTGTCATTCATTTTCACTTCTGCATCTGTATTTAGAATAACTTTGCTTATTTTATATTCTTTTCTTCCAACTTGTTCTCCTACATTCACTTTTATTTTATAAATTCCATTTTCATTTTGTACTACATACTCTTGCTCATTTATTATAATTTTTTGTAATACTACATCTTCATAATTAATAATGGCTCCAAATGTTATTTCTATCTCTTCACCTTTTTTTGGATAATAATTTGGTGTGTCTAAGTTTATTAGTTCTACAGTATACTCTCTTCTATTTTCTATTTTATTTACTAGAAGTGTTAAATCTGTTACTGTTATTTGTCCATCACTATTCATATCTG